>JBEKZY010000110.1:0-14221 GCA_049509395.1 Thermoguttaceae bacterium | reverse complement strand
GCAATGGAAAACCGCTCCATCAGCCAAGAAGTCGTAGCGATAATCCAGAAATATCTCTCAAGTCCCTTGCGTGATCCCCAAGAAACCGGCCGGGCTATTTTGGAACTAGCGGGAAGTTGGCAAGACGACCGTTCCGCCGAGAAAATCGCGCGTGACATCCGTCGCTCGCGGCGGTACGGCCAACGCCGATCAAAGGATTTAGACAATGTTTTTACTTGATACCGACACCCTGGTATTTATCCTCCGCGGCCAACAAAAGGTTCTCGAAAATTTTAACGCCAATCTCCAATATCCCCGGGCGATGTCTATTATTTCACACGGGGAATTGCTTTATGGAGCATTGAAGTCCCGCAGGCCGATAGAAAACGCCGCTAAAGTACGGCATTTATGTAATTTAATCCCCCTGGTTGAAGTCTCGCCCGCCATTATCGAAACGTACGCCGCGCTAAGGGCGGATTTGGAAAAATCAGGTCGGCGGATAGACGAATTCGACCTGATAATCGCCTCCTCGGCCCTCTTTATTTCCTACACGCTGGTAACGAATAACCAGCGCCATTTCAGCAATATCCCCGGCCTGAACTTAAAAAACTGGTCTTCATAAGCCAGGTAAAATCGCTATCGCAAGTAAGCATCTACTGTGTCACTTTTTCTCTTCTATCGCTGGCGAATAAACAATATCCAGACAAGTCCAAGTATTGCCGTACCTAGAAGCACGAGCATGGAAGGCTCAGGCACGGGGGTTAGAAGAAAGGCGTGGCCTCTTCCCTGGGGATTGGTGCCACCACCAACAATCTGGCCAAGGTCGTTGATGCCACAAGCCATCGTCAGTGTCCAGCCGATGCCCGAAGAATCTAGGAGCGTGTTCAAGTCATACATTGTCCCATCACTATCAAGAAAGGCATGAGAAGGATTAAGATCCCCGCCCATGTCGGAATACCCAACGATTTGGCAACTGTCATTGATTCCATTTGCGTAAGAGTTAAATCCGCCGAGTGTACCCAAGTCAATCATACTGCCTTCACTATACAAAAAAGAATGTTGCCCAGAAGCATTCGTTATTTCAGAATATCCAATGACCTGCACATTGTTGTTAATGCCAGTGGCATAACTGGAACTATACATATCAGTGCTTAGTGTCCCCAGGTCGATCATAGATCCGCCGCTGTAAAGAAAGGCATGCATAATGCCGCCACTATACCCCGGCTTATCAACGAGCGAACCTCCTATTACTTGCCCACTATTATTTATGCCATTAGCTTGACTCAAGGTGCCACCGGGATAGCCATTTTGGATTCCGCCTAAAGCACCTATGTCAGTCATGGTACCACTACTATATAAGAAGGCATGAGTACTGCCGTCTGCTTTATACGACCTACCGACGATCTGGGTACTATCGTTGATTGCATATGCAACACTACTCATACCTCCCAAAGTGCCAAGGTCGGTAAAGGATGAGCCGCTATAAAGAAATGCTCGGTTACCCACACTCAATCCATGCCAGCCAACAATCTGCCCACTGGCATTGATACCAGTGGCACTGCTATTCTCGCCCGAAACGAATGCGCCTTCAAGGGCTATCATTGTGGAGCCATTATAGACCGTTGCTACTGACGAACCATACTCGCCTGCGTCTCCTACGATCTGTCCTAAATTATTGATGGCACGAGCAGTACCACCCCCGAGGTCGGTGACAGTGTATGTGATCGCTTGTGAGACATTACAAACTAAGCAAATTATGAGCATGGCCAGAAAAGAAACATGTCGGTTCATTGTGAAATCTCCTCAGTTGTAATGGGATTTTGAGTTTTAAGTAAATGATGAAAATGAAAGTCAAGAGCCAGAGTATCTCCGGCGTTTGCTTTACGGGTCGGCTCGTTGCGAGACGTGTCAGAATGTACCCACAAGAAACCCGGTTTCAGAGATTCAGGCTATCAGGTACGAACGCTGCCTCTAAATGATTTATCAGGAAAGCAAAATAACTTCGCCTAATTTACCCCCCCTCCGCAATTGTCAATAGTTTCGGGGTATATTTAGGTAAAATCCGTACTGGAGAGGGGCATGAGGTGTGTCAGAACGCATTCAGCGGATGGCAAGAATCAATTAGTGCCGCGTTTGCTTTTTGCGTGTCACGCTCTCCGCATCAGCGAGATCTTGCGGCCTGCCGGATGATGTTTTGTTCTTCTTAAAATCTTCAAGTCCTATGACGTTAATAGGCGTGCCTTCGGCCTTCACGATTAGTCGATTTTCATAACATGCTGCAAAATCGACACCGGCAATTGTGCTGATGATATCCACTTGCATCGGCGGGAAACCGAAACGGAAGATATTCTCTGGTTTCGTAAACGCTTGTGGATCGAAATTCTTTGACTTGAATCCGAACTGACAAAGCACCCGAATCAACGCTTCGGCATTATCGATGGTGTGCCGAATCCAAATATCGATATCTCCGGTGTAGCGTGGATGGCCGTGCAAGGCCAAAGCCCAACCGCCAACCAAGAGATAATCAACTTTCTCGGCGTTTAACAACGCGATAAACTCTTTGAATTCGCGCGGTAGTTGGATCGTATCCACCATGATATATCATGCGGTAGAATTCGACGGCCGCAAGACGCTCTTGAGGCGGCCGTGAGAGCCAATTTTCGAGATTTGCATCATCCGCTTCCTCATGGGATGAGTATTCTCGAATAACGGTCTTGTCCATTTTAAAGTATTCGAGCGGCGTTTGCATATTATTATTATTATACCCTTTGGATGAGAACCGCCGCAATCCTGATGCAAATAAAAATCATAAAGTAAGGGAACAATTAAACTACCGACAAAACATATTATAAGACTCCGTGCCCTCCGAGTCTCCGTGTTGAGAAGAAAAAATTTTCGTGCCAAGAAAAAATTATCCGTCGCGGGGGTCTTCACCGCGACGGGTTAATTGGAATCGGCGACTGGAATATGGTCTCTTAAAAGGGCGCTCCCGGCAAGAAGCGGCCTTATACGAGTTCTTTCTTGGCGCCAATCAGCGTTCGCAAGCGCTCGGCTAAAAGCGCGGCATCGAACGGCTTCTTGAACGTCTCGTTGATGCTCGAACGATCGAAGCTCGTGGAGCTGCCGTCGTCGGGCAATAGGGCAATCAGGATCACTTCCGAAAATTCGCCGTTGCGGCGCAGATTTTGGCAAATCTGCAAGGCTTCGGTGCGGCCGATCGAGAAATCGACGATAATGCAGTCGGGGTGGAAGCTTTCGGCTTGAATCCCGGCGTCGAAACCACTTGCAGCCACCGCCACTTTGAACGACCGGTCGAGGGGAAGTTCTCGCTTCAGATTCTCGATCAATACCTGGTCTTGGGCGACGATCAGCACTTTCGCCATTGCTTCGTCTTCCAAATCTCCCAGGGGCATTCCATGTTCCTTAAGGAACTTGATCAGGTATTCCCGTGGAATGCGTCGGTCTTGTGATCCGGGGATGCGGTACCCCTTCAGCCGGCCCGAGTCGAACCATTTACTGACGGTGCGCGGGGCCACCTTACAAATTTTGGCGACCTGACCAGTTGTGAAGACCTTCATCGCAGGCTCTCCGATTTATATTATTCACGTTGGTTTGGGTTTGATCCCAAAAGGACCTTACATCCTTTCAGGATTGTTTAGCCCCTTTACCCGCGGTCTGCTCTCCTGGCGTTCCTTGCTTAATCGACCGCGTGGAGCAGCCGATTGTCCGCAGGCATCTGGGTCGGGGCTTTCCGTAATTCGCTTACTTGGCTCTGGTTCAGTTCCTTCTGACCCCTGCCGTACTTACTACATCGGCAACCGGGGCATCCGGAAGCCAGAGAAAATCCGTAAAATAGAGAAGGTGCGTTCTAACCAACCTATTTCGATTTCCTCTAACTCCAAACAAATATTTTCCGGCGAACTACTGGCAAAAGGGGCGTGACTAGCAAACAAACCACCTTGGAGAGTATGCGGCAGTCTGTTTAGGCATGGCCTTCTAGGCAGGTTCCCCCCTGCAGCCTGTATCCGCGACATAACTAATACAATTACTCTGTCGCGAAACAAGCCTTCCGAAATTGTTCTTCGAATCTAAACAGGGGTGGACTTTAAAGTCTTTCTCCGGTCTTAACGATTCGACCGATCATGCCGTTATTAACGAAAGTGTCGAAGGACATAAATATTCCAGATTTCACAATAGACAAGCAGTTTTAGGGCACAAAACGAAAAAATGGATAAATTGGGAGATGCAGACTATTGAGGCAAAAATGTCTAGCTTTCCTTAAATTTCATTTCACCCCTAAGACATCGAGATCGGATTTAGCCTCACGATGTATATGTGAGCAAAGCGAATTTATCCATCCTTATTACATTTAGCCCGCCGTAAATAGACGATGGGGCCATAAACGCGGATAAATAGGGTGACGGAAATTCCAATACACTATTATCTGCTCTAAAACACCCATCTTTCGGCATGTATATTTAAATCACGCCTTACCCGCCTTTTCGCAAAGTCTTGATAAACTGTCTCAGATCCGCCGGCAAGGGCGATTTAAAATGCATCGATTCCCCAGTGATGGGATGCTTAAACGTAAGCTCCACCGCACTTAGGGCCAATCGCGGTGCGCCGCTGGCGTCTTTAACTGGCTGGCGGAATAGAGGTTGTAGATAAATTTTTTCGCCACAAAGCGGATGGCCGATCTCGGCCAGATGGATGCGGATCTGGTGCGTGCGTCCGGTTTCGGGCCGACATTCCACCAGTGTGTAGTCGCCTAGTTTTTCTATCGGACGCACATGGGTCAGCGAATGTTTGCCCGTGTTTGGCAAGGTCGTGCTGCCGCGGATGCCATCGCCGCGGTCGCGCACCAGGCGTGATTCGATGATCCTTTCTTTAACATCCCCGTGTGCTATGGCCAAGTAGCACCGCCCGGTCGTGTGCTTGCGGAACTGCTGCTCCAGATGCTTTTGTGCGGCTGGGGTTCGTGCAAAGACCATCAGGCCGCTGGTATCGCGATCCAGGCGATGCACCGCGCGGACCGGCGGCAGTTTGCTTTTCGCCCGCCGGCCTTCCTGCCTGGCGATCACGGCCGGGAGCATTTCATCGAGCGTGGGTTGGAGTTGCTTCCGCCGATTGGGCCAATTCTTTTCTTCCTTATGTCGCGTGGAAGTGATCCCGGCTGGTTTTTCAACGACCACCACATGAGCGTCGAGATAGACGATGCGGATTTCAGCTTCGGTCGGCGGCGCAGCCATGGGCTGTGGAAGGATTTTCACCACGTCCTGCAATTTCAGGCGCCGGGCCGGATCGACGCAAAGATTCCCGCTAAGCATCACCCGCCGCGACTCAATAAGCTTGCGTACCTGCGACCAAGACTCTCCCGGCAACCACTCCCTAAGCGCCGCTCCAATCGTTTCCCCCGCTTGCCGCGGCAAGACGCGAAAGATTTGTTCAGGCAGATTTGTCTCTCTTTTAGCCACAAACGCCATTGCTCTTAAACAATTACAGGTACCCTTAATTCACTTCTTAGATTCTCTTTCTCAAAGATATTTGATAGGTTTATTCAGCTCTTTAGAATTCTCCCGGATTTTTATTTACAAATTCTATTTCATCCCTTAATGCCCTTAAAGCACGTTTTTCTCCATTTATCATACTTTTTGTTTCATCAACTCTTTCCTCTTGTTCCTTGATTAATATCAATTCAGCCGTTAGTTTTTTAAGTTTATTTAGCCTTTCAAACTGTTTGTCGTATTCGTCTTTTTTCTTTTGTATACTGTCGATGCGAGGTTTCTGTGTCAAATCGACGTCTGATGTAACAGTACCTATACGAATAATCAAAACGTTTCCTCCATGAGATCTATGTATCACTGCGCGTTTTTGTGCCTCTATTTCTTGCGCTTCAGTCTTCTTATCGGCATATTTCTGGGCATCTTCTTTTGACTTAAAAGAAGTTTTAAGCATGTGTATATCTTTTTCTTCAGAATACGGTACCATATCTGAATTATATATATCTTCAACTTGTCTTTTATGCTCTTGATACCACTTCAGGTCATTATGGTAGTCTTCCTCGGCCGTTTTCTTAAGTGCATTAATTTCTGATATGGCAACCACTCTTATTTCGTCAAAGACTTCGACAACAGCGTAAATATCATCATTTGCTTTTACTGGTTTATTATCCAGCTTAAGTGCGATATCGCCATCATATTTAGAGAGATAAGTCTTATCAGAGGAAGATAGATCTTCAATAGGAATACGAAGTTCATTTCCATCTTTTTTCTTTAGAGCAACAGTATCATCGTCTATTGATAACAAAGTGGCGACAACCGGCCCCTTTCCACCTTTTTCGCGCCAAGTCCGAAAATCCGAAGAGTCAACAATGACAATACGCGAATGAGGTACCAAATTAGAGGATTTGGTTTTTGGATCATCGGGTTGCGCGACGTTTTCCGCCAGTGATTCAAGACGTAATTCAATAAGGGCAATGGCTCTTTTCGCTTCCCGATTCTCAATAAATGAATATAGCTTTTTTTCCTTATTAACATTGGCTGGAGATCGCTGAACGAACTTGCGTAAAACCTCTAAAGCATTTCTGCCTCCAATTTCACCCAGAATTTCGCAGGCTTCACATCGTGCAAAAACCTCCGGATCTTTCAAACATTCAATTGTAGCGGCTTCGGCAACGGGCCCCATGGCCATTAAAATTCTTGAAGCTTTTGAATAACGGCGTGGTGGCCCATAAGGTTCAAGGAAATCTCGGTACCAATGATCATGGTGTATTACAGCCGCCACGGCCTTAGCGGTTTTAGGCGTCCTAAATTTTCCTAATGTCTTAATTGCAGAACTACGAACGGATGGATTTTTCGAATCCAGGGCTTTAACAAGGTCATCTTCTACCTCGGGAGTCACCCAAACTTCGAGTGCGTGTGCTGCATCGGTCTGAACCCACTCGTCCGAATGTCGAAGCAGCGCAGCAAGGGCTTTTGATATATCGGCTGGCTTATCATCTATTGGTATCTTCGCAAGACGAATAGCTGCATCACAAATGCGTTTTGTATCCGAGGAGCATAGATCTCGAAGCAATCGCGCCCGCTCACCAGGTTCTAATTCTTTCTCTTTTGGCCCGCTGGCTATGCCTTTCCCGAAAAGAAGATCCATAATATATTTTCTGTCAGCACCAGACAAACTCTCAATGCGAACGCTAAGCTTTTGTCCATCTTTTGTTTGGAGTATCACATTGCCACCATCCTCAGACAACAACCTAGCAATAACGGAAGACCTGCCATTGAACCATGTTCGGAAGTCCTCCGTATTATCAACTTTCGGCTTAACGGCTAAATTGGAGGAATCAGTTCTTGAATCATCGGACTTGTTGCTGGCTTCCCTTTCTGGATTCAATCGCCGTTGGATGGCAGCAATGGCTTTTTCGGCTTCCTCTGCTTCGTCTTTGGGAGATTTTTGCACGAAATCCTGCAAAGCTTCTAAGGCTTTTTTACCTCCACATTCACCCAATACCCTACATGCATTGCGGCGCACCCATTTACCATGATATGATAATTTCTCAAATTGCGATTTATCTTGATAATTCAAATGCGCAATTATTGCATCTTCCGCAACAGGTCCCATTGTCTTAAAGATCGTTTTAGCCGCTTGTGGAGTATCGCGAACTGCATATTTACAAATATACTCAGCAACAGACTCGGCCGCTTTTGCCGTTTTTATTTTTCCCAAAGCTTTTATCGAAGGAATACTTATAGAATCGTCTGTCGATCGGCTGGCCTCGATCAGCGCATCTTCGGCATCTGGGGTAGCCCAAATCACAAGTGCCTCAGCCGCAGATTTTCGCAACCATGCATCTGATTGATTTAACAAGAAAGCAAGCACTTTGGAAAAATCTTCGGGCTTGTCATCCGCCTGCGCATTAGCAAGGCGATCGACCGCCATTTGTATGCGATATGGATCGCCAGATTTCAGATCATTAAGCAAACATGCCCTTTCGCCAGGTGCAAAGGCTTTTGGCTCTGCCGCCTTGGCCGCCGCGAGGAAATTGCCGGCCACAAGAACAATACCTACTGTATAGATAACATCGCTCAGATGAAACTGATGCATGATTGAATTCCTTCCCGAGTGTAAGGAAAACAATTAAGGATACCAGGATTTATTATACGGTTTTCGCCCTTTTTCCTGCAAGGGGGGCGTTATGAAGGAGAATAGGTGGGAGAAAAAGTATCGGAGAGAAAAGGTGTCAGATAAGAATCGCCGGGAATCAATATCAATAGGATTCCTTGCATGGAACCATCAGGGATCCAAGTAGAGAATCTATCCTATGCCTCATTAATCCTAAAAAAGGTTCCTGGAACCTTTTTTAGCCTGGAACCTTTTTAACCCTTCCGGTCATTGGTGGGAATATAGTTCTCCAAGTGGAGGAGATGCCATGCTATTGGGCATTTGCGGCATAAATTTGGATCGCAGTTTGCGATAGATTTTGAAACAGGTTTCCTTTGGGCCGACATTTTTCAAACTTACGGCCAGCCGAACGCCCCAGTCGATAACGAGAAAGTGGCGTCGGAAAAATCCTTTGGCACAAGCAGGCCCACCCGATAGTGCTAAAGTGCTCGGAGCCGGTTCGGAATGAAACACGTTCGCGAAATCTTTGAGAAGGAGGTGGATGTAATACTCTTGCGACGAGTATTTCGGGTTCTTGAGGATGTGTTGGAGGATGTTAAAGTAGCCAAGTCTTTGACATTCTTTACTCAATGCGGCGGTTGTCTTCCCCAGGCGGACATTCGTGAGCGATTCTGGAATGGCCCCGATGGAATAATCGCAGGAAATATCAATCCAGAGGCATACGTCTTCGCCTATGCCTATTTCTTCCTTGAATCGGTGCCGTTCCAACACTTCTCTTCTTGCCATCACGGTCGGAGTAGCAATGATGCAACTAGCCAAGATGCGAGGGAATATCTTGCCGGACATGACACCCGTGTCCATCAACTGCACCTGCTTGCCGTGAGAATCGACTCGGGTATAGTTAGTATGGGAAAAGTAGAGGTCGTGGGCCTTCATAAACGACAATTGCTTTTGCAACTTTTCGGCGAGGAACATGTCGTCGGAATCCAGAAAGGCGATGTAGTCGCCGCTCGATCGGCTTATGCCGAAATTTCGCGCGGATGATACGCCCGCATGTTCTCTGCGAAAATATTTTATTCGAGAATCGGAAGACGCGAATTTTTCGACAGGTGCAGGATCGTCGGTCGAGCCGTCGTCGATCAGCAAAACCTCGAAATTTTCGTACGTCTGATTCAAGACGCTAATAACAGCTTCCAAAACGAGCGGAATTCGATTGTAAAACGGAATAATGACGCTTATTTTCTCGCGGACATTATCTGCGAGAGCCTGGACATGTTGCTGGGCCTCGGTAAAGGGAGTCTCCTTCAAAAACTCGGCGGTGGTTCGGTAAAATTGGTATTCCGAACCTGCCATCTCCCGCAATTCTCTGGAAGTAAGCCGATCGATCATGGAACTCCACAACCAATTACATTCGGCCACATGGGTCGTCGAGTAGTTTACTTGCTGCTCGGCGTGGCAACGATTTTGCACCAATATTCCGTCGTGATAGATCAGCTTGGCGTTGCGGAAGATCTTAAACCAAAGATCATAATCGCCGGTGGTTCGCAATTTTTCGTCAAAAAGCCCGACCCTTTCAAAATGGCTTTTATGAATCAGCAGCGAACAGCCGTGAATAAGCCCCCTAAGGAGCGGGTAAAGTGAATGGCCGAGCTTTTCTGTGGGATACGCCGCCCCCGCGTTGAACGTCGAGAGGACCTGGGAATTTTCGTCGATGTTCACATAATTACCGTAAATGATGGGGTCTTTGCGTTCCTCTTTTCGCAAGATGTCGATTTGAATCTGAATTTTATCGGGAAGATAAACGTCGTCATGGCTTAGCCAGGAGAAATACTCGCCCCGCATATTAGCTATCGCCAAATTAAGGGCGGTGGAAACGCCTCCGTTTTCCTTCTCGAAATAGCGAATCTTGTCTCCGTAGGAGAGCGCGACCTCCCGCGATTTGCCGCCGTCATTCGAACCGTCGTTTACAACGAGAATCTCGATGTTTTTATATGTCTGGGCCAATGCGCTATTGATTGCCTGAGCGAGATAGCGAGAACCGTTATAAACCGGTATGACGATGGAAACCCTAGGTTGAAATGCGGACGTTGACATTACAGTCTCCCCTATGTTTCGTAGATACTTGCCCTGCCAAGTTATTTTGAAAAGGAGCAGTTCAGCAGATCGTGTAATAGACTTACGAGCGTGCGCCTTGTATAAAAATATTCGATTTCGGTCAAGATCGAAAATCTCCAAATCCAGCAGTAGAATTTAGCCCAGCTTTCCCAATCGTCGCCTTTATTCCCGCATTTGTGAAAGAATGGAGTGACTGGCGATGCTATAATATGAGGCACTCTTACCTTGCCACATCTTTCCGACGAAACCCGTCTCAAAGATGTGCCGTGACCTTCGCGTCTGAGGGTGAGATATCCAAATTACGCCGCTCGCGTATCTTTTTCGGCGGCGAGTCGTTCGGGCTTGATGTGGCCGTCGTCGCTGACGTCTTCGAAGCGGACGGAGACTTGTTTGGAGACGCCGGATTCCTGCATGGTTACGCCGTAGATGGTGTTTGCGCAGGTCATGGTTTTTTTCGAGTGCGTGACGATGATGAATTGCGTCCAGGCGAGAAAGTCTTTGAGGACCTTGATGAAGCGGTCGATGTTGGCCTCGTCCAGGGCGGCGTCGACTTCGTCGAGCACGCAGAAGGGGCTGGGGCGGCTGCGAAAGATGGCCAGAAGCATGGCAGCGCAGGTGAGAGTTTTTTCGCCGCCGCTAAGAAGGGAGATGTTGCGCGGCTCCTTGCCGGGCGGTCGGGCGACGATCTCGATGCCGGAGTCGAGAATATCCACGCCTTCCTCGAGGACGATGTCGGCGTGGCCGCCGCCGAACAGATCGCGGAATAGTTGCTGAAAATGCCCGCGGATCGTGTCCAGCGTCTCGGTAAACAAGCGCCGGCTATCGGTGTTGATCTTGTCGATGATTTTTTCCAGCGAGGCCTTGGCGTCGGCCAGATCGCGGTACTGGTCGGAAAGGGTTTTATCGCGGGTTTCCAACTGCCGGAGTTCTTCGAGGGCCTCGATGTTGACGTTTCCGAGATTGGCGATCTTGCGCCTGAGGTCGTCGATTTCCTGTTGCACTTCCTCGCGCTTGTGCTGTTCTTCGGCGTCGGGATCGTGCTCCAATTCGGCCAGTTCGATGCCGTAATCCTCGCGCATGCGGTCGGCCAAGGTGGAGCGTTCGTGGCGGACTTCGTTGGCCGACAAGTCTTGGGCGTGGATTTTATCCTCGAACTTGCGGATTTTGGCGCGGATTTTTTGAATGTCGGCCGTCAATTCCGAGCGCTGGGCGAGAAGCTCCTCGCGGCGGTTGATAAGAGTTACGGTTTGCGATGCGTAAGATTCCTTGCGAATATAAAGTTCGGCGACCTCGGATTCGGCGTGCAAGATGTTCCAACGGGCGGTCTCGGCCCGGTGTGTGCTTTCGGCCAGGTGCTGGCGGCTTTCGTCGATTGCCCGATAGCGCTCCTGCCGATTTTCGTCCAACTGGCTCAACCGGTCACCCAGGTTGTGGAGCCGCTCCTCGCTTTTGGCCAGTTCGACTTTTATTTCGGTTGTTTGGCGGCCCTGTTCCATGCGCTGGTTTTCGAGCCGGCTGATCTGCTCGCCCAGGAGTTCTAATTTTTGCTCGGAATCGGCCAGGTCGCGGTCGATTTCGGATCGCTTCCGGCGGGCTTCGATCAAGCGCTGCGATGCGGCCGCATGCTGGTCCTGCGCCGCGGCGAACTCGTCGCCCTGGACGGTTTTTTGTTGATCCAATTGGGCACGGCGTTCTTCGGCGGTAGTGATTAGGATCTGCAATTCAGCCAAATGATCGGCCGCTTGTTGGCGTTTTTTCTCGGACACCGCCGCAGCTTTTTGATGCCGGTCTATTTGCGCCTCGAACCCGGCGACCGCCGATTCGGCCGCGGCGACGGCGGTTTTTAATTCTTCCAATTGAACGCGCAGTGCCCGCAGTTCGCTGCGGCGGGTGATCAAGCCCGTGGAACCGTGGCGGGGTCCGACCACGAGCGTGCCGTCGGCCTGCAACAGTTCGCCGGAGAGTGCGACAAAACTCAATCCGACTGGGCAGTTCTCGGCCAATTCGATGGCGTGCGAGAGCTTTTCCACGATCCAAGTGCGGGACAATAATCGTCTGGCCAGGGGGGCAAAGCGGGATTGGGTTTCCACGAATCGATCGGCACGGCCCAATACGCCGGGCCGCCCATCCAAATTCACGCCCGCGGCGGCCGGTTCTTCGTTGCGCCCGTCCAACCAGATAAATCCCACGCGCCCGGCAAGGCGGTTCGATTCTTTATGCAAGAAGTTCATCAAATCGTGGCCGGGCGAAGCCACCACATGCTGAGCGGCCTGGCCCAGGGCGATTTCGATAAGGGGAGCGGCTTCAACGCTGACATTGAGCAGGTCGGCGAGCAGGCCGAAGACATTGCGGAAGGGGCCGTCGGCCGGATCGGCCGCCCGGGCAAGAATCTCTTTTACGCCGGCGCTTAATCCCTCCTGGCGGCGGACGAGTTCTTCGAGCACGGAGGAGCGTTCGACCGCGCCGCTATGGCGTTGGCGCAAGCCGCCGAGTTCCGCTTGTTTAGCCGACAGTTGTCGCTGAACTTGCTCGATTTGCTCCCGCGCGTCGGCAAGGCGGCGATCTTGTTCGTCTAATTGACCGGCGGTCTCATCGCGCTGGGCATGCAACCGGGTTAAATCCGATTGCAGGGCATTGATCTGGCGTGCGAATTCCTCCAGCCGGGCTTGACAGCGCTGGGTGGTTGCCGATGCGGCGGCCACTTGCGTTTCCAGGGCGCCGGTTTCGTTACCCAAGTCGGCCGACGATCGCATCTGCTGCATATATCCGGCGCGGCGCTGTTGGTTTTCGCCACGGAGTTGGTCCAAAACAGCCATTACGTCTGTCAGTTCGCGTTCGGCTTCGACCAAGCGGCGGCCGATTTGCCTGTGCAGTTCCTCGGCGGCCGTTCGCTCGTCGGCCGTACCGCCAAGTTCCTTTTCCAAATCGCCGGTTCGAGCGTTCATGGCCACGATTTGCTTTTGGCTGCGGGCGATTTCCTCTTCCAGATCTTTCAACCTGGCCCGCTCGTGCTCGATGGACGATTCGCCGGCGGCGATCCGCTCGCGATCGGAGGCGATGCGGCCTTCCGACCCGCGAATGGCTTCGTTGATTTCGCCGGACTGGGTCTCGATTTCCAGGAGTCGGGCCTCGATAGTTTCGGCCGAAGCCGCGGCCGAATCGCGCTCGTCGGCGAGGGATTGAATCTCTTGTTCGAAGCCGCTTAAGCGTTCGGTGAGGCGTCGCCAATCGACCAAACCGACCTGGGTCCGCAGTTCTTGGAGCCGATCATAATATTCTTTATAGCGCCGCGCTTTGCCCGCCTGGGCGCGGACACTCCGCAGGCGGTTTTCGACTTCGTCGACGATGTCGTGAAGGCGCAACAGGTTCTGATCGACCCGTTCCAGGCGCCGCAGGGCTTCGATCTTCCGCAGTTTAAAGCGGCTGATGCCGGCCGCTTCCTCGAAAATAATTCGCCTATCCCGGGCCGAAGATTGCAGGAGGATATCGACCTTGCCCTGTTCGATAACGCTATAGGCCTGGGTGCCCATGCCGGTTCCGGAAAGCAGATCGCGAATATCGCGCAAGCGGGCAGGATTGCGGTTGATCAGATATTCGCCCTCGCCACTGCGATAAACCCGCCGCGTAATGTGGACTTCGGCGGTATCGATGGGCAGCAAGTGCTTGGAATTGTCCACAGTGAGGGTGATTTCAGCGGTATTGATTGCCCGGCGGGCGCCGGAACCGTTGAAAATAACGTCGGCCATCTCCTTGCCGCGGAGGCTTTTAACGCTTTGTTCGCCCAATACCCACTTGATGGCGTCGACGACGTTCGATTTGCCGGAGCCGTTTGGTCCAACCACCACGGTTATGCCGGGGGGAAACTCGAACCGCGTCCGGTCGGCAAAACTTTTAAATCCGACGAGTTCGAGTGCCTTTAACATACGGAGATAGGGATTAGGGATTAGGGATTAGGGATTAGGGGATAGGGATTGGGGATTGGGGATTGGTGATTGGAGTAATAGTTTAG
>JBEKZY010000011.1:0-52690 GCA_049509395.1 Thermoguttaceae bacterium | reverse complement strand
GTCGAAATCCGAATGACAAATGACAAAAGAAGGTCTAAATTCAAATGACGAATGCCTAAAAATCTTTTTTGTCATTAGACATTCATCATTTGGAATTGGACATTCTTTCGTCATTCGTCCTTTGTCATTTGTCATTTATCCCTTTATACACGTGTTGCATAAGCACGTTTTTCTTCGACGTGACCGGGCCCGGGTTGGCGTCGTTCTTCAATACGCCGGCCATCATATTGATTTTGGCGTCGATGTCGTCGGCATAGTGCACCAGCAGGCTCTCGGGGGTCATGGGCGGTTTTGGCGATCCCCATTCGGGCAGGCGCTGGTGGGCCACGATGACGTGCTCCAGGCGCAAGAGCGTGTCGGTGTCGATTTCCACTTCGGCCGCGGACTCGCGCACGATGTCCCGGCCCAAGAGCATGTGCCCTATCAGCGCCCCTTCGGCCGAATACGCCGCTCCTTCCGGGCGGCAATCGTATTCGCGCAACTTGCCGATATCGTGCAGAATGGCCCCGGCCACGACCAGGCCCTTGCTTAAGGGCGGTTCTAGATCGGGGTAATATTCGGAGTATTTGTCGGCCAGAAACATGGCGGTTCGTGTTACGCTGAGCGTGTGTTCCAACAGCCCGCCCACAAAGGCATGGTGGTTGTGCCGGGCGGCGGGGAAGGTCAAGATCTCGGCGCGATATTTTGTCAGGATCGACTCCACTAACCTCCGCAAAGCCGGTTGATCGATTCGCTCGCGCACAATGGTCGTCAATTCGGCAAACATAGCCTGGGGATCGAATCGCGATTGCGCTTGGCAGGCATTCGGATCAAAGCCTTCGGCGGCGTCGGACTCGACGACTTCGCGGATTTTTCGGATTTCCAATTGCGGCCCGAAATTAGTCTCCCGATATATCGCCCGGACCTTGTAAAACACCCCGGGCGACCATTGCGAGCGACATTCGGCGGCCCAAGGCGAATTGTCCCAAATGGGGAAATTCACTTCGCGGTTGCGGCCGCGAAACGTGACCTTGAAATAAGGTTTACCATTCTTGGCGGTAAGTTCTTCCTTGGCCGTGAGAAGCACGAACATGTCGGCCTCCTGGCCGGGAACGATCTCGTCAAGCGAAAGTACTGGGGCTGCGCGGGTGGACATTAGAGTAGGGGATAGGGATAGGGGATTGGGGCTTGGGATTAAGTGTTAGTACGAATTTTACAAGAATGATCGCAAACAGGGCAAGGGAGGGGGGGTGGTTGCAACGGCGTTGGTAAATCCTTTGAAGATTGCCTAATCCGCCGTCCGAAAGGAAGACTGAGTATCAATAAACCAACGCGATATAAAACCGCAACCAAAAACCCCGGTGTATTCACCGGGGGCTAAATGATCAGAATGTCCCTTCTCCGCCGAAAATTGTCGCCTCCCAAGCCGCCCTCGGCGCAAAGCATGGCGCGGTCGTGGGTCGATTCATTCACGGCGTACGCCGCGGGCGAATGTCATCTGGCCGAGAATACGGTGGCGGCGTATGGACGCGATATGGAGCGCTTTCTGGAGTGGCTTTCGGGCAAGAGCGTACACAAGTTGACGATCCAGGAGCTGGCCGACTACGCCGGCTGGCTCAACAAAATAAAACTCGCCCCGGCAAGCATCGCCCGGCACTTGGTGTCGCTTAAGGTGTTTTTCCGCTATTTGCAATTGGAGGGCGTAGTTACCGACAATCTCGCGGAGCTTTTGGGCAGTCAAAAATTGTGGCAGCGAGTGCCCAAGGTCCTCAGCCCGCAACAGGTAAACCGCCTGTTCGACGCGCCCGGGCGAGGCGATCCGTATTGGCGGCGCGATCGGGCGCTTCTAGAACTATTGTATGCCACGGGGTGCCGGGCGTCGGAGCTTTCGCATCTGAAACTCCGCGACTTGCACCTTGACGAAGGCTATTGCATCTGCCGGGGCAAAGGCGACAAAGAACGCCTGGTGCCCTTGGGCGCTCGGGCGATCGAAGCGGTCAGGGCATATTTGGAACACGAGCGAGGAAAACTGGCGAGCAAACGCGGCGCAGCGGCGGAGTGGACACTGTTGAGTTATCGGGGCCGGCGCTTGCGCAGGGAGCGCATCTGGGAACTGATCAAACAATATGCCGGACGGATAGGAATGCCGCCGGAAATCAGTCCGCACACATTGCGGCACTGTTTTGCCACGCACATGCTGGCCGGCGGCGCCGATCTGCGGCAGGTTCAGGAAATGCTGGGCCACGCCAGCATTGCCACCACGCAAATTTACGCCCACGTGGATCCCACGCGGCTGAAGGCAGTGCACAAGAAGTTCCATCCCCGGCCGTAAAAGAGATTTATTATTGTTCCGCCTTTTGTGTCCAGGGGCTGTTTTTATATTGTTGTTCTAAGACTTGTCTTGCGTGGGCCGCCCGCTCGGTTTTATGCAATTCGTCCCAAAGTTTGGCCAAATTATACAGTGCCTCGGCGTGTGCATCGGGGATTGAAGGATAAAAAAGATCGACGTGCAGAAATGCAAATACGGCTTCTTTCGTCTTTCCTTGTTGGCGAAGGGCGTTTCCCAAGATGTTATATGCCCGGGCCATGTTGCCGGCATCTTCAGGATCGGCTTTATTGAGAATGGAATTGACGAGAACGACGGCATCATCGTTTTTTTTCATAGCCACAAGGACGGCGGCCTTTCCCAGGTTTGCGGCCAGGTTTTGAGCTTGAGATAAGGGGTCTTCGCTCTGGTTGGCCAGGACTTTTTCAAAGGCATCCAAGGCTTCGGAGTTTTTGCCATGGACCAGAAGCGCGCGCCCGATGGCCACGCCGGCCCGCATCTGGTAATCCGGCCAAGGCGCTTTTGCGAGCTTGGCATAGTATTCTTGGGCCTGATCGAAGGAGCGGTTGGCCACCAGCAGATCGCCCACGATCTCACAGGCTTGAAAAAAATGATAGCTGTCGGGATAATTTTTGGTGAAAGCGATCATCAACCGCCCGGCGTCGGCGATCTTGCCCTCACCGCCGATGGCCAAATGCGCGCTTGACAAAGCGGTGTAATATTCGACATCCTCGCGCAATTCTTTGCGGGAGATGAGGTCGGTCTTGAGATGAGAGAGCGCATTTAAGGCCTCTTCGTAATGCCCGCCAAGAATATTGTTTTTTGCGTTTTTTAACGATGCGGGCTCTTCGCTGTAATAAATCACGTCAATCTGATTGACTGGAATTTCTTTGTGCTCGGGATTGGCGCCCTGCGTGATTTCGACCTTAAGCGGGCTGGAACTGACGATTTTGCCGGGTATGGCGCCGCTTTTCGTCTTGATCGAGTCCAAGGCCGCGCCAGCCGAAACCGCGGCTAGCCAGACGGCGGCCGCTAGAAAGAAATATTTTATATTCACGAGAAATTCCTGGAAATATTATTTTGTCAAGCCACCCTGTACAAATAAGGGGGATATTTTTTTCATACTATATGAATAATATTCTTTTTAAAATCGATCAACAAGTTGCCCCTGGCGTTGACAACTACCGGGGTGTTGTTGTAAAGTACCATTCCATCGCCTTTGTGTAGGGTTTTTTGTAGCGATCATAAAACACTAGGCTATTATCATTCCTTATCATACCCCATCATTCCTCTTGAATAAGGCCGCTAAAAATGGCTCGGATCCGACATTCCGATTCAATTCCAAAAATAAATTTTGTCGAACCTGCGTTTGATATTCAATCGGCCCTATTTTGCCCAGCTTCTCAAGATACAATACATGCCCTATTTGCTCCTTTGCATTACGAGCGCGGGTATGCCTACCCTCTGATCGTGTGGCTGCACGGGCCGGGCAGCGATGAACGCCAGTTACGCCGAATCATGCCCTTGGTGAGCACGAGGAATTATGTGGCAGTCGCTCCCCGCGGCGTGTGTATGAAAGAGGTGGGGGGGGATGAGAAGGAAGGTTATGGCTGGCCAAACACTTATGAACAAGTCCCGCAGATAGAACAACACATATTCGATGCCATCGAGGCTGCTTCGCATAAATATCATATCTCCAGCCAGAGGATTTTTTTGGCCGGCTTCGATTGCGGCGGTACGACGGCTTTCCGAGTAGCTTTAAGACACCCTCAGCATTTTGCCGGGATTATCTCGCTTTGCGGCGCTCTGCCAATTGGCCGGACGCCGCTGGCCAATCTGACTTTAGCCCGTAAATTACCCATCCATCTCTCCGTCGGACGCTACAGCACTCGATATCCGGCCGGTCAAGTCTGCGAAAATCTTCGCCTTATGCATACGGCAGGCATGTCGGTCACGCTGCGTCAATATCCATGTGGGCATGAACTTATGACTCAGATGCTGGTCGACATCGACCGGTGGATCATCGAGCAAATCACATCTACCGATTCAATGCAAACGGCCTCCAGCGAGTGGCCCTGCGAGACGGAGTAAAAAAGGAAGGATCGGGGGGATAGAGTCTTTGTGTGGATGTTTGAGTGCATTTTGCACATGTTTTTCTAATGCAAATTGAGCAATTGCAAATTGCAAATTGAACAATCACTGGTACTTGCGCGATGTGTCCCGCAATTCCAATGCTATCATTGCACTGCTTGCATTTAGATCTATCTCAAAAGTCATCCTGAGCAAAGCGAAGGATCTCGCTGTATTTAATATTTTGCCAGCATTTCCCATCTTTCTCTACCCAGATTCTTCGCTTCGCTCAGAATGACGTATTCTGTTTTAACATAGGCTCTTAGTCTATTATTACATTCAGAGGTTATCTAGAAGATCTAAATGTGGATTGACATCTTAAAGGGTTTTCTGGTACAAACCGCCCGCCTTTTCCTAGCTTTTCAACCTGTTTAAGACTGTCGCGCCGTTCTGGCGCGAGGTCCGAGCAGGCGCCAGAATCCGGATTGCGCATATGCCATCCAAAGATCTTCCAGATCAAGATGCCGCCGCTCATGCGGCAAAGGTCTCCGTTGGGACGGAATTGCCCCCCGAGACCGCGCGCGGTTTCGTCGCCTGGATGAAAGCGCATCGTTTAAAAGCAATGCTGGCAATTGGCGGAGTCGTATCTTTCCTCATTGCCGCAGTAGTTGTGAGTTGGTTGTTCTTGGCGGGGCCAAGTCATCGGCCGGTCGAAGAATTAGTTACCATGGATCAGATTCTCCAGGCATTGGATCGCCGCGCCTTCGCCGAGGTGCAGACACTTGCCAAACGCGCGCAAGAGCAAGGCGAGCTTAAGGCCGAAGAGCTGGGTGGCCCGGCATTTGCGCTGGGAGCGGCAGCGGCCCATGAAGCCGAAGCCTCGCTCGGCAAAGATCGGGCCAAACTCTTTCTCCTGGCGTCTCGATATTTGGAGGAGGCGAACAATCGCGGATTTCCGGCCAATCGCAATGCCGAAGGCCTTTATCTTTTAGGCGAAAGTTTGTACGAGAGCGGTCAGATTCAGGCCAGTCGTCCTGTTTTGTTTTCGGCCTTGAAGATATCGCCGAAATATAGCGAGGAAATACACGCCCTTTTGGCCAATGCATATCTGAGCGATGTCCCGCCGAAGCTTGAGCAGGCTTTGGAACAGAATTCCCTGGTATTGGCCGACAAAAAGTTATCGGAAGCAAAGCGGCAAGAGGCTTTAACCGAGAGATCGCAAATTCTATTGGGTTTGGGAAAAATGGACGAGTGCAACGCCGCCTTGGATCAGATTCCCGCCGGGGCAAAAAATCCGGCGGCGGCGGTCGAGCGCGGCTGGGTGTCGATGTACGAAGCCCAGGCGCTGCGGAAGAAGACGCCTCCCTCTGACGACGACCAACAAAAGGCGCGGGAAAAACTGCAGGAGGCGATCCAAACGTTCCGTTTTGCGCTGGGTCAAGATACGGGGGGGGGCAAAGCCGCAAGGCAGGCAATGTATTTGACTGGTTTGTGTTATTTGGAATTAGGGGACGACCAGGCGGCATTGCAGCAATTCACGCGAACTTTCAACTTATGCCCCGATATGCCCGAAGGCCTCGCCGCCGGTTTTCAGGGGGCCGAACTTTACCGCCGGCTGGGCCGCGACATCGACGCCCTGGGCGAGTATCGTCGCGTGCTCGGCGGCATTAGCGACCCGGCGACATACAACAACCCCTGGATCTCTTTGGATCAATTAAAATCAGGAATTTTGGCGGCCTATCAGCATTACCTCAGCGTCCAGCAATTCGAATTCGCCCTGCAAATTATCCACATGATGCAGGCTTTGCTCCCAATCGATCAATCGCTGATATTCCAGGCCGAGGCGCATGGAGTTTGGGGACAGACATTGCTCAACCAGGCCGATAAGGGGCCGCGCAACAAGGCTGAATCCATTCGCCGTCTGGGCCGCGAACAGTTCCGCCGCGCCGGCACGTGTTATGACAAACTGGCAAAGACGCTGCCTGCCAACAAGACGTTCACCGATCAATTGTGGAACGGGGCGACATCATACTTGCAAGGGCAAGACTACACAAGCGCCGCCCGCATGTTCCAGGAGTATCTGAAAAACGAGGCCGAGCGCCGCCATCCCCAAGCCTTGGCTCAATTAGGCGAATCGCTGCTGGCCGCCGGCCAGTTGGACAAGGCCTTGGAGATGCTCAAGGAATGCATCGATTTGTATCCCCGCGACGCGGCCGCATGCCGGGCGCGATTGTTGGCATCCCGGGCTTATGAGGAAAAAGGCGATTGGCCGAGTGCGGAGAATATGTTGCTGGATAATCTCAACGGCGATTACCTGACCCCGGAGAGCAAGGAATGGCGCGATTCGTTGCTTGTGCTGGGAGAATTGCTCCATGACCAGGGCCGGTACGCCGATGCGGCCCGCCGACTGGAAGAATATGTCAAACGTTATCCGGATCTTCTCGATGCCATACAGGCAAGATATTTGACGGCAAACTGCTATTATAAGCTGGCCGTCGAAACCCAGGGTAAACTCAAAAAGGATCTGATAGGCAACTCCGGTGCCGTTCTGGCCAAGCAAATCCAAGAGCAGTATTCCAAGGCCTTGGAGCAGTACAAACAGGTTCAGGAGACTCTAGCCAAAGACCGCGACAACGCGGAACTTGCCCCGGTCCAGAAAGCGATTTTGCGCAATTGCTGCTTTGCCGTGGGAAACGTGCTTTTCGCCCAAGGCGATTACGAAGGGGCAGTCAAGGCGTATTCCACGGCCGTAAATCGTTATCAGAACTGTCCGGAAGTGCTTGACGCTTACGTTCAGATCGCCGCCGCCTATCGCAACCTGAACAAGCCCCGGGAGGCAAAAAACGCCCTCGAGCAAGCCAAGTTCGCGCTTGGACGGATGAAGCCGGACCTGGCATTTGAAAGTACCACCAACTACAGCCGCAAACAATGGGCCCAACGGCTGGATTTACTGAGCAGTTTATGAAAATGTGGAAAAAGGATAATGGATGAATAAAAAATGAAACCGCTTGCTGTTTTGTGATGCATTTTCCTAAATGCCCGACGAAAACTTATAACTGAAAACTGATGACTGTAAACCGGTAACTCATAACTGATGGCCGATAACCTCAACGAGACCGACATCCTGAAAGATTTGATCCGCGTTAAGCGCGAGTGCTTGTCGCAATTGCGCGACATGGGTCGCAAGCAACTGGCCCTGATCAACGAGGGGAACATGACGTCGCTGATGGACATTTTGGCGGCCAAGCAGCGCCCTTTGGTCACACTGCAACGGATCGAACGGGCGTTGAACCCTTTCCGCAAACAGGATCCCGAGCGGCGCGATTGGCGTTCGGCCGGCGACAGGGCGCAATGCGCCGAACAACTCAAACAGTGCGAAACCCTGCTGGCCGAGATCGTCAGTCAAGAGAAATATTGCGAAGCCGCGCTGATTCGCCGCCGAGATGAAGCGGCCCTGCGGCTTCAAGGAGCGCATCTGGCCGGGCATGCGAGACATGCGTATCTGCCGTCGGCCGACGCTTCGTTGTCGCAATTGGATTTATTTTCGGAGAAATAAAAAATACCTTGTGCGTTCCCACGAAGGACCGTGGGAACGAGGAAAAAACATTGCAAATTGCAAATTGAACTATGACAAAACGCTAACAACTGTCCACTATTCATTATTTACAATGACTCAAACCGCCCTGCCATCCAAAGCGCCGCCTCTTAGCCCAGCCGACTTGGGAACCGTGTTGTCGGCCTGGGAGGAGACCACTCTGCGCTTGGAACAAACGCACAAGGCCCTGCGCGAGGAAGTCAAGCGGCTGACCGACGAGTTGGAAATAAAGAATCGCGAGTTGGCGCGGAAAAACCGGCTGGCCGATCTTGGGCAGATGGCTTCGCACGTCGCCCACGAGGTGCGGAACAACCTGGTGCCGGTCACGTTATATCTTAGCCTGCTGCGACGCCGGATTCTGGGGGACTGCGAAAATCTAAATTTATTGGACAAGATTTCGGCCGGATTTACGGCCCTGGACGCCACGGTCAACGACTTGTTGCACTTTACCGCCGAACGCGACCCGCATTTAAAAACATTCAAGCTGAAAAAATTGATCGAAGACGTTTGCTCGTCGCTTTCGCCGCAATTCGAGGCGCAGGGAATCGAAACTATTATCGATATTTCACCGGCCCAGACGATTACAGCCGACCGCGACATGCTGCGGCGCGTGGCCCTTAACCTGTTGCTAAACGCCGTGGACGCCATGCCGGAGGGCGGCGCGATAAATGTAATCGCCATCGACGGGGCCGATTGCGTGGAACTGAAGATTTCCGATACGGGCCCCGGTCTGTCGGCCGACGTCCGGCACCGCGTGTTCGAGCCGTTTTTCACGACCAAGCCGGGCGGAACGGGTCTTGGGCTGGCCATTGTTTACCGAATTGCCGAGGTTCATCGAGGAACCGTGACGGCCGCCGACAATCCCGGGGGCGGCGCCGTTTTCAGTTTGCGAATTCCCCGTGCCAAGGTTATGGAGGTTGCCGCATGAATACCATTCCTTTCAACGAAAACGTGACTCGCGATCAACCCGGTCGCGTGATGGTCGTCGACGATCACCGCCAGGCCCGCGAGTCCATGGCCGACGCGTTGCGTTCGGCCGGGCACGAGGTGGTTTGCTGTTCCAGCGCGCCGGAGGCGCTGCAGGTATTGGAACGCGGGGACTTCGATTGCGTCCTGACCGATTTGAAAATGCCCGGCATGAACGGCGTGGAGTTCATCATCCAACTCGAACAACGGCGTCTGGGCGCGGCGGCGGTGATGGTCACGGCGTACGCCACGGTGGCCACGGCGGTCGAGGCCATGCGGCACGGCGCATTCGATTACATTGAGAAACCGTTCAGCGCCGATCAACTCGAGCGGCTGGTGGGACAGGCTATCCGCCATAGCCGGCTGGTGAGGCAGGATATCCGGGGCGCGTCCCGGGGAAGTCAATGCGAAGAGCCGGAGATGATCGGATCGAGCCCGCAAATGCGGATGCTCAGAGACCGCATAGCCCAGGTCGCCCCCGCGCCGGAAACGGTGCTTATAACCGGCGAAAGCGGGACGGGTAAGGAATTGGTGGCCCGGGCGATCCACGCCGCCGGGGACCGCCGCGACAAGGAACTGGTGAGCTTGAATTGCCCCGTGCTCTCGGCCCAGTTGATGGAGAGCGAGCTGTTCGGCCACGAACGCGGGGCCTTCACGGGCGCGGACAGCCAGCGCATCGGGCGCTTCGAGTCGGCCGACGGCGGCACGCTCATGCTCGATGAAATCAGTGAAATCGACCTGCGCCTGCAGGCTAAACTGCTCCGCGTGCTGCAAGAGCGGAATTTCGAACGCGTGGGATCGAGCCAAACCATCCGTGTCGACGTGCGCGTGCTGGCCACGACGAACCGGGATTTGCAGGCCGAGGTAGCGGCCGGACGGTTCCGCGAAGATCTGTATTTCCGCCTGGCGGTGGTTCCCTTGCGCGTGCCGCCCCTGCGCGAGCGCCGCGAGGACATTCCCGAACTGGTCGATCATTTCTTTACCCGCTGCGCCACGCGCCTGGGGCGTTATCCATGCTCGCTGGAGGCGTCAGCCGAGCAGTTGTTGTTGGATTACCATTGGCCCGGCAACGTGAGGGAACTGGAAAATATCGTCACCCGGGCAAGCATCCTTCATGCCGGGCGGCCCATCGCCGCCGACGACCTGCGCCGTTGGTTAATCGCCGGCCCGGAAGAGACGCAAATCGAAGACGAGAGCCTGCCGGTGGGAATCAGCCTGCAAGATATGGAACGCAAACTGATCGAAGCCACGCTGGAAAAATTCGGCGGGCATCGGGCGAAAACGGCCGAGGCGCTGGGCATCGGACTGCGAACCCTATCGGGCAAGTTGCGCCAATACGGCTATGCGCCGCGTGAAAAACCGTTTTTAAAAGCAGGATGACAATCAGCAAAAATTGCCGGTAACGACAGGCAAGAATTGCCGGTTGTGAACATAATGACAAGTTTTGCCGGCAAAGGAGTTGAAAAGGATTTAAATGGATTTTTTTGGTGAAAACCAATCACCCCAGCAAGTTAGGTAATGCACGTTAATTAGCCGAAATGCCCAGTCCGGCAAGTCTCGGCCGGATATGGCACGCCGGTTGCATTAGAAAGATGGTTAAGATGAATTGTTAACCTAGATTCCCTCACCCTGACCCTCTCCCAAAAGGAGAGGGGGAATTTCAGGTTTGGTTTTAATACGCGAAAGGCGTGTGAGATGATCGCGAACTTGTTCGATTCGACGACGATTCCCGTGCTCCAGGAAGTGGTGAATTTCAGCCAGGCCAGGCACACCGTATTGGCCGGCAACATCGCCAATATGGACACGCCGGGATACAAGGTCCGCGACCTATCGGTGGAGGATTTTCAATCTCGCTTGCAACAAGCCATCGAAACGCGGCACGAGCCTCCGTCCTCCTCGGAGGGGCTCTCGCCCGGCGAAATCGGGCTGAGCGGCGCGGAACCGCTGGCCGAAGTGGCCAAAAACGCCAAAACCATCATGCATCACGATCAAAACAACGTGGGCATAGAACATCAAGTCACGGAGATGGTAAAGAACCAGATGCAACACAACATGGCGTTGTCGATCATGGTCCAGCAATTTCACTTGCTGGAAACCGCCATCTCCGAAAAAGTGTAGCATAATAATTTGCGACAATGAGTAAATTGGTACGACAGTTGTACTGTCGTTCCGGGGTGGAAGTATAACTTCCACCCCAACATGTTCAAAAAAATCAAATTTAAACTCGGAACCATGAGGAATGATTTATAAATAAGCGTGTGGCCGCCAGGGGCAGACTAGCGGCGTGAATCGGGGCAACTTGTTTCCAAGAACCGATCCCTAACCCCTGGGCCTGAACATGCTTCCGGCATTAGACATTAGCAGCAGTGCGTTGGTTGCCCAACGAATAAGGATAAATGCGATTTCCAGCAACCTGGCGAACATATCGACCACTCATAACGAGGCCGGCGAAGCGACGCCGTACCAGCCGCGGTTCGTGATTTTCCAAGCCGATCCCAGCGTGGGCGCCAACGGGGCGCCCGGGGTCAAAGTCGCCTCGGTGCAAACCGCCAAACTCGAACCCCGGCTGAAATACGAACCCGGAAATCCCGACGCCATTCAGACCGGACCGAACGCGGGCTACGTGGCCTACCCGAACATCAACATGATGACCGAATTCACCGACGCCATGGAAGCCGCCCGGTCCTACGAAGCCAATCTAGGCACGATGGATATCACAAAAGACCTGGAGCAACAGACTTTAAGAATCATCGCATGATAATCCCGTTTAACCATTTTGAAGTATTTCCATGAATCCCATACAGAACATATCGCCGCCGCTTACGCTGTCGCCAAACGCCCTGGCAGGCAAAAATGCCCCGGAAGGCGCAGATTCGTTTAAGAACTATCTGCTCGACTCGATCCAGCAGGTAAACGAGATGCAGCAGCAAGCCGATTCGGCCGTGGAAAAATTCGCCACCGGCGGAGACGTTAGTCCGGCCGAGGTGCTGACCGCCGTGCAAAAGGCCGACATTGCCTTCAAAATGATGCTCCAGATCCGCAACAAATTGGTTTCAGCTTATGAAGAAGTGGAGGCGATTCGCGTTTGATAATAGATTATTGTTCGATTTGAAATTTGAAATTGACAATTTGCAATTTGCATTTTGAAAAATGAAAGGTCCACGGATGGATTTTCTTAACAAGGCATTTACCCAGGTAGCCGATCTGTTCCGCTCGATGACGCCCGGCGCCCGGCTGACGGCCGGGCTGCTGTTGGTCGTGGTGGTAGTGAGCCTGGGCTATTTATTTACGCACGACATGTCGGGACCGAGCGTGGATTTGATGCACGGCGTGCCGATACCGCCCGGTCAAATGTCGGCAATTGTGGCCGCTATCGGCAAGGCGAAACTTACGGATTACAGGATAGATGGAGACCAGATCAAGGTTCCGCGCGGTCAAGAGGCCGTATATATGAACGCCTTGGCCGAAGCCAAGGCCTTGCCGGCCGAGTTCAGCGCGGTAATGGATGAAGAATCAAACAATGGCAGTCCTTGGGACACCGAAAAAGACCGGGAACAACGAAGGAAAATCGCAAAAGAGAAAAAATTGGGCCTCTTTATCAGTGTCATGAAAGGCATCGAGCGGGCAACCGTCATTTATGATTCCGAAACAACGGGCGGGTTGAATAGGGAAAAGATCTTAACGGCGTCCGTCGCGGTAAAGCCGGTCGGGTCCCAGCAATTGGACGTGGATAAGGTTTCCTCGATACGCCATTATGTGGCAAGCGCGTTCGCCGGGCTTAAATCCGAGAATGTCACCGTATCCGATCTGAACGGCCGCACCTGGTACGGGAGCCCGGAAAACGGCGGCGGCGCCGACGACAATCTGTATGTGTCGCTGAAACGGACCTACGAACAGGAGCTTAAAGCCAAAATCCTCGACGCCTTGTCCTATATTCCCAACGTCACCGTGGAATCGACCGTGACCTTGGACAAGGAAAAATTCACTCGCATAAAAGAAATAAAACGCGATCCCAAGACAACGACGGTGCGCGAGGTGAACTCCAGCACCACGCGAACGCAAGACAGCAGCGGGCCGTCTGGACAGCCGGGTTATGCGTCGCAACAACCAAATTCCCCCGCTTCTCTGGGCGCCGGCGGCAGAGGCGGCTCCAAGGAAGAAGAAGAACAGTCGAAAAATGAAGTTATTAGCGTGCCCTCCGGTTCTGAAAAAGAGACTGAATCCGTCGGACCGACTCCCAAATTCGCCAAAGTATCGGTGGGAATTCCCGTCAGCTATTACAAAAAAGTGTGGCAGGAACGCAATCCCGCGACTGAAGGAAAGGAATCGAAGGGACCCGACCAGGCCGCACTGGACCAGATCCGCACCGAAGTTTCGGCCATGGTTCAGAAGCACGTGGCCCCGCTTTTGCCCCTGGCCGATGGCGTTACCGATCCCACCGAATATGTCACCGTGTCTACCTTTCAGGATATACCGGGCAAGGAAATCCCCGCGCCCGGCGCGGCCCAATCGGCTTTGGCCTGGCTTGGCGAATATTGGAGCATGCTGGGGATAATCGGAGTTGCGCTGGTGAGCTTGTTGATGTTGCGGTCGCTGGTGCGGTCCGCTCCGTCCATGCCCGAGACCCGCGCGGCGCCGAAGATCGCCGGCGCGACTGTGACCGAGGAAGAGTCGCCCGAGCCTGCCGAGGCAGGCGGGCCGCGCCTGCGGCGCTTCACAAGCGGAGGACCGTCGTTGATCGACGAGCTTTCGGAAATGGTAAAGGAAGATCCCGATACGGCCGCCAATATCCTGCGCGGCTGGATCAGTAGCACAAGTTGAAAACGGAACCTAGCAACATGAACGCAATCGCTCAATACCAGGCTAATGAAGGCATTCGCAAGGCCGCTATTTTAGTGGCCTGTCTCGACCGGTCGGCAGCCGACGCGGTTCTCGAACAGCTCGGACCCGAACAAGCCCAGCGCGTGCGCCAGGCGGTTGTGGTGCTGGACGACATTCCGGATAATGAGCAACAGCGCGTAGTCGAGGAGTTTTTTCGGCTCGGTCCGCAATCGCCTCCGCAACAATCTTTTGGAGTCGAGCTTGGCGGGCGGTTGGCCCGGGAAATTAGTTTTAAACGATCCGCGCCCACGGCCAGGAAACCGGCGTCAAGCGGCTTGCACTCGATGCCTTTTGTGCGATTGCGGGAGGCCGAAGACGAAAAACTGGCCCGGCTTTTAGCCGGCGAACGTCCGCAGACCATCGCACTGGTGCTGTCGCATTTATCGGCCCGGCAGGCCGGCGGCGTGTTGGCGCGCCTGCAACCACATATGCAAACGGAGGTAGTCCGGCGGCTGGTGGATTTGGAAGAGACCGATCCCGCGATCTTGCGGGAAGTGGAACAAGCATTGGAGAGCAGACTCTCGCGGCAGGTGCCCATGCAGCGGCGCCGCGTGGCCGGTTTGCAGGCGATGGGCGGAATTTTACAGGCTTCGGAAAGCGAAGTCCGGCTGCAAATCCTGGATAACCTGGCGGCGCACGATCGGGCGTTGGCCCAAAGGCTCGGCCCGCCGCCGATGGAATTCGACGATCTGGCCGACCTGGACGACGCCGCGCTGGCCGAAGTCTTTCAGGCCGTGGAGCCGCAATGGATCATGCCCGCGCTATTGGGGGCCCCGCCGGAAATAAGCGATCGGGTGATGAATTTATTCCCGCGAAACCAGGCCGAATCGCTTCGCCGCAAACTGGAACAGCCCGGCCCGATTCGACTGAGCGACGTGGAGACCGCCCGGCAAAATATCGCCGATATCGCGGCAAGAATAGTATATGCGAAGGGAAAAATTGAATTAGGAGCCGCCTAAAAATACTCCGCCTGACCCCCGGTGTATTCACCGGGGGCTAAATATGATATTTAAATTTTACAAGACATCCTCAATTACTTATATCAGCCCTGTAATTTATGTCTACAATCATCCGAGCCTCCGATCACAACAGCTCAACGCACGGCGTGGCCTTCAATTTTGAAGACGTGTCCGCGCAGGCGGATCGATATTTAGGCAAAATCCGCAGCGAGGCGGCGCGGATAGTGGTTAAGGCCCACAATGAGGCCGAGTCCATACGCAAGTCGGCCGAAACACAAGGGCGTCAAGCCGCAATGGAGGCCGTCGAGGAAATCGTGCGAAAGCAGTTAAGCACGGTGATCCCGGCGCTAAAGCAAGCGGCGCAAAACATCCAGGACGCCCGGCACGCATGGCTGTCGCATTGGGAGGCCGGCACGGTGCATTTGGCGGCGGCGATAGCCAAGCGGCTGATTCGCCGCGAGTTGCACGAGCAGCCCGAAATCCCCCTGACCTTGATCCGCGAGGCCTTGGAGTTGGCCGCCGGCAGTTCGCAAATGCGGATCCTCTTGAATCCGCTCGATCTTCAATCGCTGGGCAATCAGGCGCGGATGTTGGTCGACGAGTTATCGCCCCATATCGAAACCGAACTCACGGCCGACGCCGGCATTACTCCCGGGGGTTGCCGGGTTGAAACCCAGTTCGGCGTTATCGATCAACAATTCGAGGCCCAATTACAACGAATCGAAGAAGAGTTGAAACAAGGATGAGGGAGATGCTCGCTCCCCTTCGGGTCGCGGCTAAACATAAACATTAATTGCTGACCACTAACCACTGACCGCTAACCACCAATCACTAACCACTAACAATGCTGGACATTGAAGAACAACTTGAAGGCGTGATACCCACGGCACTTTTGGGAACTGTGGCCCGGACGGTCGGCATGACGGTAGCCGCGTCGGGTTTTCCCGCGCCGGTCGGCGCCCTGGCCGAAATCCAGCGCGAGACGGGCGGGCCGCTGCTGGCGGAGGTGATCGGATTTCGCGACGAGTTAACCCTGCTTTACCCCTTTGGCGAATCGAACGGCGTGCGCCACGGCAATCGCGTGCGCCTGGCCCGGACCACGCGATGGTTGCGCGTGGGGCCGGAAATGTTGGGGCGGGTAATCGACGCCCAAGGAAACGCGGTGGACGGCAAACCTCAGCCGGTGTTGCACGATCGCACGTCGTTCAACAGGCGCCCGCCGCATCCATGCACCCGGCCGCGAATATGCGACCCCCTTTCCACCGGCGTGCGGTCTATCGACGGCCTGATAACCTGCGGCAAGGGACAGCGGATGGGTATTTTCGCCGGTTCCGGCGTGGGCAAAAGCGTGCTTCTGGGGATGATGGCCCGATATACCGAGGCCGACGTGAATGTGATCGCCTTGATCGGCGAGCGCGGCCGCGAAGTGAACGAGTTTATCGAGCGCGACCTGGGACCAACCGGATTGGCCAAGAGCGTGGTCGTCGTGGCCACCAGCAACGAGCCGCCCTTGCTGCGCACGCAGGCGGCCGCCACGGCAATGGCGACGGCCGAATATTTTCGCGACCAGGGGAAAGACGTCTTGCTGTTGATGGACTCGCTGACGCGATTCGCACTTGCACAGCGAGAGATCGGGCTGGCGGCGGGCGAGCCGCCGGCCACCCGCGGATACCCGCCTTCGGTTTTCGCCGTGCTGCCCAAATTCGTGGAGCGCGCAGGGCGAAGCCCGCAAGGCAGCATTACCGCTTTTTTCGCGGTCCTAGTCGAGGCCGACGATCCCAATGAACCGATCAGCGACGCGGTGCGCGGTTTGCTGGACGGGCACACCTGGCTCTCCCGCCGCATGGCCTCGAAAAACCATTATCCGGCCGTCGACGTGTTGGAAAGCCTCAGCCGTTTGATGACCGAAGTGGCAGGCGAGGAGCATCTCCAAGCGGCAATGGCCGTTCGCGAACTCCTGGCTGCTTACCGCGAGCACGAGGATCTGATATCCATAGGCGCTTATCGCCGCGGAAGCAACAAACTCGTGGATGTCGCCGTGGAAATGCAGGACGACCTGAACCGCTTCTTGCGGCAGGCGGTCGGTCAAGCCTCGAACATCGAAGACGCCCGGGAGAAATTGATCCAGTTGCATAAACAAATCACGACCCGCCTTAATGCCCAACCGCAAAAATAAGGACTAAATATTCAACGAGGGTGAGAAAATAAATGTTGTTTGTGAAATCAGAGCCGTGGCGTGTGGCCCCGGAATTCCGGGCCGGCACGGCCCGGCTCTGAGATGAAAAACGCTACATTCAGCACTTGAGATTCAATTAATTGCGCAAATTAGGATTATCAAGACATGGCGCGATTCAAGTTTCGCATGGCAACGCTCCTGAAACTCCGCGAGGCCGCTCGCGACGAGCGGCGCACGGAGTTGGCCCAGGCCTATCGGGCGGACGACGTGCTTGGCGAACACTTGAAACAGGTGCAAACCGAGCTAAACGCCCTGGAAGACCAGTGCCGCAAGGCAGCCGGGCCGGGCATGATCGATATCGACCGGCTGATCGAAGCCCAGCGCTACGAAATCATCTTGAAAGTCCAACAGCGCAGCTTGAACGAACAGCGGGGCAGATTGGCCGCCGAGATCGAGCGCAGGCGCGTGGCTTTACTGGCCGCAAACCGGGAAGTGCGTATTTTGGAGAAGTTGCGCGAACACCAGATCGAGCAACACAACCAGGCGGAAAACCGCTTGGATATAAAACGTTTGGATGAAGTAGCCCGGCTCCAGGCCGTGGCGGCGGAGGAAGTCGTATGATCAAACGGTTGATCGGCGCGGCAGGGACAATGTTCGTGTACGCATGTGTGGGCACTATCATTTCCCAGGTCATCATACTGGCATACTTGATTTCCACCTGGAAGATCGATAACCAGCGATGGCTAAGCGTTATTGCCGCCGCCCAAGGCATCCAGCCGGCTGGAGGAGCGGAGACACAAACAAAAGTCGCCGAGGAAAAAGTCGCCGAACAGCCTTCTTTAGATCAAATCCTGGAAACCCGGGCGCTGAAGTATCGAAACTTGGAGCTCCGCGAACAGGAACTCAAGAACAGCCTTTCCCAGTTCCAGCTTGAGCAGACCAAATTGGCCGATGACAAAAAAAGTTACAAGCAACTGCGGGATGAATTCAACGCCCAACTGTTATCAATGCGCGAGGGGTCCGTGGCCTCCGGCAAGGAGGAAGTGCGCAACACGCTGGAAAACCTGAAGCCCAAGCAGGCCAAGGCATTGATCCTGGAGATGTTGAATAAAAAAGAAATTGACGACGTGGTGACATTGCTTTCGCCCATGCCGGACGCCAAACGCGCCAAGATCTTCGGCGAATTCAAAACGGACGAGGAAATGGAACAATTAAGCGAGGTTTTGCGGCGGATTCGAGTCGGAGCGCCGACGGCCAACATTCCCGACAACACCCGCAAACAACTGGAACAAATAAAAACAACGCAGTTATAGCCCGATAAGTTGGGCTATGTTGGGGCAGCAGTTAAACTGCCGCCCCAAAATAAAAGCCCCAATACAGAAGAAAGCGACGCTATGTCAGTTATCGAATCTAGCCAATTTATTTCATTGCCGTTGTTGGACATGATCCCGGTCGAGGCGGGCGCGGCAAATGCTAGTCCCGGCTTTAGCGACTCGTTTAACGATTATTTGCAGCGGGCGCAAACTTCTTCCACCGGCGCCGGCGACAACACCGCAGGCAACTCGTCAAGAGATGCCGGGCAATCGCCGGTCCCGCGGGCCGACGATTCGCAATCTACGGCAGACCAGCCGCCGCCATGCCCAATAAATAATGAAGATAATATCGACAATGTCTATGGCGAGGAGTCTGCCGACAGAGCAAATCTTCCAACGTCGGATAGCCGGTCGGCGGAGAACAAAGACAAGCCGGTAGAACAAGATCAAGCCGGTTCTTCGATTAATAAGAAAGAAAAAGACGACAAAAAAGATAAAAATGACAATAGCACTGCCGCCCCAAATGACAACAATCAAGACAATCAACTTAACGCTGGGATAAACGCCAAGACCGGTAATGCAAAAAACCCTTTACAGTCGGAAAGCAACGCCTCTTCAATAAAAGCAGAACAGGATGAGGTATCAAATGCGTTGCGCGCCGCCTCTAAGAACGCAAAGTCAAAAAGGACGGATGACTCGGGCCCGCAGACCAAAACGGAATCGTTGACCTCCGGCACGATGCAGAGTGCCGCCGCAGAGGGCCCGGACGCATCTGTTTCCGCGTCCGGAAAAAAGAAGGCATTGGGAAAGACCGCCCCGGAGGAAGATAAAAACGCGGGAGAGCCGGCGGCCACAGAGGCAATCGATACCGCGCTAGCTGCCGGAAAAGGCGGGACCTTCGCCGCAAAAACGTCAAAAGACTTCTCCGCGTCGTCGCGCAACGCGCAGGGGAAAACCGCCAATCAAAATGAAATTATGCAGTCTTCGATCGGCAACGTCGCCGATGCGGGTGGTTCGCCGGGCGTTGGCCAAGACGTGTCAGCCGCAGCCGCGATGGTTAATCCCTCCGTTTTACCGCCGGTGGTAAATCCGCCTATTGTGCCGACAACTCCTGCAAAGGACAAAATCGAACTGCCCGCGACCGATAAACCTGCCAATATCGCATCCGACAATAAAGCCGCCGATCCCGCAAACGCCTTGCAGCGTCTGTGCAAAGGGTCGAGCGGGCTTTTGCGGCAATGAGTGATGGGGGGGGAACCGTGCGCTTAAGATTAAGTCCGCCGGAACTTGGCTCGTTGAGCATGGAGATCAGCGTTGACAAGGGCGTGATGAAGGCCCGCCTGGAAGCGGAAACCAAGGAAGCGAAAAACTTGCTCTTGGAAAATTTGCCCGCCTTGCGCGACCGCCTTGCACAGCAGAACATCAAAATCCAGAAATTCGACGTTGATTTGCGGGACCCGTCCTCCGGCGGAATGTCCCAGCAAACGGCCGATCAGGCCCAGACCGGATCGGGCGGAGACGGTTACCGCGGCCCGCGCCCGCGATCCCTAGAAAACGGCGTCGCGGCGACGACAACAACGGAAGGACAGCGCCTTGCCAATCACAATGGTCAATTAAACGTCATTGTATGAAAACAACCGCTTTATGGAAAAAGCAGGTAAACATAATAAAAAAATCCAACTAAACCTTTAAGGAATTACGCACATGAGCACCTCTTCCATCACATCCGCCTCGAGTACTACAAGTCAGCAAGCCACTTACGCCGATCCCCTTCAAAATGTGACCATGAGTGATTTTCTCAACCTTCTGGTCACGGAGTTGCAGAATCAGGATCCCATGAATCCCATGGATGATACTCAGATTCTTCAGGAAGTCAGCCAGATCAAGGAAATCGAATCCAATCAGCGCCTGTCCGACACACTGACTTCGATGCAAACTCAGCAAGACCTGGTGGCTGCCAGCACCATGCTGCAAAAAACTGTAACCGGCCTGGCCGACAGCGGTAGCACGGTTACCGGTCAGGTCGATAAGGTCACGGTTGATAGTTCGGGTGTAAAAGTCTGTGTAGGCAGCGATACTATAAGTTTGGCAAACATTTCTGAAGTCGATCCAAATTCGTGAAAAATTCAACAACCAATGTAAAGCCGCGACGGGTATCAAATGAAGTTTGGCCGGTCGCGCTCAAAAATTAGGAGATAGACAATGGGACTTGCATCGGCACTAAGCACGGCATTGACCGGCATGACCGGAGCCGAAACGACAATCGACGTGGTGGGCAACAACCTGGCCAACTCGAACACCGTGGGTTTCAAATCATCCACGGCCAGCTTTGCCACGCAGTTCTTGCAAACGCAAAGTTTGGGTTCCGGTCCCACGGACTACAGCGGCGGCACCAATCCGACGCAAATAGGTTTGGGCACCATGGTGGCCGACATCACGCCCAACTTCAGTCAAGGCACGGTAAGCATCAGTTCCAACCCCACGGATATGGCCATCCAGGGCGACGGCTTTTTTATCGTCGATGGAAGCAACGGCGGTTATGCCTACACGCGCAACGGCGAATTCAAGATGAACGCCCAAAACCAGTTGACCACTTCCACCGGCAATCGCGTGTTGGGATACGGCGTAAACTCGCAGTTTGAAATCCAAACAACCTCGTTGCAGCCGATTACCATCCCGTTGGGATCGGCGGAAGTGGCCAAGGCCACGGAAAATGTCTATTTGCAAGGCTCGCTCACTCCTAGCGGCGATGTGGCCGACGCGGCGAAAATCATTCAAACCGGCGTTCTCGGCGATGCCCAATACACAGATCCCACAGCTCTTCCCACCACCGTGATTTCCGGCGCGAAAGACACTTCGGGAATCACGTTTCAACCCGATGGCGGCGGCGGCTCCGGAAATGTGGGAGTGGGAAACTACTACTACAAATTTGTTTTATCCGACGGGGATCCCGGTGGTTCAATCCCGTTAGAAGGCACACCCTCGGCAAATATGACCACGGCCGTAGCGGTGGCAAGCGCGGATTCGACTGTGAACATTACCGGATTCGACAAATTGTTAAATGCTTCGAAAGAACTGGATGGTTATCAACAGATCAACATTTATCGCACCGACGGCACGACCGGCACCGATGCCAATAGTACCTACAACTTTCTCGGTTCCGTCACTGAAGCCCAGGCCAATACTAAAAACTTCACATTTTCCGACACCTACGCCGTAGGAGGCACGACCCCGCCGATATCGCTGGATGAAGACGTGCTCAGTGGCCAATACCAATATTACATCGCCTTCGGCAAATCAGGCAGCGATCCTTCCCGGCCCATCGAAACCCAGTCTTTAACTCCTACCAACGGCCGCATCCATATTACCGATCTGCCTTCGGCCGGAGCAAACCCGAACGGCTGGGATTCCTGGATCATATATCGTAATGCACCCAACACTCAGGCGGGCAGCAGCCGGTACTTCCAAGTGGCGCAAATACCTTTCAACACCACGACTCCGTATCTTACCGATAGTACTCCAGATTCTGATTTGTATACAAATGACACCACCCACACTCCGGAAGTAGATTTGGACGGGCCCAAGATTCAAAAAAGCACATTGCTGTCCAATGTCCTCCAACGGAACGGATCCGATTACACGAATCTATTTCCATCCACGGGAATACTGCAATTTGTCGGGCACAAGGCCGGGGGCGACCTGAGCCCTAAGAATATGACCCTTACCTCAACGACGACCGTCGGCGATTTGTTGACTTTCATGGAAGAATCCCTGGGCATTCAAAAATCCGATGCCACTTCTGGCATACCTGAATCCCTGGACTTGGTGCATACTACAGTGCCGCCTACGTACATTCCTCCGGGCGCCGACGTGGTCAACGGCCAAATCCAAATCACCGGCAACAATGGGACGGCTAACGCCATTGACGTCACTTCGCTGGGCATGGTGGTCTCCAGCAACAATACGAATCCAATCAACCTCTCATTTAATAAATACCAGGATGCCGTCGGCCAAAGCAGCACGACTAGCACTCAGGTTTACGATTCCTTGGGTATTTCATGCAATGTCCAGTTAACCGCGGTCTTGGAAAGCAGCAATAGCACCGCAACTACCTACCGCTGGTTCGCCGATTCATCGGACAATCAGTTGGCCTCGGGCGCCCCGAATATCGCCGTGGGCACGGGCCTGATTAAATTCGACGGCAACGGCAACTTCATTGGCGCCACGCAAGACCAGGTTTCCATTAACCGAGATAATGTCGCTTCCAAGTCCCCGCTGCAATTCACGTTGGATTTCAGCTCGCTTTCCGGATTGGCGACGGATACCAGTTCCTTGCAGGTCTCACGCCAAGACGGTTCCGCGCCGGGCACGCTGACCAGTTATATCGTGGGCGAAGACGGCCTCATAAGCGGCGTGTTCTCAAACGGAGTGACCCGCGATCTCGCACAGATCCGCCTGGCTCGCTTCGGAAATCCGGCCGGCTTGGAACAGTTGGGCCAGAACATGTATTCCGCGGGCGTGAATTCAGGACTGCCCGTGCAAGGCAATCCCGGTGAACAAGGCATCGGCTCGGTCGTATCCGGGGCGGTGGAGCTGTCCAACTCCGACGTCGGAGGCAACCTCATCGATCTGATTCTGGCCTCCACGATGTATCGTTCCAATACGAAAGTAATCACCACCGTGCAAACCATGCTCGATGACTTGTTGCAATTGCAGCGATAGAAAATAGTGGATTATAAGGGGTGGGCAGTTTACTGGCCACTTAGGGAACTACACATGATCAAACTGACGCGGCTCTCGGGCGAGCCGTTTATTCTCAACGCCGAACTGATTGAATACATCGAAGCCAGGCCGGACACGTTTGTCACCCTTACCACGGGCCAGCGGGTGGTAGTGGCGGAATCGATGGATGAAGTGATGCGCCGCGCCGTGGCCTATCAGCAGGCAAAGCACCTGATACCGCCGCCTGCGAGACATCCAGTCGGCGTATAATTGGCCTTGATCGCGAGAGTTTACAAAGCTATCATCATCAGTCTTTTTTACCGTGTTTTTTCAGAAAAATCCGCGAAAAAAGGGCATGGCAGGCGATAAAGCAGGAAAATCCGTTAGAAACGTGCGAGCTAAAGCAATAACATGCCGGTTGTCGCCCGGCGCCGAAGAATATCGTAAATTTTCACGTGGCGACGCGACTTAAGATTTGTTGAAAAATGAGAGATTCCCATTGTTGCCCGCAGCCCTTTAACGTTTAACAACCATGGCCCAAGAACCATCCACCCCTAACGAAAATCCCCAAGCGGAGGAGCAAGCTCCCGCCGCGGCGGCCAAAACGAGCCTGTTCGGCAAGATTAAAATTTTGCTTTTCGTGGCCTTGGTAATCGCGGTGGAATGCGTTGTTGCGTATTGGTACCTGCCAAAAACCGCGGAAACCGCCGCCTTGGCCGGCTCCGCGGTGGAGAACAAGGAAGAAAACAAAACCAAGGCAAAGCAAGATGCCGAAAATGAACAGAACCGCCAGTTGGAAGTGGATTTGGGCGAATTCAACGTGACGGCCTATCAGCCCGCCTCGAACACCACCTTGCGTATCGATTTCCACCTGTACGGAACCGTCTCCGCCAAAGATCAGAAAGATTTTATGACCCGCCTGGAAGAAAACCTGCATCGTTTCCGGGGACAAGTACTGGAAACGGTTCGCAGTTCCGAGATTACGGATTTGACCGACGCGGGTTTGGGATTGGTGAAACGTAAAATCATGGACAAAACCAACCGCATGCTGGGCAAGCAACTCCTGCAAACCATCATTTTCAGCGATTTCTCCTTTATCGAACAATAATTGTAGGACGACTTTTTAAGTCGTCTTACCCTAAAACTCATCAAATCAGGAATGGATTCCCATGGCTGACGAAAAAGTCATAAGTCAGGATGATATTGAAAAGCTTTTAAGCCAAGCCCAAGGCCCGGCAGCGCTGGCATCCAAATCGGCCGCGCCGCCCGGCGCCGCGTCGGCGACCCCGTCAGAGGCTCGCGGCGGCGAGGATCCCATATCCAAGCAGGGCGGTGAAACAATCAATGCTTCGGTTCCCGAACCGCCGGCCGGCGATGGGAACATGGCCGAAAAAGACATCGAATTCCTGCTAAACCAAGCTGAAAAAGCCCTGGAATCGATAAATTCCTCGACCGGCAACGTCTTACCCCAGGGGGTCTCGTCCTTCCGCTTGCAAGAATTCGGCGGCGCTCCCGCCTCCACCGAAACAGCCACGCTGGATTTGGTGCGCGACGTGGAATTGAACCTGAAGATCGAATTGGGGCGCACGCACATGTATCTGGAAGACGTGTTGAAGCTCCGCAAAGGATCGGTCGTTCCCCTGGACAAACTGGCCGGAGACCCGGTTGACGTTTACGTCAACGGGCGTCTGATTGCCCGGGGCGAAGTGCTCGTGCTTAACGATAATTTTTGCGTTCGCGTGGCCGAGTTGATAACCGGCGCGAACATGTTTAGTTAACGAACAAATGGCATAAGAAAGCCGGTTCTTAACAGCCCCGGCGCTTGTGAGGGGAAAATATCGCCTGATCCGCGGACGGATGCCCGATCGGCAAGGAGAAGCATTGAAGGAAAAACCGGCACAAAGAATCGCCCGCATCGTTATCGGTTTGTTATAATCGCAAACTTCAATAAAAAAACAGCAAGGACGCGCACGGATGCTTTCGACTGCTCGAATCATTGGTACGATATTTTTATTACTTCTGCCGGGAAATCTCCCTGCCGAGACATCCAATCCGCCGACGAACCAAGCGACCGCCGACGAATTCGATTCGCGGCCACCGTTGTTGGAGCCGGCAACCGAGCCCGTGCGGATAGCTCCGCCCCTGGCGGCGGCCGATAAGACCGGCGACGCTTCGGCCAGCGGCAATAAACCGGCCGCTTCTTCATTGCCGCTGAAACAGGAATCGCACATTCCGCTAACGCCGTCGAACAAGAGCGATTACCAGGATTCGAGCAAAAAGCCCAGCGGTCTGCCGTCGATGGCCGCCGTATTCGGCTGTCTGGGGGTGGTATTGGGAATTTTTTTGCTGATCGCCTGGATGATACGCCGGGCCGCACCGCAAGGGCTTACCCGCCTGCCCAACGAGGCCTTTGAAGTGCTCGGACGCGCCCCGCTGGCCGGCCGGCAGAACGTGCATCTCTTGCGTTGCGGCAACAAGCTCCTATTGGTCTCGATCACCCCGGCCGGGACGGAAACGCTTACGGAGATTATCGAACCCCAAGAGGTCGACCGGATGGCCGGATTATGCCGCCAGGCCGGTCCACAGAGTACGACCGCGGCGTTCCGGCGGATTTTTGAACAACTCGCGCCAAGGCGCCCTTCCAGAGGAGCTTTTTCGCAAAGCGAATTTGTAGATTACGATCTTTCGGGAATCGAACCGCAAGAGGCCATGGAATGGGAGCAGCGCAATGTCTGAAATGAAAAGTCGCGGTCAGACGCCGTTTTGGCAAAAGATTGCAAATTGGAAATTGCAAATTGGAAATTGCAAATTGCGAATGCCGCTGATCAAGCCGCGGCGGTCTGCCGCGCCCGAACGAACCGCCGCATCGATCAAAAGAACCAAAAATTCGAAATCGGCCTGGGCGTCGGGGAAACCATTGGCCTATTTGGCCCTTGTAATGGTTTGTTTCTGTTTTCTGGCCTCGGCGGGCGCACAAGAGCCGAGTAATCAGCCGTTGACGATGAAGCTGCCCGAATCGCTTTCCGGCGGCCCCAAACAGTGGGCCAGTCCCGAAGGGCTCAGTTCCACGATCCAAGTGATGCTGCTTTTGACCGTGCTCAGCCTGGCGCCGGCCATATTATTGATGACCACCTGTTTTGTGCGGATCGTGGTGGTGCTGAGTTTGCTGCGGCAGGCGATCGGCACGCAGCAACTCCCGCCCAGCCAGGTGATCACGACCTTGTCGCTGTTTCTCACGTTTTTAATCATGGCCCCGGTGTGGAAGCAGGTTTACAACGAGGGCATCGTGCCTTACACCGAGCACCGCATTTCGCTGGACGAAGCGTGGAAGTCGGGCGTTGCCCCGGTGCGCCGATTCATGAGCCAGCAGATCGAGCGGACGAAAAATTCCGAGGACATATATCTTTTCATGAATTACGCGCCCAGCCAGCCCGCGCCGAAAAGTTACGACGACGTCCCGCTTGTGGTCCTTATGCCGGCCTTCATGCTCAGCGAGTTGAAGACCGCTTTTCTGATCGGATTCCAAATCTATTTGCCGTTTTTGATACTCGACATGGTCGTATCCAGCGTGCTGGTTTCAATGGGCATGCTGATGCTCCCGCCGGTTTTGATCTCTTTGCCTTTTAAGCTGCTCTTGTTCGTCCTGGTCGACGGTTGGCACCTGGTGGTGGGAATGTTGATGGAAAGTTTCCAACCGTTTACATAGATTATTTAGTCATTCATCATTCATCCCTCATCACTCATCCTTCCCTTTTTTATGGATTCTCAAACAGTCATCGATATCGGCCGTGAGGCCATTTGGAACATGCTGTTGATCGGCGCGCCGGTCCTGCTGGCCGGAATGGCCGTGGGTTTACTGATCGGATTGCTGCAAGCTCTTACGCAAATCCAGGAGCAGACCGTGGCTTTTGTGCCCAAACTTATTGCGATGGTTTTAGTATTAAGCCTTGCGCTCCCCTGGCTTATCGCCCGCATGGTGCAGTATTCCACAGAACTCATCGCCGGAATCCCAGGTAGATTTTGAGAATGATGAATGATGGATTTATTAAGTCAACTTGACTTCGACAAGTTCATCGTGTTTACCCTGGTATTGACCAGGGTGAGCGGGTTGACGATGACCGCGCCGATTTACGGCTCCACCGACGCGCCTATGCAGGTGCGTGTGCTGTTGGCATTGGCCTTGGCCGTTCTGATTATGCCTTCGCAATGGAACGCGGCTCCGCCTCAGCCTGGCAACCTGTTGAATTACCTGGTTTTCATCGGCGGCGAGCTAATAGTGGGAACGTGTTTGGGATTGGGAATCATGATCCTGGTGCATGGCATGGAATTGGCGGGCGAAATCATCGGGTACGTGGGCGGATTGATGATAGCCGAGGCCTACGATCCGACTTCGGACATGAACACGCCCATCCTTTCCAGGCTCTTTGTTCTGGTGAGTTTGAGCATTTTCGTATGCATCGGCGGGCACAGGCTGGTCATGGCCGGATTGCTCGATACGTTCCAAACGATTCCGCCCGGCAGCGGCGTATTTTCCCGATCGATCGCCGACGCTTTTGTCACGCTAATGGCCCAGAGTTTTTCGCTTGGCATTCGCGCCGCCGCCCCGGCCACGATCGCATTGCTCTTGGCGACGCTTGTTTTGGGATTAATCAGCCGCACCGTACCGCAACTGAATGTGTTGATCTTGGGATTCGGCATGAATTCGTTGCTGATATTCGGGGCTTTGGCCCTGACTTTAGGCGGCATGGTATGGATTTTCCAGGAACAAATCGAGCCCGCGGTGGAACTTATGCTCGATGCCCTGCACACCCCTCTGCGCGCTGGCTGGTTGCCGTGAAATAGTATTCAGTTTACGGTTTACGTTTATAGAGAATCAGAAAAATAATGTCGTTATATCTAATCGGAGCCGGACCGTGTCGGTCCGGAAGAACCGGGGCGACACTCCCCGGCTCTGACTTTTTCCATATCATTCTTTTTCTGAGACTCAATAGCCCCGGAGCTTGCTCCGCCGGCAATAACTTGCCGGATGAGGCACTAATAAAATGCCCGAACAAAGCGGCGATAAATCGCAAGAACCGACGCCACATCGCAGGCAACAGGCCCGCGAAGAGGGCCAAGTCGCCAGAAGTCAGGACTTGGGATCGGCCTTGTTGTTGTTGGCCGGCCTGCTGATACTGCTGATGATGGGGCCACAGTTGGTGGAATTTTTCGGGAAATATGCCACAAAGCAATTGGGCTGCGATGCATGGCTTTCGGCCGACTCGGACTTCGCCGTAAACCAGTGGACCTCAACCGTTTCAATGCTGGCCAAATACCTGTTGCCCATTTTGGGATTGGTGACGTTGGCCGGGATAGCCTCGAACCTGATGCAAGTGGGTTTTCTTTTTCTGCCCGATAAAGTCGCCTTCGATATAACCCGCATTGATCCGCTTAAGGGCTTGGGCCGAATTTTCTCGCTTTCCAATAGCGTGCATTTGCTTTTTGGGATTTTCAAGATCGCCGTCATTGCCGGCGTGGCCTATTTAAGCATATCGGGCCAGCGCGATAAGATTCTGGGATTGTCCGGGGTCGGCGTTGCGGAAATCGCCTTATTGATGTTCCAGATTCTGCTTTGGACCGCGCTGAAAATTGCCGGGGCGCTAGTGCTATTGGCCTTGCTCGATTATGGCTTCCAATGGTGGAAGCACGAGCAGGACCTGAAGATGACGCCGCAAGAGATCCGCGAGGAATTGAAAAATCTGGAGGGCAATCCCCAGGTTGTCGCCCGGCGCAGGCAAGTGCAACGCCAGTTGGCCTTGAATCGCATTTCCGCGGCCGTCCCAAAAGCCGACGTGGTTATCACCAACCCGACCGAATTGGCCGTGGCGGTTCAATACGATGCGGAGACCATGGTTGCGCCCATCGTGGTGGCTAAAGGGGCGGGCGTAGTTGCTCAACGCATACGCAACCTGGCCTTGGAGCACGGTATTCCAGTTGTGGAAAAGAAACCCCTGGCGCAAGCCCTGTACCGCGAAGTGGATATCAACCATCCCATCCCGCAAGATAAATACGCGGCCGTGGCCGAGGTGCTTGCTTATGTCTACCAACTCAAGGGAAAGACGATACCTTCCGTAGCTAAGAGGTAAACAAATCTGTCAATCATACCACTAATTCTGGTGGTTTTCTTCCTTTACAGATTGTTATAATTCTTATACTCGCTTAGAATTGTTATCCTAAGTTCTCTGATTGCAAGAGCTTACCAAACCGGATAAGATTGCCCAATCTGCTTGATTTTCCATGCTATTATTAGTAAGCTACAGGGTTTGTAGCATTGAAAACTTTGTTTTATCCTCTTTTAAAGGGAGCTAGAAACACATGATTCGACAAAGTTGGAAAAAAGTATTGTTCGGGACAGTGGTGGCCTTGATGCTGCTGACCGCTGTCGAGAGTGCAAATGCCTGGTGGTGGGGATGCTGCCGAGGTGCGTATTGGGGCTATGGCTGTTCATCATGCTACTCGGGCTGCTATTCTTGCGGCGGTTGGTATGGTGGATGCTGCCGACCCTACCGCTGGGGCTGCGGTTGCGGCTGGTGCGGAGGTTGCTATTCTAGCTGCTATGCAGGTTGTTATACAGGCTGCTATTCGGGCTGCTGTGGAACTTATAGTTGCTGCGATGGAATAGCAGCGACATGTTGCGGCTCGACGACCACTACAACAGCGCCTGCAATGCCCACTCCGGCCAAAAAGCCGTTGATGGAAGGCCCCACACCTGCCGCTCCGGCCATGCCGCCCGAGCCCGGCCCGACGCCTGCTCAACCCACTACAACTGAGCCGGCGCCAGCAATGCCCGGCACTACCCCGGCGCCAGCTACCGAACCAGCCACCATGTCAACTCCAAGTCCGGAGACAAGCGGCGTGGTTACGGTTTGGGTACCCTACGATGCCAAGGTCACGATCAACGGCCTGGCTACCCGCAGCGTCGGCAGCCGTCGCCAGTTCGTTTCCTACGGCTTGAAACCCGGCTTCAGCTACAAGTATGATATTCACGCTGAAGTAGTTCGCGACGGGAAGCTGGTCGAAGACACCCATACGGTGACTTTGACCGCCGGTGAGAATACCGCCGTGGCCTTCGGTTTCAACACGAAACCGGCCGAATCCATGGCATCAGCCAATTAAAACGAATATGCCTGCCACGGCTTAAAGCCGCAGGCACGAGAGCTAAAGATTATCAAAACCGACCCCCGCGACGGGCTCCGCCATCGCGGGGGTTTTGTTGTTAACATGGAGTTGTGATTCTCAGCCGATCATGGCATAATAAATTACTTATGCACCTCTAATTAACAGTATTTACCGCCCCAATTTTGTTTGTGGAAAGCAGTTTTTATTATCAACAAGGAGATCGCCCGTGTTCGATTGTGTAGCGGTTGTAGGCGCCACCGGCGCGGTAGGGACCATCATTCGCCAATTGCTCGAAGCCCATCGTTTTCCCTTGAAGCGGATCAAGTTTGTGGCTTCCGCCCGCTCGGCGGGCAGAAAGTTGCCCTATGCCGGCCGGGAGATCACGGTCGAAGAGCTAAACGGCCCGGTTTTTGACGACGTGGACCTGGCCATCAGCAGCACTCCCGACGAGGTGGCCCGCGATTTCATTCCCGACGCCGTGCGCCGCGGCTGCCTGGTAATAGACGAGAGCGGTTACTGGCGCATGGATCCCAGCGTGCCGTTGGTTATTCCCGAGGTCAATCCGCATGCCGTGCTCCGGCACAAGGGCATTATATCCAGTCCGAACTGCTCGACCACGCAAATGGTCCAGGCCCTGAAACCCTTGCACGACGCCGCCGGTGTGCTGCGGGTTGTCGTCTGCACTTATCAGGCCACCAGCGGGGCGGGACTGGCTGGCACCCGCGACTTGGAAGGCGGAACTCGGGCATTATTAGCCGGGCAAGAATATAAATACGAATGTTTCCCATATCCCATCGCCTTCAACTGCATCCCGCAGATCGGCTCGCCCAAGCACAAGGGTTACACGTCGGAAGAAATGAAGATGATCTACGAAACGCGGAAGATGTTGGAGGACGACGGCATTCAAATCTGCCCGACATGTGTGCGCGTCCCGGTTTCGAACTGCCATAGCGAAAGCATCCTCGTCGAAACCGAGCGAAAAGTGAGCGTCGAAGAAGCCCGCAAACTGTTCGCCGCCACGCCCGGCCTGGTGGTGATGGACGACCTCGAGCACAAAGTATATCCCATGCCGATCAACTGCGACCAGCGCGACGAGACGTTCATCGGGCGGATTCGCGAAGATCTTTCCTGCCCCAACGGTTTGACATTCTGGTGCGTCAGCGACAACCTCCGCAAGGGCGCGGCCACCAACGCCGTGCAGATCGCCGAATTGCTGGTAAAACTCGGCAAAGAAGCCCCCGCCGGCAAACGGAATTAGAGTCTCATTTAGACCGCTATGTTGGGGCAGCAGTTTAACTGCTGCCCCAACATAGAAACCCCCGGTGAACACACCGGCGGTTGATTTGTTTAGCACCCGGTGCATACTCCGGGGGTTTGGGCTACTGCAATCCGATCGCTGACCGCTGAAAATAATGCGTACTTTCAAGCTCCTGGTATCGTACGACGGCACGAATTATTTCGGGTGGCAAGCCCAGAGCGGGCAACGATCGGTTCAGGAGACCATCGAAGCCGCCATCGCTCGCGTCACCGGACAAAGCGTCCGCATTCTTGCCAGCGGCCGTACCGATTCCGGCGTGCACGCGTTGGGGCAAGTGGTGAGCGTCCGCCTCGAGACCCGCTTAACCTCCGAGGTTTTATGCCGGGCGCTAAACGCCGTCCTACCCGGCGACATCGCGGTACTCGAAGCCTCCGAGACGCACGATGGTTTTCACCCCACGCATAAGGCCCTGCGCAAACGCTACCGCTACCTGATCCATGACGGGCCGGTTCGGGACGTATTTCGCCGCCACTATTGCTGGCATTTCAACCAAGGCCGGCTGGATGCCGATACCATGCACCGCTCCGCGATTCCGCTTATCGGCCCCCACGATTTCAGCAGTTTTGAAACCTCCGGCTCCCAGTCCAAAAACAGTGTCCGCACGATATTCGATCTTTCTATCCAACGGGGCAGGGGGGATGATCAAGACTGGATCACTATCGAAGTCGAAGCCGACGGATTTTTGTATAATATGGTCCGGGCGATTGTAGGCACGCTGGTCGAAGTCGGCCGGGGCGTCAAGCCCGAAACTTGGCCCGCCGATGTCCTTCGCGCCGCCGACCGACGCCTGGCCGGCCCCACCGCGCCCCCGCAAGGACTTTTTCTCGTAAAGGTCGATTATTAATTTAGATCGCTCCTCCCAGCTTGTCGGCGAGTTTTTTTAATTTAAATTACGACAAATCGCCATAATGAGTTTCATCCGTATAATCACCAGTCCGGAAAAAGCTGTTCCACCCATACTTTGGCGATGTAGTCGCGTTCTGCCTGTAGTGAAGGATCAGATACGGGGGTAGCGCGTACTCCTTTGGCTGGTTTATCCATAGTTGCGGTAACGAGCATGATGATCATGAATGGCAGCACTACATACAACAGCAGGTCCCACCAGCCAAGCACACTTGCTATGAAGATACCGTATAACCAGACTAAGAGAGGTACGGCACTTAAGGCGTAGAAAATTAAAGTAATATACATCATTATTTTAGCCAGATGCTTGAGGCGAAGAATGTCGTCGGATGTGCGCAAAACTGGCACGGCATGTTGGAAATGCCGTAATTGCACCCAACATATGAATGCGATCAACAAGTTCACCGCGGGCGGCACGATCATGAGCATTATAAGTGCGTTACGCATATCTGCACCAATCCTTTATTGCGTGTTATGCCCGTTCCTTTGCACGTTTACTTTCACAGTTACTTTCCCCTCCACCGTATGACCGGAGTAGATGCGATAAGATTTCACTCCACTGCCGGACTTGGCTTTAACGAAAGCTTCAACGGCTTGGAATGGCTCATTCATTATTTCCGCTAATTTTAAACCTTGGAGCAATCCAACCAAATCTTTGTGGCCAGTCTCTGCTGCCCGTCTGTCATCGTAACGGATAGTAGCAATACATGACCGAAAAGGAAACTGCCGCCAAACTGACGAGTGCCAAGGAAAGATCCATAGCGGCCGAAACGTCTTAATGGACAAAATCAATCCCGATTCATGTTCAATAACTGCCAGCATAACGTGATTTTAAACGTCTGGTGCAGCCAGTGTGGTTGAAATTGTTGTCGAAGATTTTCAGCATTTTGATTATAGGATGCCACGCTCGATACTACAAGCGGCGGATAAGACCTTAATCTCAGGGGAGATCCGGCAATGGATAAAGCATCACAACTTCCTGACATAAAATGAGTTGCTTTCCTTGTCCGTGTGGTAACTATTGGAAGGTTGGCCGTAAATAATCGGTATTTGTTGGCTATTTAGATTGATTTTATTTGATATAATGTATGTACAATCTCTAAATCAGGTGCTTTATGCGAGGATCATCTATTTCCCCTTTTACCTCTTGGCTTGTGGATTATACAATAATCCGTTTTTTAAATTTTATCACACTTCTCACAATAATTTTATCTACCTTCGCGCCGGCCATGGCACAATCCCAGTCGGGCCGCTCGCTCGACGGCGAATTGCTTAAAAACCTCAAAGCGCAATCCAAAAGCGATATCGAGCGGGAGGTTTTCGGCCCTGATGAAAAAAAAGACAAGCTGCAAACCGGGGCAGGGCAGGGGGGCCCGGATCTGAACCAGCGGCTTCAACGGGAACTAGGGGCCGCTGCCGAAAAAGAAAATGATAATCCGCTCCTGAACATCGCCCAAAGTATGTTCCAAGTCCGGCAGCGGATGGCGCAATCCGACACGGGGCCGGCCACGCTTAATCTGCAAAAGCAGATCGTCGTCGACCTGGATCTACTTATCGACCAGGCCAAGAAATCGGGGCAATGCTCGTCGATGTGTTCGAATCCACAGCAATCCGCTCAAAATCCCAGCGGTTCGCGTCCCAAGCCCGGTGCTAAGGCCGCTCAAAAACCCGGCAACAAGCCGGCCGGGGCAAGCTCCGCGCGATCGCCTGAGGGCCCACCACGCAAACCCGACATGGAAGAAATGCGCTCAATAATAAATAATCTCTGGGGCGAGTTGCCCCCGCACGTCCGCGAGCAAATGCTGCAAACTCCCGTGGAAGAATTTATCCCCAAGTACCAGGACCTTATCGAGGATTATTTCCGCGATTTATCCAACGAGAAAAAAAGCGGAGAGTGAAGGGGGGATAGGGAAGGATGAGGGATGAATGATGAAGGATGAATTTAAAATAAAAAATGAAGAATGCAGAACAGGGAATGCTGCAATAATCATGGGAGCCGCCAGCACGTTTTTCATTATCTTTGTTGCATTTGCCGCCCAGGCACAGGATATCGACCAGGAAAAGGCGGCAGCGAAGTGGATCACTCCGGCGGCCGAAAAATCCATCGCACAAGGTCTGCGCTGGTTGGCCGAGCGGCAGCACGAGGACGGCTCGTTCGGCAACGGGCCGGCGCGGGGTAATGTAGCCATATGCGGGTTGGCGGGCATGGCTTTCATGTCGGGCGGCAGCACGCCCGGCCGCGGCCCCTACGGCGAAAATGTCAACAAGTGCGTCGATTATATTCTCGCCAATGCCAAGCCCAGCGGATTCCTCAACGGGCCGGACACGGCCACCCACGGACCGATGTACGGTCACGGATTCGCCACCATGTTCCTGGCCGAATGTCACGGCATGTCGTCCCGGCCCGAGTTGCGCGACACGCTCAACAAGGCCGTAAAGCTGATAGCCGACGCGCAGAACAACGACGGGGGTTGGCGTTACTACCCGCAACGCGCCGATGCCGATATTTCGGTGACCGTTTGCCAAGTGATGGCCTTGCGCGCCGCCCGGAACGCCGGCATCTTCGTATCGCGCGAGGTCGTCGATCGTTCGATCAGTTATGTCAAGCGGAGCCAGAATCCGGACGGCGGATTCATGTACATGATTCAAGGGGGCGAGAGCGCGTTTCCCCGATCGGCCGCCGCTGTCGCGGCCCTTTATAGCGCGGGAATTTACGAGGGAGCGGAAATCACCAAGGGCCTGGATTATCTGATGGAATTTATTCCGGCCGAAGGAGGCGTGCGCCGGGAAAATTATTTTTTTTATGCGCATTATTACGCCGCGCAGGCCATGTGGCAGGCGGGCGGGAAGCATTTTGCCCGCTGGTTCCCCGCCATCCGCGACGACCTTGTCGCCAAACAACAGGAAGACGGCTCCTGGATTGCCCCGGCCGAAGGCAACGAATGCGCCTCGGCAATGGCTTGCATCGTCTTGCAGATGCCGAATAATTATCTGCCCATTTTCCAGCGATAAAAGTAGGTAATAGACTATAGGTAATAGGTAAAAGGGGAATATGAGGCAACGCGGAATGCGTAAAGTAGAACGTGTAACTATCTGCAATTTGCAATTTGCAATTTGCAATTTGCAATTTGCAATCATTTCCTTTTTTTTATTCACGGCAACTTCGCCTTCACAAGACATTTATGCCGACGCCCCAGTTGCCTTACCTGTTGAAGGCCGGCCGTTTTCCGGGGAATTACTCTCGATCGACGCCAAAGGACAGATCGCCTTCCAAACCTCCGCTCAAAAGCGGCAACTGTCCCTGGACGATTTGGTCGCCTGGGGCGCATGTCCGGAACCCAAACGCACTCCGATCCTGGTTCTGGCCGACGGCGGTCTATTGGCGGCCGACGTGCTTTCCTCGGATAAAGAAATCCTCCTGGCCGACTCTGAAATATTTGGTCGGCTGAAAATACCCTGGGACCGGCTTGCGGGCGTGGTTTTTCGCTTGCCGCCGGCGTTGAAAGATCGCGATGCCCTTTTCGATCGGATCGCCCGGGCAGAAGGCGAGTCGGATCGGATTTTGCTCGATAACGGCGACGAACTGTCCGGACTTCTGGAAAAGATCGAAGAAGATGCCGTCATGCTTAAGACCAATGTCGGAGCGGTGGATGTCGAACTGGACCGGGTCACGGCAATCGTTTTCAACCCGGCGCTGAGGCGAAAAATGTCCAACGATATCGCCCGGACCTGGCTGGGATTTAGTGACGGCAGTCGGCTGCTGGCAACAAGCGTGCGCCTGGATTCTTCCGCAGTGCAACTCTCCGTTTTTGGACAAACTTGGACCACCGCGCCCAAGCATTTGGTTTTTTTCCAGCCTGTTTCCGGCCGTGCGGTTTATGTTTCCGACCTCAAGCCGGGCGAGTACCGCTTTGTGCCGTTCCTGGACCTGACCTGGCCTTATCGCCTCGATCGCGGCGTGACCGGCGCATGGCTGCGGGCAGGCGGAAATTTATGCCTTAAGGGCATTGGCATGCACAGCGCAGCCCGATTGGCCTACAATTTTGATCAGCCCTATAAACGATTCCAAGCCGAGTTGGCCGTTGACGACTCGGCGGCCGGCGGCGGCAGCGTGCGATTCCGCGTTTTCATCGACGGCCAGGAAAAATTCGCCAGCGAAACCATCCGCGGCGGCATGAAACCCGTGCCGATCAGCGTCGATCTGACCGGCGCAAAACAAATCGATCTGGTCGTCGACTACGCCGACCGCGCCGACGTGCTGGATCATGCCGATTGGCTGAATGCGAGGTTGATAAAATGAAGGATGAGGGATGAGGGATGAGGGATGAAAACTTCGTGCTCCGCAATGAAAACTGAGAACTGATGGCTAAAAAATGACGATTAAAAACTCCCCATGCAATTCACCCTGCAATCGTTGATGATCTCGTTTATCGCGGTGGCCTCGGCCATCGGGGCCTTTGGCCCGTGGGGAATCGCCGTTGCACTGGCGTGCTTGATTGTGTCGGCTTGTATTCGAAAAGCAAAAATAATGGAAAGTGCCGGTTTGGCGGCAGGCTTGATTTTGCTTATTGCATTATTATTGTTTTTTGCATTAAAGCCCAAACTTTCTAAATTAGAAATTGACCCTTGCTTGCTCAATCTTAAACAAATCGCATCCGCGATTCATGACTATGAAATCAAGAATGGCAATTTTCCTCCCCCATACGTTGCCGGCCCGGACAAAAAACCATGGCACAGTTGGCGGGTCTTGATACTGCCTTATCTGGATCGTAAGGATCTTTTTGACGCGTACAATTTCAAGGAACCTTGGAACGGACCGAATAACATCAAACTCTCGCAAAAAATGCCCGCTGTTTTTCATTGTCCAAATGATATGGCCACGAACGGTCAATCCGTGACAAGCTATTTAGCGGTGGTCGGGCCGAATACGGTCTGGCCGATTGGGAAGCCGGTTTCCTCGAACGACATTTTTGATGGGCCGTCTCAAACCATCTTGCTCGTTGAAACGGCCAATTCCGGAATCAATTGGATGGAACCGCGCGATCTGTCATTTCAACAGGTTTGTAAAGACGACCCGTCCACAAATCCCGACCTCTTCGCTCCTCATAAACGAAAAGGAGGGCTGCGTTATAAATGGGCCGGCTGGTCCCATGTCGCTTTTGTCGACGGCACTTATAAAAGTATTTCGTCAAATTTTCTATGCGATAATCTCAAGGCCCTGCTCACCCGCAACGGCGGAGAATGGGTGAATGTCAACCAAGATAAAGGCCCATTATACAATCCCGGTTATATCGATCTTCTTTCAATGTCCGAATGGTCTAAAATAATCAATACAATAATATTCACCCTTTCCATCGCCGCACTAATATTCCGCCCGCGGAAAAGAAATAAACCAGCCGCGGTAACTGAAAACTGAATACTGAGAACCAAAAATATCCCATGCAATTCACCCTGCAATCGTTAATGATTTTGTTTGTCGTGGTTGCCTCTGCGATTGCGGCGTTCGGGCCGGGCGGACTTTTTGCGGCCGGATTTGTCTTGATGGTATCGGCTTATATCCGCAATGCGAAATCGATGATAAATGCCACGTTTATTACCTTTAGTATTATTACACTTGTCTTGTTTGCTTCATTGTTTCATTCAGCCCTGTATTCGGCGCGTGGAACGCCGCAGCGAGTTGAGTGTATAAACAATCTTCGTCAAATCTCACTCGCACTGCTTCATTATGAAAGTGAACATGGTCATTTACCACATGCATATATTGTCGGTCCCGACGGCAAACCATGGCATAGTTGGCGGGTATTAATACTTCCTTATTTGGGCCGAAAAGATCTTTTTGACGCATACAATTTTGATGAACCATGGGATGGTCCAAACAATAGCAAACTAGCTCAAAAAATGCCCAAAAACTATCGATGTCCAAGCGATCCAAATTCTTATGGCATTGCAATGGCAAATTATTTTGCCATTACAGGAGATGAAACAGTCTGGCCAAATGGCAAATCGGTCAAATTAAGCGATATAACTGGAGGAAAAGACAGAACCATACTTCTAGTCGAAATGCCGAATTCCGGTATTAACTGGATGGAACCGCGAGACATAAAATTAGAAGATGTTCATAATCTTTTGTCTTCAAAAAGTCCTATAAAGTTTTTCTCTTCACATCCATATAAACATGGATATTTCTATAAATCTCAAACTGGCGCTTGCACAGCCTTTGTAGATGGGAGTGTTCAGTTCTTGACTAAAGATTTTTTCACTGATTATGTAACAGAATTGTGTTCCCAGACCAGAAATGATCCCGTGCCATTCGATGAGAATTATAAACTAGATTGGTCTATAATTTCCGCCCTGATTATCTTTATACTGTCATCCGCGATTCTCATATTCCGTCCTCGCGAGACAAATATATCAACCGCCGCTCAAGAGCAATAACTGTTTCTTAAAACTGAAAACAGTAAACCGTGAACTGTAAACTATATATGGAGCCTTTATCATGTTCAACTCATGTGTCCACGTGCATGTGAAACCCGAAAATCGTGAATCTTTTATAGCGGCCATCTTGGATAACGCCAGAAACACGATCCAGGAGCCGGGCGCTCTGCGTTTCGACGTGCTCCAGCAGGCCGACGATCCGAATCGCTTCATGCTTTACGAAGTCTACCGCGACGAGGCGGCTGCCAAGGCCCATAAGGCCACCGCCCATTATGCCCGCTGGGCCGAAACGGTCAAAGATTGGATGGCCGAACAGCGCTATAGCGTGAAATACACGCCGCTGTTCCCCGAAAACCCGAAACAATGGACGACGATAAGATAATTAAAAAGAATTATTACGGCCCATCTTTTAGTTTAGCGATATATGGATGTAATGCTTTTTCGAGTCGAATCATTGCATCAATCATTGCATCCTGGACACACGGCCACTTTGTCTCTTCATCACGATATCCTACAAGTTCAAAATACTTTGCAATTCGGGAAGCTCTCTTTGCATCCAATATTTCCCATTCAAGGGGTTCGCCAAAAACGGATTCAATTTCCTTTTGATGTTCTTTCAATGAATTGAATATTGCTTTATTTTCATCCTTACAATCTTTACCACGATCGATATAAAGCTCCACATCAGATTCGTGTTGAGCAACAACATATGCGTATGTCAATCCGCCTTTTCCTGCACCAGTACTGATATAGTTATAAACACTCGCAGATATGGTGGCATGCAGTTTGGTTTTAGTTTTTGCACGTTCCAAGAGCATGCTCCAGAACTTCCGGCGGAGAATGTGACGTTCGGCTAGTTGTTTCTTTTTATCGCCAACCTCGAGACCTTCTATGCTGGGACCGACAATCAGGGTCAATAAAGGAGCAGGCTGAGATTCACCAATCTGAATTGCCTCAAGTTTAAGTAAGTAGAAAGAAGCCAATCTAGATTCATTGAGCCAATTTATAGCTGTAATATGTTCGGGCCTTGGATCAGCAACGATCCAAATAGCTGCCTTTGCGTCAATAGCAGTTAAGTATGTAATGAGCTTCCCCAGATGGTCATGATCGCTTTTTCCCATTTGGTTTTCGATGACTACAAGATTCCCGTCGTTGTCTTCCGCAACCAGATCTACACATTATTTTCTATTATATAGAGAGTTATCACATTGGTCGCAATCGGATTCGACCTGGTTCAACTATCGCTAAATGACCGGGAAGTTTCGAGATTATTTCAGGATGTTTTAGAAACGCTACGATCAACCGCAATATGAATTCGCGATTGGTTTTTTCAGGCAGACCCAGAACAACTAAGCCCGCATAATTCTCGGGTGGATAATCTCGAATATCCGCAAAGTCGAAATCGCCGGTAATCAAACACAGCCCGTTTATCTTTGCGTAAGTGGCGATATCTTTATCGGGAGCGCTGCCTAATCCTAGATCGCGCACATCCCGTGCTTTATGGCCGTTTAGGCGAATTACTTCCGCAGTCGGCCGCGGTAAATCGGCATCGACAAGAAATTCCATCTGTATTATTTATTAAATAGGTAGAGGATGATGTTGTTCGAGGTTTAGTAATTCCGTCGCATAATCGAGGGCCGCGCGGACATCTTCCGGCGTGAGATCGAAATCTTTTTCAGTGTCCTCGAAACTCATGCCTCCGGCCAAATATCCGATAACCCGCGCTACGGGAACACGAGTGCCTCTGATAACCGGTTTACCGTGACAAATTTTCGGATCGATGATTATTCGTTCATTCATAAACAATCCCCATTAAAAAGACCTGCTACAATTGCATTATACGTTTGATTTATTCTTTTTGTTAGCCAAACTTTTAATTTAATTTTACGATTTCATCCCTCGACCTTCATCTTTTCTTCCGCCCATTTTTCCAGCATTTGGAATTGCTGCTCGAAGCGATGTTCGCTTACGCCGTAGGGGCTTTTGAAAAAGCTGGCCAGGAAGGTCATGTGTCCGACGTGGCCGCGGCGATGGGCAAGTTCGACAAAACGCACCATGTCGAGCACCAGCGGGGCTGCCAGGATCGAGTCGGAGGCCTGCCAGATAAACTGCAAGGTCATGGGCACGCCCAAAAAACCTGAAAAATGAATGTGGTCCCAGGCGGTTTTCCAATCGCCCAGGTCGGGCAGGTATTCGATCGAAACCAGCGTATTGGGCCGGTACCCGAGAATCTCGACTAAGAGCCGATCTTTGTTGGCCTTTTTGCCGATTTTGTTGGCCGGGTCGTTCAGGACCTGCCCGTCCATGTTGCCGAAGATGTTATGCCCAACCCAACTTAGCACCTCAAGATTGCGCCGGGCGAACATCGGGGCCAGTACGCTTTTTAGCAGTGTCTCGCCGGTCTTGCCGTCGCAGCCGTAGTGCCGGGTGTTCAAGCGATGGGCCAACTCGTCGATGGCCGGGCAGCCGGAACCCAGCGAAGGAGTGAAATTGATAAACGAATTGCCCGCCCCCAGCGCGGCAATGGCATAGAGGGAACTGGCGCGCAAGGGACAGTTTTGCGGATTATCCAGCGTGCGATCCAATTCGGCCCAGGTCGCGGGCAGCGAGTCCGCCGGCACTGGCGGCTCGGTCGATGCAACATAAAATACGACCAAATGCTCAAGCCCATTGTCGCGTACAAACTGGGCCATGTCCCCGCGCAGGCGCTCGACGGCTTGCCTGGGCGATTCCGGGCCGGGGAGATCGGCATCGGCCAAGGCGGAAATCGTCGAACCCGCGTTAAAAATTGTTCCCGGGCGGATGCGCCGCTCGATCTGGTCGAGTTCCGGCCGGCATTGTTCGATAAGTTCCTTGGTGACGATTCGGTTTTCCGCGGCCAAACGCAGGACTTCATCGGCCAGGGTTGCCCGGCGTATTTCGTGCCCGGCGACAGCGAATTGATCCCAATCTAATAATCCGATATGCTGGAATTGGGGCAGTTGGCTGACAAGTCCAGTGGATTTTATGAGGTTTTTTTTCAAGGCCACCAATCCCACGATTGCGGTACACGCCACCCCGCCTTTGACGCCTACGAGCCAGATACCGATCTTTGGATTTGCCATGGAACTTTTTTGTGAAAAAATTGGCCGAGCACCTTGGAAACCAACCCATACGCCACTATGATTGTCGGTCGCGCGATGCGATACGTCAACTAGGAGAGATTAGGGATTAGAGATTAGGGTTGATGTTTTATCCTTTATTCATTCTTCAGCCCTCATCCTTCATCCTTAACACCCCCCGGCCCTTGAGCACTGGAGTCCAGAAATGCCACTCAAAATTTCCCGCATTATCCAAGCCTTGGAACCTTCGGCCACGATGGCCATGGCGGCAAAGGCCAAGGAACTGAAGGCCGCCGGCCGGAAGGTGTACGATCTGAGCCTGGGCGAGCCCGATTTCACCACTCCCGAGCACATCTGCCAGGCGGCCATAAGCGCGATGAAGGCCGGGCATACCCATTACACGGTGGCCAGCGGCATACCGGAATTGAAAAAGGCCGTGGCCGATAAATACAAGTCGGTGCACGGATTGGAGTATGCACCTGCCCAGGTGGTCATTGCCAACGGGGCCAAGCATGCCATACACAATGTGTTTACCGTGGTTTTAGATCCCGGCGACGAAGTGATTATTCCCGCCCCGTATTGGGTCAGTTACGCCGAACTGGTGAAACTCACCGGTGCCGTGCCCGTGATCGTCGATACGCCGCAGGAAAACAATTTTAAAGTCACTCCCGAGATGCTTCGCAAGGCGATTACGAAAAATACCAAGGCCCTGTTGTTGTGCAGCCCATCAAATCCCACGGGAAGCATGTATTCGCCGGATGAACTGGGGGCGCTGGCTGACGTGGCTATCGAGAAAAACCTGCTCATTATTTCCGACGAGATTTACGAGCGCCTGATCTACGGCGGGCACAAGTTCGCCAGTTTTGCCACAGTCCGGCCGGGCCTGCAGGACCGCACGATACTGATCAACGGCGTAAGTAAGACATACGCCATGACCGGCTGGCGGATCGGCTGGAGCATTGCCCCCTTGAACGTGTCGAAGGCCATCGCCGATCTGCAGAGCCAGGAGACATCGAATCCTTGCAGCATAAGCCAATACGCCGCCTTGGCCGCGATCACCGGCCAGCAAGATTGCGTTGCGACTATGCTTGCCGAATTTACCAAGCGCCGCGAGTTCGTGAGTAAACGGATTGCAGAAATACCGGGAATCAGTTGCGCAGAAATGGCCGGCGCGTTTTACGCCTTCATCAACATCAAAAAGCACTTGGGCCGCAAGTACAACGGCGTGCAAATCGACAATTCCAGCCAATGGTGTCTGGAACTGCTCGCCAAAAAAGGCGTGGCCTCGGTAATGGGCTCCGCCTTCGGCGCCGAAGGATATGCGAGATTGTCCTTCGCCGCCAGCATGCCCAACCTCGAAGCGGCCCTGGATCTGATCGAAGAATTCGTAAAATAATTAGCAGGCGGTGGACAATGGGCAATAAACTTCACAGAAAAAAGAGGTTGCGCAGTTATTTCAACGCTAACTAACTCTGTTATGTACGCTAGATGAAGTGGCACGCTGTGGGCAAATTCGGTAATGACACCCAGCAATTTTATTTCAACTTTGTATTCACCGAAATTGGTTTGATTTCCTCGGTTGGCCGGTCCAATTCGAGTACAACAACAGTGTCCATATCGCTGCGGACATCCGGTGGAACCGAAATCTCGATGCCTTGTTCTGTCTGATTAAGGCCGGCGGTTCCTCCGGCCAACATTGCAGCACGGACGACTTTAGCGTCGATTGCCGGAAGTAGTAGTTTGTCACCAGGCCAATTGAGAACGTGTATGTAGATCAATTTATTGTGATGCGTCGATACTCCGTAATCACCTGGCAGGAAAGGGCCTCCTCGTGTGCCATAGATGCTCTCGCCGTATTTGTCCAGCCACTCGCCGATTTCTCGCAGTCGCTGGGCCTGTGGCGGATCAATCTGACCATCCGGCCTTGGCCCGACATTCAGCAGAAGGTTGCCGTCGCGGCCGACCGCCTTGACGAGCAAGCCAATGCAATCCTTCAACGATTTGATGCGTGCATTCGCCTGCCATCCCCAGGCGCCGGCCAGTGTGGTGCAAAGCTCCCAAGGATGTTCTGCGTCGAACTCGCCCAAGGCGCGATCGCCTTCGCGCGAGTGAAAATCCTCGGGCATGTCGGCCCGGCCGTTGATTATCGCTTGAGGCTGAAGCCGGCGGAGCATGGCATATACTTTGTCGTGTTCCCAATTGAATCGCCCGGTATAATGCTTGTTATTCGCGCGTTTTTGCCAATTAGCGCCGGAAACCCAGTCTCCGCCGAAGTTGAGCCAATCCTGCTCGCCGCCATCGAACCATATCACGTCGATCTGTCCGTAATTAGACAACAATTCTTCCATCTGGCGATGGTATTGGTTTCTCATTGCCTCCGCGTTTTTTAGCTGTATGTCGGGCAAGAAGAAACCGGGGAAACGCCAGTCCAGCGGAGAATAATAAAATCCCACGTGCAATCCCGCCTTGCGAACGGCCTTCACATAATCCGCCACGAAGTCGCGGTGAGCAGCGGTTTTTACACTCGTGAAATCGCTTGCCTTGCTGTCAAATAAGCAAAATCCGTCGTGGTGGCGCGTGGTTAGCACCATGTATTTCATACCCGCCGCTTTGGCTGTAGATGCCCATGCATCGGCATCGAACTTGTCGGGTTGAAATTGATCGGCCAGCTTGGCATATTCCTCCATGGGTATCTGCTCGTTCCACTGCACCCACTCGCCGCGCCCTGGAATGGCATAAATACCCCAGTGAATAAACATGCCGAATTTGGCGTCGTGCCACCACGCCATGCGTGACTTTTGCTGCTCCGCGCTCTCAATCGACGTTTGAGCCCGCGAGCAATCCTCTGGGAGAAATGTCGCAAGACAGAGTGAAGAAAGTGCAAAGATCCTGAAAGCAATAGTGAATTTATTTGTAGTCATGGATTCGATTGTTGGCTTGTCAGATATTGCATCTCAAGCCATTGCGCCCGCTACTTTTTCTTCACTTTTTCCTTGATTGCGGTGGCTTCGCGTTGGCGGGCTTTTTCGCGGGCTTTTTCCTTTTCGGCCTCGCGGTTTTTGCGGCTCCGCTCGGCCGATAAGACTTGGCGCAGCAAGGCCGAGAGGTCGTCGTAAGAGTGATCGCAGGGTGGGCCGGGGCTGTATTGCATCACGGCGTGCTGAATCTTCCGCGAGAGGGCCAGGAGCGTGGACGAAACAGTGCCGAATTCCTTGCCCAGCATTACCACGCCGCGGCGTCCATAGCTGTCCGGCTTGCGCGAAAACGTGCGGCTGGCCACGGCCAGGAACGTCACCGCCGAATCGAGCGTGTGCAATGTAAGCATGCGGTGCACAAGCTCGTGCCGCTCGTCGCGGAAATTGTCCATGTTGCCGTTGGTGATGACGTGCAAGCCGGGAGTGATTTCCATGACTTCGATCTGGTCTCCGCCGTACACCACGGCGGCGAACTTGGCGTCGGCGCACACGTAATTGGCGCCGGCGTATATCCCGGTCGACAACTCCTTTTCGGCGTATTCGCTGGCCTCGCGGGCGGTGCGGAGCTCGAGCAATTCCCGGCAAAGCAAGCCTCGCGAACGCGGTTCCAATGGCAGGCGGTGTTTCGGACGATTCAACACCGCGCAGAACAAGCCGTGCTGATTCACGCCCAGCCACGTCCCGTTTGCCTTGCGGTCGATGCCGCATACCACCCTGGGCGAACCCGGTTGAATTTTGGGATATTGCGTGGGCCGATCGAAACGCTCCTCCCGATTGGCGGCAACCAGAATGGGCGTACCTCGAACAGCACGATAGTAAATGGCCATCGTACACATAAACAAATTCGATTACTTCCTTACTTTGTGGAATAGAAGTTGCTTAAACCATCAAGATAACCGATGGGATGCGCTCATTGCACCCCCCGAGTTGCGTATTCGGGATTTTTTTTCACAATTCATTACAGTTGCACCTTGCTTCAGATGGACTATAGTCTCACTCACCAATCAGGGGGATAAGGCCCGGTTCCATTACCTTTGCCCTTGAGAATCCCAATGGAAATCCATAGGCTTAGGACTCCCAACACTTTTGGAAGCAGCATAATGGAAAGCGAACCCGCCCAACCCGAGGGAGTTATAGTCCCTTCAAAAAGCTCGCGGATCGGGAGTCTCATGGGCGTCCAAGTCGTAGGAATCGGCAGCAGCGTGCCGGAAAACCGCATCCATAACGATGATCTGGCCGTCTTGGGTTACGATGCCCAGTGGATTTTGCAGCGCACGGGCATAGTCCAACGGTGCCACGCTCCGGCGGAAATGGCCACCAGCGACCTGGCAATCGAGGCCTCCAAGCGGTGCATCGAACGCTCCGGCGTTGATCCCGGCGATATCGACCTGGTGCTTTTGGGCACATACACGCCGGACATGCTGCTGCCGGGTACGGCCTCTACGGTGCAAGACAAACTCGGACTCCGCGCACCGGCGTTCGATCTGCAGGCGGCGTGCGCCAGTTTCATATTTGCCATGATTACAGGCGCGCAGTATGTTGCAACCGGCTGCAGCCGCCTGGTGCTAGTCATTGGGGCCGACTGCACTTCGCGCGTATTGAATCCGGCGGATAAGCAAACCTATCCCCTGTTCGGCGACGCGGCTGGGGCCGTGCTTCTGGCGCCGGGCAATGACAAGCAAGGCTTGCTGGCATACGCCGTGGGTTCGGACGGATCCGGAACGGACTTGCTCAACCGGCCGATGGGCGGCTCGCGCCGGCCATTCTCCAACTCGGCCGAAAATAACGCGGACCAATACATGCGCATGGAAGGACGGCCGGTTTTTAAATGGTCGGTAAAGATGCTCCGGGAAACTACTAAAGAAGTCCTGCAACATGCCGGCCTTTCGGTTGACGATTTGGACCTGGTGATTTTCCATCAGGCAAACAAGCGAATCATCGATTCGGCCGTCGCCGACTTGGGGCTAGATTCCAGCAAGGTCATAAGCAACCTGGAGCGCTACGGCAACACCTCGTCGGCCAGTATTCCCCTGGCCTTGGACGAAGTATATCGCGAAGGCCGTGTTCATCGCGGCGATTGCATCCTACTGAGCGGCTTCGGGGCAGGATTGGTCTGGGGCACGGTGCTTTTGCGCTGGTGATATATCGGCGGCCGGGAGATTGTTGGTTGATGGTTATCGGTTATCAGTTTTCAGTTCACAGTTTTCAGTACGAAGTAAAATAATGATCTCTCACAAAACATCTTATGCATTCATGAAAGCCCTCACCCCCGGCCCCTCTCCCAAAGGGCGAGGGGAGGTTTTCTAATAGATCGTGCGACATTTTGTCGTTGTTCAATTTGCAATGTGCATTTTGCAATTATCAATTTGCAATAAAAACATGTCTCATCCTGCATCCCATTTATGAAAAATCTTCCACCCCGCAATAAAGTCAAACCCTCCGACACTTGGGACCTATGCAGCCTGTTTTCCGGCGACCGGGCTTGGGAACAGGCTTTTTTGGCCTGGGAAAAGCAGATTGCCGGTTATTCGAAATTCCAAGGCAAGCTGGCCGAAAGCCCGGGCACGCTGGCTGAATGTTTGCGATTCGACGAGGAATTCGATCGCGCGGGCGAGCGTCTGGGCACTTATGCCTTTTTGAAAACCGCCGAAGATACCGCGCAAAGTAAATATCAGCGGATGCAAGGCCGGTACCTGCACGCCGCCGGTCAGGCCGCCGAGGCGGCCAGTTACATCCGGCCGGAAATCCTGGCCATTCCCGCGGCCAAGATGAAGCAGTTTTTGGCCGATGCCTGCTTGGATCGCTATCGTTTGCTCCTGGAGCGGCTGCTGCGATTCAGGCCGCACACGCTGGGCAAAAAGGAAGAGCATCTCTTGGCCCTGCAAACGGAGATGTCGCAAGCCGCATCGCAGATTTTCCGCCAGCTTACCGACGCAGATCTGAAATTCGGCCCAATTCGCAACGACAAGGGACAGTTAATCGAACTCAGCCACGCCACGTTCAGCACGCTTCTGCATTCGCCCAAGCGGAGCGTGCGCAAGGCGGCGTTTCATCAATATTATCGCGTGTTTGCCGGCCATCAAAACGCCTTGGCGGCCTCGCTGGCGGCTTCGGTCCAGCGAGATATTTATTACGCCCGGGCACGGAATTATCCAAGCGCCTTGGAGGCGGCCTTGTTTCCAGATCGCATGCCGGCGGCGGTCTACGACAACCTAATCGACTCGGTCCATCGCCACCTGCCGGCCGTGTATGGCTACTACGACCTGCGGCGGCGGAAAATGTGGCTCCGCGATATCCATCATTACGACACCTACGTGCCGATACTGGCCGACCTGCAAACCCGGCGCAACTGGAATCAAGCGGTCGAAGTCGTTATTGCCGCATTGCAACCCTTGGGCGGCGAGTATTGCGGGGCGCTGGAAAAGGGACTTGCGGGCCGGTGGTGCGACCGCTACGAAAACCGCGGCAAGCAGAGCGGGGCATTCAGCGGCGGTTCGTACGACGCCGATCCCTACATCCTCATGAATTATCAGCCCGACGTGCTGGACCACGTATTCACGCTGGCCCATGAAGCCGGGCACTCGATGCACAGCTACTTCTCTGCAAAAAGTCAACCGTACGTTTACTACAACTATGTGATCTTTGTGGCCGAGGTAGCCAGCACGTTCAACGAGCAATTGCTCAGCCGATATTTGCTCGACCGGGCCCGCAACGATCAGGAAAGGGCATTTTTGATCAACCGCCAGATCGACGCCATGCGCGGCACGATCATCCGGCAGACGATGTTTGCCGAATTCGAGAAAATCGCCCATCATTCGGTGGAATCGGGCGAGCCCTTGACGCTGGAAAAATGCCAGGAAATCTACCGGCAATTACTCACACAATATTTTGGCCCCGATTTTATTATTGACGACGAACTCAGTCTGGAATGTCTGCGGATTCCACATTTCTATCGGGCGTTTTACGTATACAAATACGCCACCGGCATGTCGGCCGCCATCGCCCTGGCCGACCGCGTGATAAAAGGCGGGAAAAAAGAACTAGATGCTTATCTGAACTTTCTAAAATCCGGCTGCTCGAAAGATCCGCTGGATCTGCTGCGCGACGCAGGAGTGGATATGGAACAACCTCATACCGTAGACATCGCTCTGACACAGTTCGGCAAACTGGTGGAAGAACTCGATGGGTTGTTGTAGTAGGGGTAATGAATTTCAGTGCTTTTTTTCCGCTAATGCGACTGTCCAAGTAGCACAACTGGGAATTGACTGGCATCGTATTGTTTTATAAGATTATATTGATTTTGATCTTTGTGGGCTATTTGTGTTGGAGGTTCCCATGAAGTTTACTCGTATCACTCATAACCCGGCGGTAATGGGCGGAAAGCATTGCATTCGAGGTTTACGCGTCACGGTCGGAACCATAGTGGGGCTATTGGCCTCCGGCGAATCACGCGAACGAATCCTCGAAGCCTATCCCTATCTCGAACCGGCCGACCTAAATGAATGCCTGACCTATGCGGCTTGGCGGCTGGAAGAACGCGAAGAGGATTTGGTGGTCGGATGATATTGTTCAACGAAAAATATGTGCTCTCCTTTGTGAAATCTGCTTATTAAGGATTGCATATGGCAACGACTTTAATCAACTCGGAATCCGATTTAATCAATGAAATAAAGCGTAGTGCACCTTATAAAAGATTCCAATCGCAGCATTTTAAAATAAAGGTTCAAAGAGAACAGAAAGCTTGGGAGCTTCTTAAAGCTAACAAGGGACAATATAACCGCGAAATTTTGGAAAACATTTTTGATATTGTTGATCAAGAAGGTGGGAAATCACGTTGGTTTGGTTCTCTGTTAGGAACCCCGAATAGGAATCTGATATTTCAGAGTCCTATTGGCCAAGTCTCAAATTGGATTGATTATGTTTGTTTCTCTGGCCTGGATGCTGAAGTAATACTCAACAATTGTTTAGATCAAATGAAGATCAAAGGTGCAAGCAAAGGGCTCGCTACTCTTTTGTTATATCTTTCTGATCCATCGAAATATGCTATCTGGGTCAACAGAACTTATGAAGGGCTCGATATTATTGATAGAATGAAGGAAAAAAAGAGTGGATGGGGAGCAAAATATGCTGCGTTCAATGCCAACGCTCTGGAATTCGCTCATGTATTTTCCTTCGATTATCGAGAACTGGATTGGGTTCTATCGTTTATCGGATCCTATGTTAATTCCAATGATTCTCACTATGAAATAGACGAAGATGTACTAGGTTCCTCTACCGTACCGGTAGCAGTGTCGGATGAAGAAGATGATGATGAAATTGATGACATGGTAGGTGAACCTATGGAACTCGGTGTCATGCGCTGGACTCCAACAAATGAAATGGGCGTTGTTGCATTATTTATAGAGTATAGAAGGGAGCTGGGCTTTCCAATTGTCGAGTTCATTCGGCCGCAATTTCCCGATGCCGCTGTATTTGAACAAGATGGTAAAAGATATGTCCGTAGATATATCGAATTTGAATATCGATCTAAGGGGTACAAGTCTCATCTCACTTCTAGTCGCAAGTGCCACTATGTCGTGTGTTGGGAACATGATTGAAAAGAATGCCCATTGCCGGTAATTGAATTAAAGAAAGAAGTGCCGCAAATACTGAAAAAAAGACTGGAGCACACATAGATTTGATTTATTGACTGCGGCGTTAACTTATGAAATCAAATCTACATGTGTATATTTAAGAAGCCGCCGATCAGAAGTTACCAATGGACATTGATGTATTCTAGCAGAGGCGACAATGATCTGATCGGCGGGGTCGCGATGGAAAGGTATTGGTAATTGAGTTGATTCAGCGGCAATTTCCGGGGTTAACTCCAATAATCGAACACCGGGATAAGCAAGTGCTTGTTTAAACCAATCTATTAATAAACAGGGTAGAACAAGTCGCTTATATTCCACCAATTTGGCAACTTCCCAGCACGAAATTGCGCTTACTCCGATACCAGTTGCTTGATTTGCTTCTATTGCTTCCAATTGAGACTTGCTCAATCTTTTTTCATTGTGCACCCACCAGATCCAAATATGCGTGTCTAGAATGATCATTGCAGAACATCCCATTCTTTTTCGGCTACGCTATCGAATGGTTGTTGGAGTTCATACGGTGTGCCTCGAAGCGGATAATGCGAATCACTGGGGGATGAACTTTCCATTTCGCGGACGATTACTTCTACGTGTTCGCCAGCCAAAAAAGGAACGTCTTTGATTACTAGTGTACCCTTCTCAGATACCGTTGTCTCGATGCGATAGGATTGCATGATTTTAATGCTTTCAATAAAAAAATGCCATGCTCTGGAAAGAAGGTTTTATTTGCCTGATATTATATTATATCAACAAGATTAAGTTGCGTAAATGTGGCCCTAAATGATTACATTGGCTTAACCGTCGTAACCCACAAAAACGGCGTGCCGGCATCGTCTACGCGGATTTCGAATTGCAGGCCGGCGGGAAAGAGCATTTTTTCCAGGGCCATGCTGTAGTTCGTCCGCGCGCGGGGGAAGGAGACCATGGCCTTGGCTGGATCGATCTTATATTTGGCGAGGGCGGCGCGATCGTACAAGACGGGTGTTTTAAGGCGTTTGCCGATCGCATCCAGGACCGTGGCGGCTGGAACGTTTTGCACGTTCACGGGGAGAAACTCGAAGAGGCCGGGTAAAACTTCCGGCGGCGGGCTTTCCGGCTTTCGGCCCACGGGCCAAAACTCCTTGATGTTGGGTTGAACTTTCATCACGGAATATTTTATCTGATTTCCGAACGCTTGCGGAACAAGGCAATATCCGGCCGGCCGCAGCAGGCATGCCAACGCCGTGCCGCAACTCAGTTCGCTCAGTTCGTCTTCGACTTTATCCTCACCAGAGGCTGCCCTCACCCCCGGCCCCTCTCCCGTTTCGGGAGAGGGGAGTAGCGGGTCTTCAAAGCGTAGGGGAAAGGATAATTTTCGGGCGATTTTTTCCACTGTATCGCGGCGTGCCGAGCCGGAGATGGAAAAACCGACCGGCACGGCCAGGTCTTTTTTAACCTTCTCGAATTGAGCCGCAGTCAGACCGAAGGCGACTATTTTCGGCCGCTTGTCGGGCGGGCCGTTTTGGGCCAGATCGTCCAGCCATTGGGCAAGCCGCTTCATTTCGCTGCGTTTGAACCGCGCGCCGGGCAGTTGCAGTTCATCGCGCGAAAGCACCTTGCCGGTGACAATATATAGCGGACGCTCGGCCGTGCCTTCGATTTCGATGCCCACCTTGTCTGCCGATGTCGCCGAACGAAAGCGAACATTTTTGATTCCAGCCCCGGTCAAGGCTTGTCCCCAGTCCTGAAAGGTCATGGCCGTGCCCTGGGCATCGCTTACCAACTCCAATCGCACCTGCCCGGCCGCCTGGGATTTTGCCGAATCTGCGGACATTAGAACTATCATAAGTGCTGTCAATGTTAGAGAACAGTGAATGTTCATATATGCATTAGGATTTGAAGATTGACTCTGATTAGTGAATCTAGGGAAATTATAGCACATGCGGAAACGCAAGCGGTTTTAAATGGTATTTGTCATTCTTGCTTTGTAATTATTCCTGGTCTCTGGCCCCTCACCCCTAGCCCCTTATAAGCGAATTTGTCAAAATAACATTCAACGGTTGACCGCGTTCATGTCTAAAGGAGAAGCTATGAAGTGAGCCAACCTCGCGTCCATCGGTTAGGATACTGATTTTGTTCGTTACACTTTATCAGTCCTTACCAACAGAAGGAGGTTGGCCGTGAACTATTGTGGCATAGAT
>JBEKZY010000109.1:0-14243 GCA_049509395.1 Thermoguttaceae bacterium | reverse complement strand
GTCAAGTAGGCCGTTGGGAATTCTTCAACGCGGGCGGCACGTGCTCCCTGACCGGGAACGGACATACGCTGACCAAAACCGGCAACAATGAGGTCATTTTTATTAATTTCACGGCTGATTCCACCACGGAAAACGTCGTTATCAACGAAGGCATTTTGGATCTGGAAAGAGCATCCTCTTTTGGCGACCCGGCAGGGACAATCACCGTAAACGGCGCCGGCGCCGGCCAGCCAGCCGGCGGCTCGATCTTGCAGATGAACGATCTAACCACCCCTTTGAACAAGAATATCCAGCTTCAAAATAACGGTCAACTCTACGTCATGCAAAACTCCGGTGATTCAGCCGGCGGGGACACTGTCATTGGGTCGATCGCCGTAGCTGATTCGGGCGGCATATTGAACGCCGGAGGCACGCGGGCCGACTCCGCCGCGAACTCCAATGCGAGGATGTTCATCACGGGCGCGATCACAAACGCCCCCGGCGGCAGCAGCGCGGCTGTTTTAACCAAGACCGGGCCCGGCACCGTAACCCTGTCCGGCAGCAATTCCTTTTCCGGTACGATTGCCGTTAACGACGGCACTTTGAACATCAGCAACTATCTGAAGGGCGGAATAACATTAGCCACAAGCACATCAACCGGCATAACCACTACCCTGACCGGCACGGCCACGATCGGCGGCACGGTCACCGATGCCTCCGGCGTGATCATCGCGCCCGGCGCGACCAGCGCGGCCGGATCGGTAGGCACGTTCACCTTTGGCGGTCTTTCTTTAACCGGCGGCGGCCAGATCAATTACGATCTGTCGAACGACCCCTCGGTTGGGAGCGACTTGATAAACATCAATGGTAATCTGTCGCTTGCCGGAACCACCAACATAGCCATACCCAACATAAGTTCCTTGGCAAGCGGCTCGTATCGCCTGATGAACTACACGGGCAGTTTAACCGGCGGGGGAAGTCTAGCCCTTTTGAACATACCGCCTAACACGCGGCGGAACTTCACCATCACTTACGTAACCAACCCCAGCCCCACACCCAACCAGGTCAACTTCAGCTTGACGGGATCGATCGCTTCCCTGGTGTGGAAAGGCCCCGGAGGAAACTCGAACTGGGACGTGGTTACCACTCCCAACTGGCAAAACGGCGCCGTGGCCGACATGTTTTATAACCTCGACAACGTAACTTTCGACGACAGCAGCACGAACCAGTCGGTTGTCCTATATGCCGACGTGTCGCCCGGCCAGATCACCGTGAACTCAACCAAGGATTACACTATCTCAGGGCAGCAGAAGATCACGGGCACCGCCGGGCTGACCAAATCCGGGACCGGCAAACTAATACTTGCCAACGGTTCCAGCACCGCTAGTAACGATTTCAGCGGCCCGATCGTTATCAACGCCGGCACATTGCAAGTCGGCGACGGCCAATCCTCCTTTGTCACTATCGGGACCGGAGCGATTACCAACAACAGCCAATTGGTCTTCAACCAGACTGAGAATCATACTTGTGCCAACGTAATCTCCGGGACCGGCAGCCTGGAGCAGAAAGGAAGCGCCGTTCTTACCCTTTCCGGCGCCAACACCTACGACGGCGTAACGACGATTACCGCGGGCACATTGCAGGCCGGCAGTTCCACCGCCTTGGGCAGCACGGTCGGCGGCACGACGATTGCCAACGGGGCCACGCTGGACGTCAACAACCAGGCCCTAGGTGACGAGGTGGTTACCGTCCAGGGTGCAGGGGTAGGCGGCAATGGCGCTATTATAAACAGTAACACCGCCTCCAGCACTACCGCCCAAAATGCCCTTCGTTTTGTCGTCCTGACAGGGAATACAACTTTTGGCGGTACGGCCAATGACAACGGCACCGGTCCCTCTGCAAACTCCGGCCGTTGGGAGATCCGCGGAGTCCCAACGGAGTTGGCGACCATCAACACCAACGGGCAACCCTATAACATCACCAAAGTGGGCAACAACCAGGTTTCTTTTGTGCGGCTTACCGCCGATAGCGCCCTGGCCGACATTAACATTGGTTCGAATCTCACCGGTACGCCCGGAGGTATTTTAGACCTGATAGCAAACACCTCCCTGGGCGACCCCACCAAGAGCATAAACGTGGCCGCCAGCTCGACCTTGCAACTCGAGGGTCTGACTACTCCGCTGGCCAAAAACATCAAGCTCGATGGGGGTAATTTGTATGCCCTTGCCATCTCCACCCCCGGCGCCACCGACAACACGATTCTCGGCACAGTGACCATTACGGATGCTTCTGGCAACACGATAAACACCGGAGGGGTACGAAACAACGACGTCACTGCCGCGAGCGCCGGCGTCGGCATAATCATAAGCGGCGTGGTCACCGGATCGAGTGCGGCCACCTTAACAAAGCTGGGGCCGGGCACTTTAACCCTGACAAATTCGAATACGTTCAGCGGAACCGTGAATCACAATGACGGCACTTTGATCATCACCGGCACCTTGGACGGCAACATTGTCATGGGTTCCTCTAGCAGCACGACTGGAACAGTCCTGTCCGGCACCGGCAAGATCAACGGCGCGGTTTCTGACAATTATATCACGAACATCGCTCCGGGCGCTACCGCGGCCGCCGGATCGGTTGGCACCCTTACGATCGGAGCCGGCGGTCTCACGCTCGGGTCGAACGGCACCGGTAAGATCACTATGGATCTGTCGAATAACCCGTCGAGCGGCAACGACCTGATAAATGTAACCGGTCCGTTGAACGCGTCCGGCTACACCAACGTCAGTTACAATGTTACCAGCGGCTATTTGCTGGGCAGTCCCACCGGCACTCACTACCAGTTGATCCACTACGGCTCTATGCCCACAGGAGATGCGACTAATTTTGTACTGCCGGTCATCAGCTCGCGGCAATCCTACAGCATCTTTAAAAACACAACAACGAATACCATCGACCTGGTTGTAACCGGCGCGGTGGGAAATCTGACGTGGGTGGGAGCACTGAACTCCAATGCTTGGGACGTCCAAACCACCACAAACTGGTCCGGCGCTGTCGATCAGCTATTCTATAACACCGACCAAGTCACCTTTGACAATAGCTCGGCGAACCTTACCGTGAATATCGCTCCCACCGCAGTGATGCCCGGCTCGATCACGGTAAATTGCAATTCCAGCCACAACTACGTGTTCGCTGGGACTGGCAGTATCACCGGCGGCACATCGCTGACAAAGAGCGGAAGCGGCTCTTTGACTATCAACACCTCTAACGCCTACACCGGCCCGACAAGCATCACCGGAGGTACTATTATCCTCGGCGTTGCCTCCGCGTTGGGCAGCGCAACCAGCCCCATCGCAATCAACGGGGGCACGCTGGACCTCAACGTCCAACAGCTTTACGCCCAACCAATCACCGTCCAAGGCACGGGCGTAGGCGGCAATGGCGCGATCGTCAACAATAACACTGCCATCGCCCCTGCCGGCACACAATACGACGTGAGCAACGTCACGCTAAGCGGCAATACGACTATCGGCGGCACTTCCACCCCCGGCACCACCAATTCCGGTCTGCCCGGAAATCAATATGTTGGTCGCTGGTCGTTGCGCGCTCAATCCGGAGTAACGGCAGTTTTGAGCACGAATGGAAATGCTTACACCCTCACCAAAGTCGGCAACAACCAGATCATGTTGGTCAATGTCACGGCCGACACCGCGTTGGGCAACGTCTTTGTCAACGAAGGCGTGTTAGGGCTGGAAGGCACAACCGCTTTGGGCAATTTGAGCGCCATCACGGTCAACGGCACTGCCCTCGGCCAGCCCGCCGGCGGATCTATCTTGCAACTCCGGAATTTAACCGTCCCGCTGAACAACAACATCTCGCTGCAAAACAACGGCCAAATCTACGCCCTGTATACCAGCTCCGATACTAGCACCACGAACACGGTATCCGGAGCGGTTACCATCGGCAGCACGGGCGGCCAATTCAACGCCGGCGGCGTGCGCGACGACTATGCCGCGAATGCCAGCGCGATAATGACAATTAGCGGCAATGTCACCGGCACGGGCAGCCTGACCTGTCCCGGGCCCGGCACCGTGACTCTTACCGGCTCGACTGTCAACTTCAGCGGCAATACAACCGTCAACTTGGGTACGCTCCAGATCAATAGCCCCGTTGGCGCGACTGTGGCCCTGCATGCCGTTTCCGGCAGCGGCACGCTTGGCATAGGCAACGGCACGGTCGCAACCTCTGTAACGGCCGATTCCGTCAGCGTGAACACCTTGACCATCGGCGCTGGCGCCACGTTGACCATCACAGCGATCCCGGGCGGCCCGCTTGCGGGTTCCGGCTCGATATCGTCGGTTCCTGAACCGTCCACCTGGGCAATGCTTATGCTGGCTGCCATGGGACTGGGAATTTACTGGCGCCGCCGGTAAAAACATAATAACATATTTTAATTTATCTCAACCACTCTTGCGCCTCGGTGCAAGAGTGGTTTTTTTTGTAGGGTGCGTGAAACGCACCACAATTAACACCGGCCGGTGCGTTTTACACACCCTACTGGAACGTGGGATTTATTGCCGCGGAGCAATGATCGGCGCCGGCGGAAGTCGAAAATAGACGCGAGCATAACCGAACCGGGCTATTTCTCCGGCTCGCTTGCGTGATCGACGGCAAAGAGCGAATCTGGCAACTCGACATCAAAGTCAAAATGGTAATGCACGGTTGACTCCAGGAATCGAACGCGCGGGTTGACATTCTGCGATCTGTTTTCATAGTGGATCGACTTAGGATACCAAAAGCCCTGCGGCGATTGTTGGAAGTCTTCCATGCGGTGCGCATCCCGGTTAGCGGATGCGTTGGGGTCTACCGGCATATCGGCGGGCGCATCGAGGGGAATACTGAATCGCTCGATACGCACGACCGCGCAGCCTTTCGCCGGATCGATGTAAAACCATTCATGGGCTATTGTTTGCATGGTGGTTTCAGCGGAACGCTTTATTAAAACGCAACCTGGCGCTCCGGCGGGATGGGGAACGAACTCGAAGCCCCAACCTTCTTTGGGCGTGAGGTCTGGATACACCAACGAAGCGAATTTGGCGAACATGGCAAGGGGCAGAGAGCCGTCTCCTCCGCCTGAGAGCAACTCTTGCGGCGTAATGTACAGCGGCGCTACCTGCCATGTGACCTTGGGCGGGCCTTTCGCTTTAGGATCATTGTACCTGGCGATATCGCCTTGGCGCGTGTTTTGATATACCATCCGGCCGTCGCAAATGAAATTCGGGCCTAACCAACTTAGTTTCAGTTTTTCGGCAGACAGATCGCCCCAGCCGAGACCATCGGGCGGCTTCGATCCCCACATGTTCTGAGGGAGACTGTTTTCGGACTGGCAAATGTCTATTCGCCACTTATCCCCCTTTCGCCATACGATTTGAGAGGGGACCCAAGAGCCTTCCACGGCCACTATCAGGCGAAAGTCGCCGATCCGCTCCCGGCTGGCCGCCATTGCGCTAAGGACTTGCTGACAGTCTTTCGGCGGCATGCGGTCGTCAATCTTGATCTTGGCTGGAACGCCCAACGCATAAATGTCGGCCGGGCCGTCGGCCGGGTAATCGAATGAAAATTTTTTGGATTTCGTCGCGTCCTGGGAGGCTTTTGTCAGCATATACACGGGAAGCCGCGTTTCAGGATCGACGCGCAATGTACCCGAGTAGTATTCCACGCGATAGAACTTAATTTCAAAATCGATCCATTTTTTTCCGGCTTCGGTTATCTCTCGCCTTTTCTGCGATACTAACTTTTCGGTTCCAAACATCCACGAACCCTGCGACATGTAATCGACGGGCAAGATTCGCTGCGCATCCTCCTGGCTAAGCAGCATTTTCACGATCTGCTTTTGGCCCGTGCGGTATTCGTACTTTTCTTGCCGGCGGCCGTCAAAGTATACAAACCAGTTGTCTGTTTGAAGGGCCCAGACTTGCCGCTCGGGCGAAAGCCACATTACAGCCTGTTTGCTTTCTGGGAAAGGGTAGGTTACGCGGATCCATTTCTGCGATTTGATTGTCTTAACCACGTCCTCCCAGCCGACAGTTGCCGTGGGAAGCAATAGAAAAATTATCACGCATGCAGCGGCGATTACAGGAACGGCGGACGCCAGGATGCGCCAAGTCCATCGACCCATAAACCGATTCCGTGCCAGGAGACTTGGGGTAAACGCCGCGGCTTTTTCGATGACGCGGTTCTTGACTTCAGGCGGATAGGGTTGCGACTTTGCGGCTAGGATCGCCCGATCCAGTGCATCGTCCGATTCGCCGCGCGGTAATTCATGATTCGCTTTCATGGTCCCGATCTCCTGTGAGTGATTTCTTCGTGACCGAGAATTTCCTTCAGTCTCTTTCGTGCCTTATGCAGCGCCACTCCTACCGCGTCGAGGCTGATACCCAGTGTTTCCGCGATGTCGGCGTTGGGCATCTCGCCAAAATATCGTAGCGAGAAGACGCCGGCCTCGCGATTGGAAAGCTGGGCCATAGCCAGGCGCAAGCGGTCGGCCAGTTCCCGCTCTACCGCCACCGATTCGGGCTGTTGGGATTCCGGGGCGGCCGGCTCGAACGCCGGCGGCTTAGGCGGCAGCGGAGCGGATAAGCGCCGTTTACGCAAACGGTCGATAGCCCGTCGAGTCGCCAGGTGGCGCAGGAGGGCCCCCCAGTTGCCGACCGGATCTCGCCCGTGCAATCGAAAGGCATCCAACAGGGCCTCTTGCACAACGTCTTCAGTGTCGGCAGCGTGGCCCAGTAACCGCCAAGCCATGTCAAAAACCATCGGTCCGTGTGTGCGGACGATTGACTCCCAGTCTGGCAAGCCGAAATCCATGTTCTCACCGCCGAAAATGAATCGGATATCCCGTGGCTATTATGTATGTCGTGCGAACGGGCCGGAGATTACCACAATCAATCGGATTTTGGAAACTTTCACGACTTTCAATGTAGCAGGCACACGCCGTGTGCCGTTTGTGATGTTTTATATCGATACGCTTCAGACGGACGGCACACGGCGTGTGCCTGCTACATACGCGGCATCTACTGCTTTTGCAACACTTGTTCGATCTGCCCGATCACGGCCGCGGCAAGGCGATGAGATGCCAGTCTTTTGCCGATCGTGATCCGTTTTTCGCCGCCGCACGTGACGACGATATTGTAGAAAGCGGTCTGGCCCGATTGCATCCCTTGGACAGGTTCGATTTTGGTGACATCGGATGCATCGACCCAGCGAGCTTTGCCCAGTCCAAACAGCCCTCCCGTCACCGTCAGGCCCCGAGGCGATGCGTCCACGACACTTTTATAGAACCAGGAGTCAGCCACGGGTAATAAAATCAGTACATCGACCAGCCCGAACGCAAGGGGAAAGAAGAGCGGCGCCTTCAGGTAAATCATCAGCACGACCGCGCCGGACCAAATGAGCCAGAACGCCGAAAGCCCCAGCGCATTGCCCAGGTTCCGGCCCATGGGGAAGGTGAATTTGCAGCCCTCGCCGCTTGGCGAAGGCTCGCGGACGACGCCCGCATCATGAAGGTCCCGCTCGGGGTTCGGCGGGAGGGCGTACTCGGCCATCACGCTGGAATCGGCAACGAAGTTGGCATTGCTTTCCGCGGTTTTAAACACAGGCACGTCGAAGGCGGTGCTGTAATCGACCCCCGGCACCTTCGCCTTGACGTTCAGACGCCAGATGGTCTGATTGTCCGAGACCGTCTCGTCGGTTGGACGGCATTCATAGGGGATGGCGAAAAGAACGGGGATAGCCGTGTGGTCGGGATCATTTTGCAGCAAATCGCGTCCCACGACCTGGTCGTCCTGCCAAAGGATATGTTCAGATGTGCTGCGGCTCTTGCCGCTGCCGGTGGTTACCCTATTGATGCAGCTTAACGTGATCCGAAAGCCGTCTTCGGGCAGAACCTTGGCGGAGGTGCGGACCACGCCGGCCAGTTGTCCGCCGATCACGCCGGGCACGGATGCCATCTGGAATACGGATTGGCCGAATTTGCGCCACCGCAGCACGGAGTATATCGCCCATGCGATGAGGCCCAAACCCACGATAGGAAATAATACTCCGAGGAGTGCAAGCCAGTTGCCTTTGCCAATCACTTCGCCTGGAATCACGAACAGCAGCGGAGCGGAGATCACGTTCCAAAATGCGGCAAACGCCAGCGAGAACATCATGGCCGTCCGGTTCGAGGAGACGATTTTGCCTTCGGCCCAATCTTGTTTCTGCAACCATGGTTCATCGGGATGAGCGGCCGCGAGCGCCGCTTCGACCCGTGCTTTGCGCCGGCCCAGCAGGCAGGAGGCCAGCAGGCCAAAACCTACCCCGCCGAATACAAGCACAAAGATCGACTGGAAGCCGAGAAATTCCCAGCGCAGATCGCGGAACAGGATGGCTTCGGCGGGCTGCTGGGGATCGACGTAACAGCGGAAGGGCCGGCCTGATTTCCGGTATTCGCTCAACTGACGATACACGTCCTGATGGAATGATCCGATGTTGTCCGAGCCGTAGAGGCTGACGCGCCTTCCCGTGTACCGCTTGCCCCCGTACTGGTATTCGTACTCGGCCGTCACATCATAGGCGGCGCTCTTTCCTTTGTTGACTTTAAGGTCTGCACGGACGATTTTGGCAGGCACTTCTTCCCAGTTCCGCATTTTCAGATGGGCGATGACTGTCCAGCCCATCCACGCCCCGAATCCCGCGCCGACGGCGGCAAAAGGCAGAGCGAACAGTATCAAACAGCCGAATCCTTTCTTAATCATGGGAAGATCAACCTTGGACAAGCGATTGTCTTGGTGTGAATGCCTTATGGAGGCACGAAAGCCCTCGAAGTCCAAATGGGGCGTATGGAATCGCCGACTTAAGTTATGAATTTCTGCGACAAATAATTGTAATACTTAAACATAACCGAACAAGGTCTATCGAAATTCGAGTATAAATGTGAAAACTAACGATACCTCCAAGGGAAGGCTTCCACCCAATCGACGTAACAATGTGCGGCACACATTTGATTCTACCACAATATGGGTGGCATAGTCATATAACGATTGTAGTGTTTATCGCTTTATATTTTGCAAAAAATTTACTTGCAGATTACAATGGAGGCTTAAGGGCAAATTGCAAATTACTCCCCATTGAGAAACATGCTACGCAATCTATTTCAACAATTCTTATACGGCAACAGGGACAATCGGCGTTCGAATCGTTTGAGAGAAAAGCATCGCCGTCTTTCGATGGAGGCGCTCGAGTCCCGGCAATTATTATCGATCACGCTGCCTGCGGGAACTTCGATTTTCGTTCCCCTCAACGGCAACAGTTCCGGCAATGCGGCGAATTTCGCCGTGACGGTTTCGGACTACTCCATGCTCACTCCGGTCTTAATGCCGCAAACCAATAAGAGTCTGCAACTCAACGTCAACATTAATGGCGTTTCCCAGCCGATGGTTTTCCAATTGTTGGACAATCTCGCGCCGAACACCGCCGCTTATATCGAAGCGTTGGCTCAATCGGGATTTTATGACGGCCTGTCCATATATCGCAACGGAAAGGACCAGGCCGGCAATCCATTCGTAATCCAAGGCGGCAACGACCCGCCTACAGGACCAATTAAGACGGATCAATCGTCGATCGCCGAGGAGTTCAATCCGGGGCTCCAATTCACTTCGGCCGGCATACTGGCCATGGCGCGCTCATCAACTCCAAGCAGCAGTTCAACGGAGTTCTTTGTCACCGAACAGCCTGCCCGGTTTTTAGACTACAGTTACACGATCTTCGGTATTCAGACCGTGGGGTCGGGCGTGATCCAGACGATTCAGGCCATGCCGGATGAAGACTCAACCCAAGACACAAACGGCGTTGGATATCTTGCAACTCCTTTGACAATCACCTCAGCCTCGATATTCACGGATACAAAGAACGGCGTGCTGGAACTCAGTGCGCCTGCCGGAGTCACGGGCACGGTCACGGTTACAGTGACCACTAGTGATGGGACGAATACTCCGACGACACAATCGTTCACCGTTACGATCCAAGCCGATTCGGCTTCGAATCCCGCCGATCCCTTTGCCTCGGCGACCCCCAGTGCGCCGACCAGTGTGACATACGTGCCGCCCGCCGGCGCGACCGGCAACCAGATCACCAACTTGAACAATTCGGCCGCCAACAAGGAACTTCAGTTCCAAGTCTCGGGAGTCACAAGCGGCAACGTGGTTGAGGTCCTTGCGGACGGCGCCCCCATCGGGCAGGCGACCGCCTCCGATACCTCAGTCGTTGTTACGACCGACGGTTCGACGGACTTGACCGATGGACTCCACACGATTACCGCAATTCAGATTGCCAAGAACCAAACGGTGAGCATTACCGAGAGCGGCAGTTCGACGGCTGCCAATTTTACAGCCGATATTCCGAGTTTGAATACTTCCACTGCCGTACAACTCACGGTCGACACCGTCGCTCCGCAACTCGATTTCACCCCGGCCACCACCGCCGTAGTGGGAGTTCCCTATTTCTGCAACGCGGCGGTCAGCCAAGGCTCGACCTCCGGCATCACCTACCAATTGTCACAGTCGCCCACGGGGATGAGCATCGATGCCAATACAGGCATGATCACCTGGACGCCCGCTGCAGGCCAGCAATCCCCCGCGCAAGTGACTGTCCGGGCAACGGATGCAGCGGACAACACGGGTCAACAGCAGTACGCCATAAATGTCCTGGCAAGCAACGCCTCGCCAATTCTCACGGCGGCAAATCCTTCATTGGGCACAACCGATAATGACACCACCGCCACGATCCACCTGGCGACGTTCATTAACAACGGCTCCGGGACCACGCTCATTGCCGATACGGATGACAATGCCGTGATCGGCGGAATCGCCCTGGTCGGCGCGACCGGCAATGGAACCTGGCAGTACTCTCTCGACGGCACGACCTTTATTGCCGTGGGCGCGGTGTCGGAAAGTTCGTCACTATTATTGGCCAATAACGCCGTGCTTCGCTACATTCCGGACGGCAAGAGCGCCGAGACTTCCAGCATTACCTACCGCGCCTGGGATGCCACCGGCGGCGCAAATGGAGTGCGGGCCGACCTCTCTCAAGCGGGCGCGGTCGGCGGATCTACCGCGTTCAGCACTAATACCGACACCGCCAAGCTGGTCATCACCGCCGGCAGTCTATCAGGTTATGTTTATTTCGATTCGAACGACGACGGGCTGATGACCGGTTCAGAGACGGGACTTGCGGGCGTGACCGTCCGAATCTACAGCCAAAACAGTGATGGAACCTGGACCGAGGCAAGCGGAGTCTCGCCGGTCCAGACCAATGCAGCAGGTCTTTACAGTTTTAAGGGTCTCGCCACGGGAGTCTATCAGATCAAAGTCAGTCCTTCCTCCGAGGTTCTCGTCGGCCAGAGTACTGTGGGAACTGTCGCCGGAACGACCAGAGGAACGGCCGGCAATGGCATGTTCCAAATTCAACTTGGAGCAAGTGAAAACGGCAGCGATTACAATTTCGGCATCCTGGGTCTGCAACCGGCTTTGTTATCCTTGCGAATGTTCCTTGCATCTACGCCGCCGATGACCCAGGTCATTCAGAATATGCACGCCGCGCCTGAAGTAAGCCTAAGCGGCGCCGGCGGGACTTCGGGCTATAACACGACGTACGACACGCAAACCACTCCTGTTGCGATTGCGTCTTCCGGGGCGTCGATTTCCAGCCCGGACAGTTCCACGCTGACTTCCATGACCGTCACTATTGAGAATCTCCAGGATGGAAGCGCTGAGCAGTTGCAGGCCGACACTTCCGGCACCTCTATCACGTCTTCCTACGCCGACGGCGTCCTTGCACTGTCAGGAGTGGCCGACGTGTCCACTTACCAAGAAGTGTTGGGGAAAGTCAAGTATAGCGACACCTCGTCGTCTGCCGTACTCGCAACCCGCACGGTTTCCGTAGTGGTCAATGACGGGACTTTCAGTAGCGCCGCGGCTACTAGTAGTTTGACCTTAATAAAAGGCACGGACCCGAGCGGGTATTCGATTAAGGCCAATCAGAATACTTTGAACTCCACGACCGCGACCTCGGCGGGCTTTACATTTGCCAATGCCGAAGTAGGTGCAACATACGCCTACACCATTAGCAGCGGCGGCGGCGGGACGCCGGTGACCGGCAGCGGCGCCGTCACTTCGGCCACCCAGGACGTGGCAGGCATCGACGTTTCCTCGCTGACCGATGGCACGCTCACATTCAGTGTGACGCTGACCAATGGAGTGGGCACGGGTGAGCCGGCCTCCGCCACGGAGACACTTGACAGGGTAGCCCCAAGCGGCTATTCGGTTACGTCCGATCAGCTCGCGTTGAACGCCACGGCCGCAAACTCGGCGGGCTTCACCTTCGCCGGCGCCGAAGTGGGTGCAACATATTCCTACACTATTAGCAGCAGCGGCGGCGGCACGCCAATAACCGGCAGCGGCATAATTACCTCGGCCACCCAGGATGTTACCGGCATAAACGTTTCATCATTGATGGATGGAACGCTCATCTATTATGTGACGCTGACCGATCTGGCGGGCAACGTCGGCGCCTCGGCTATCGCCTCTACAATACTTGACCGTGTTTCGCCGACCGGGTATTCAATCACGGCCGATCAAGCGACGCTCGACAACACCACTGCCGCTTTGGCCAGCTTTACTTTCTCCAACGCGGAGTTGGATGCGAAATACACGTACACTGTTACCAGCAGCGGCGGCCAAGGCTCAGTGACCGGCAATGGAACGATCTCTTCATCGACGCAGCAGGTGACGGGCATCAACGTGGCGATGTTGCCCAACGGTACGCTGAACTTCAGTGTGACATTGACCGATGCCGCCGGCAATATCGGCAGCGCCGCCACCGCCGCCACTGCGACGTTGACTCAGACGACCCCGGCCGGTTATACGATCACGGCTGATCAGAGCGCGCTTAACTCCACGACCGCAACCTCGGCCGGCTTTACCTTCGCCGGCGCGGAAGCGGGTGCAACATACACCTACACTATTAGCAGCGGCGGCGGCGGGACGCCGGTGACCGGCAGCGGCACGGTTGCCTCGGCCACCCAGGACGTGACGGGCATCAACGTTTCCTCGCTGCCCGATGGTACGCTCACATTTAGTGTGACACTGGCCAATGGAACGGGCACGGGTGAGCCAACCACCGCCGCGACAACGACACTTAACCAGACGGCCCCAAGCGGTTATTCGATTACGGCCAATCAGACCGTGTTGAACTCCACGACCGCAAGCTCGGCGGGTTTCACCTTTGCCGGCGCGGAGGCGGGTGCAATATACGCTTACACCATCACCAGCTCTGGCGGCGGCACGCCGGTGACCGGCAGCGGCACGGTCTCCTCGGCCGACCAGAATGTGACTGGAATCGACGTTTCGTCGCTCCCGGATGGGACTCTCACTTTCAACGTGAAGCTGACGAACAGTTACGGCAACACCGGCAATGCGGCTACCGCCACGGCATCGCTCGATGGAACTCCACCGAGCGGTTATTCGATTACGGCCGATCAGACCTCTCTGACTGCCGCGACCGCAACTGCGGCAGGCTTCTCCTTCACCGGCGCGGAAGTTGGTGCAACTTACGCCTATACCATCAGCAGCGATGGCGGCGGCACGCCCGTTGTCGGCAGCGGTACAGTCAAATCGGCTGTCCAGGACGTGACTGGCATAAACGTTTCGTCGCTCCTTAACGGCACACTTACCTTCAGTGTTAATCTTACCGACTTGGCAGGCAATATTGGCGCAACGGTTACTGCCACGACAACGCTGGGACAATAACGGAAACTGCCCATTGATAGATTGTATCGAGGCTGAAACGCCTTGTTTTATGTGATTTACTCACAATAAAACTAGGTCTCGAGCCATAGTCCACTGTCCTTTTTACTATGGTCTGATCGAGGGCTGAACACTAACCAGTTTACGCATTCATCCTGAATTACAGCTTCTCAGGCGTGTCAAAATGCAGGAATGCGGAAAGACGGGGTATATGTCTATAATTCCCTGAATTTTCCGATCAGGGAATTTTTAACGATTATGCTGGCAAAGTCCCGATAAGAGTTTCAAGTTGTCCGGTTCTATTTCCGCGTTAATAACTAAGGACTGGAGGATTACGAACTATGTTTTGGAAACCTGCCGGTCGTATACAGGTAGTTCGATGTGTTTCGGCAGATCGACCAGAAATCGAATTTGGAGGTTTGA
>JBEKZY010000108.1:0-14243 GCA_049509395.1 Thermoguttaceae bacterium | reverse complement strand
CTTCAACACGGTAAAGTTGCAGATAAGTGAAAACACGAGCGCGACGCTGAATATCGCCACTGCCGCGAGATATTTGCCCAGCACGATCTGGAAATCGCCGGCCGGAATCGTAAGCAGCAGCTCGTCGGTGCCCTGGCGCCGCTCTTCAGCCCAGATGCTCATCGTAATCGAAGGGATAAAGACCAACATGATGATCGCAAACCCAAAGCGGAAGCCCAATATTTGGATACCCCAACTGAGCTGGTCCAAATTCGCCAGGTTATTGTTGAAAAAGTCGGGCGGCCAAAAGGCCGACGCCGCGCACATCAACACGAAAACACAGATAAACAGATAACCCGTCGGATTGGCGAAATAACTGACGAAGTTCCGTTTAAAAACGGCAAATGGAACGCTGATATTCATGGTTTAAAAGGGTTCAGGGTTCAGGGTTCAGGGTTCAGTGGGCGGTGAAAAGTGAGCGGAGTGATTCACAAAAATCGTCTTATATGTCATTCGTGCTTCGATATTCATCATTCCTGGTTCATCCTTCATCCTTTCCTTTCCACTCTCCACTCTGCACTGTCCACTAGTTATTTTCATACTGCCGCGAGTTGACTGCTTAAACGGCGGAAATGCTCATCCAGCGGTTTGCCGTCCCGGGTCAATTCCTTGATCGACCCGTCGAAGACCAATCGCCCCTCGTCGATGAACAACACCCGGTTTGCCATGGCCGCGACTTCCTGTAATATGTGGGTGGAAAGCAAGATCGTCTTGCTCTGGCCCAGTTTGCGGATGGTTTCGCGAACCTCGTGGATTTGGTTCGGGTCCAGCCCGGCCGTGGGCTCGTCCAGGATCAGCACGTCGGGCTCGTGGAGCAAGACCTGGGCCATGCCCACCCGCTGCCGATACCCGCGAGAAAGCTTGCCGATAGGCTTGCCGATGACGCTGCCTAAATCGCAGAGTTCGATTACGGCTTCGATCCGCTCACGTCTTCGCGCCCCGGTCAGTCCCCGGGCGTCGGCAAAAAAGCTCAACAGGCTCCGTGGCGACATATCCGGATAAAGCGGCCCGTTTTCGGGCAGATATCCCAGGCGCGCCGACCCGGCCAGCCGGTCTTGTCCCATATCGTGCCCGGCGATACGCGCCACCCCGGCGGACGGGGCCAAATACCCGGTCAACAATTTCATGGTCGTGCTTTTTCCCGCCCCGTTTGGACCGAGAAAGGCCACCACTTCGCCCTTATGGATTTTGAAAGTTACATCTCTGATTGCGGCAAAATCGCCAAAAAACTTGGAAAGCCCCTCGGCTTCGATCATGGCCGGACCTTGCTCGTGGGTCATCACAAATTACTCCAGAATTTAGTAGGGTGCGTACAACGCACCAAAATTTATCATTACGGCAATAGGTGCGTTTCACGCACCCTACTTATTATGCAAACCGGATAGAAACCGGCCAGGGCATGATTAAAGGGGCCTAGTATAACATATTTCCTAAAAAGTCCCCAACCCCCTCCAATATGGGTATCAGGAAGACACCAGAACCTTAGAGAAAACATAAAAACACATATTCCGGATTGCCTCGGAAACTACCTGATTCTCATACGTTTCCGTCAAGAAAAAGGGTCATGTACGTGTTATCAAATGAAAGTTTTGGGCGTAGCCACATCTAATAAACCGTTTTTTTGACGAATTTTACCCTATATATATTAAATTAATGGGCGAGATATACCATGAGAACGCCATTCATGACTATTTTCCATAGAATAATCAAGGTCCGCCATTCAAGATGAATTGCCAGGGATTTTAAGCCGGGAATTGTACTTGATTGCCTTTAAGCGACTGGATAACATTACCCCCCTTCAAAGAATGGATTCTTCGAGAACGGCCGACAAACCGTGCCTGATCTTTGGGTAATGTTGAGTATGCGGATCCGCGGCAAACTTTTAGCACCTGCATTTATTTTGCTGATCTGCGGATACTCTCTCGTCGGCATATACCACTTTCAAAAAGACATGTGGCGCGAGTACAAAGCTCAAAACTCAAATGTGCCGCAGCAATTTATCACCAAGTACGAGCCTCTCCGGCCTTTTCTACCCAAAGGAGAGGTAATACGCTTTTTGATCGATGAAAATCACCTGGATCCCAAGCTCATGCATCCCAATGGGCGGTTATTTCTTGCGCAATATGCAATATCGCCTCAACTGTTGAATTTTGACGCGACATCTCGTTGGGTCATCGTAGAATCGGACTGCCCTGAGAGTGTACCGGATATCGCGACTTCGGCCCATTGGACCTTGGTTGCGGACATTCGCAATGGCGTCAGGCTATACCGGACAGATAAAAGGGAATAGCGCATGGTATGGTTTATCGCCGCCTTATTATTGCCAATTTTGGCGTCATACGCGCTCATTGTTAACATTGACCGCGAGCCGCGCTATGACATCAATACTATTTTATTTCGCGTCTGCCTGGCAACCGGCATCGGAGTAGGCCTTTCTTCATGTACGTATTTTCTTTGGCTGTTTTTTGGCGGCACGCCGGGAAAGCTCTATCATGCTTGTGAATTAGCGGGATTTACGGCGGTCGGTTTGTTCGGTTTGATGTTGGCACGCGCCTCGGCAACGTCTCCCAACAAGCCGAAATCCCCACATCCCACCATAAGATTCTGGCAAATGTTGTTGCTCCTTGCATTTGTCGCCGCCCTGGCTCTTTCAGTATTTGCGGCTATATGCAGCTATTTAAAAAATCCTTTAGGTGATTGGGATGCTTGGGCCATTTGGAATCAGCGCGCCCGTTTTCTCTTCCTTGCCGGCGAACAGTGGCGGCAAGCATTCTCCCCCGTATTTCCCCACTACGACTATCCCCTCCTGATTCCTTGCAGCAACGCTCGCTTATGGTCTTACCTCGGCGCGGAGCACCGCTGGGTTCCTTGGTTTCTGGGCAGTCTCTTCACATTTGCCACGGTCGGAATGCTGGCGACGGGTATCGGCCGTTTGCGCAGCAGAAGCCAAGGACTGCTCGCGGGGCTTGTTTTACTGGGAATGATCTCTTTTTTACAACTAGGAACCTCTCAGTTCGCCGACGTGCCATTGGCCTTTTTCTTTCTCTCGGCGGTTCTCCTGGCGGTTATTTATGACGCCTCCGAACGGCCGCAGCTAGGGTTTTTGGCTCTGTCCGGACTGGCGGCCGGATTGGCGGCCTGGACAAAAAACGAGGGACTATTGTTGATTCCCGTTCTGCTTGTAGCACGTTGTATCGTCGCGTGGCGATGGGACCATTTGAAAAATATCTATAAAGAGCTCATCTGCTGGGGCGCCGGTGCCTTGGCGATTCTCGCGGTTATCACAATCCAGAAGGCATTCATTGCCGGCAAGAACGATCTTGTCAGCGGTCAGGGTTGGAATGCATGCCTGACGCGAGTCCTCGATCCCTCGCGATATTGGATTATTACCCAAGCCTTATATACATATTTTTTACGGATTGCCGGACCTTTTGCAGTCATACTGCCGCTGTCTTTTATTTTACTTGGCGCGGCAAAAAACCGTCCTCGCGGCAGGCTTGGATTTCCAGCGGTTTTAGCCGCGATATTGCTGATGTTAGCGGGCTATTTCACGGTCTATATCTTGACGCCCAATGACCTCCACTGGCACCTGGCGACATCGGCCGAAAGGTTGTTGTTGCACTTGTTGCCTTTGTGCATACTCGCATTGTTCCTATACCTCGCCACCCCGGAAGAATTGCTGATCCGTGAATCGGAGGCAAAATGGCTGTGCAAGCTTCCTCTTCAGCCGATATCAGCCATGCAAACATTCGAAAATTCCGACACATACGCCGGTGTCAGTTCTTTAATACCATCTCTCCCATGCAGGCCGTTTATGAAACTATCCATCCTAATGCCGATTTATAACGAACGAAAAACACTAGAAAAGATCGTTGATCGCGTGCTCACGTCGCCGGTTTCCTTGGAAATTGAAATTATCGCGGTTGACGATGCCTCGACCGACGGATCGTGGGAATTGCTCGAACAACTTGCCAATGCCGATTCTCGCCTTCGAGCGATACGGCAACCGCAAAACAGCGGAAAGGGCGCGGCAATCCGCACGGCGATCCAGCACATGAGCGGAGACGTGGCCGTTGTGCAGGACGCCGATTTGGAATACGACCCCCACGAATATCCCCTTCTCCTGCAACCGATTCTTGACGGCAAGGCCGACGCGGTTTTCGGCTCCCGTTATGCCGGCAATACCCGCCGCGTACTCCCCTTTTGGCATAGCCTGATCAACAGGCTCTTGACGCTACTGTCCAACATGCTCAACGACTTGACTCTCACGGACATGGAAACCTGCTATAAAATGGTGCGCGCCGACATCCTCAAACAACTCCCCCTGAACTGCAAAACCTTTACCTTCGAACCGGAGCTTACCTGCCGGCTGGCCCAATGCCGTGCTCGAATTTACGAAGTCCCGATTAGTTACTTTGCGCGCACCTACCAAGAGGGCAAAAAAATCCGCGCAATGGACGGCTTCAACGCGATCTGGGCTATCCTATACAGCAGGTTTTCCAATCCCCGGGCGGCTCCAATAATCAATCAATCGGAAAACCATGAGATGCAAGAGGCGGTTGACGAAGCGCCTCGAAAACGTCTCGCGGCTTAGCCCCGCAAACAAGCAACTACTCCCCGCTTATACGGATAAGCGGAGCCGGACCGTGTCGGTCTGGTAGATTCAATGTCCGCTAGATTCAAAATGCAACCGGGCCGACACGGCCCGGCTCAGAAAGAATCCGGCTCTGAAAGAAGAAGTAATATCCTGAACCCTGCCCACTGTACCCTGAAACTTGCCCTCTGAGTCCTATTCCTCGAACAGCAGGCAAAGCACATCTAATGCCTGAACCGCCTTGGCCGGGTTGCGGATATTGTTGTCATCCACGCAACTTTCCCAGATCGTCAAGGCGAACCGCAGATACTGTTCCCGCGATTCAGCCAGCATCTGGTAGTCCAATTCCGATTTTAGCGTCGGCCACACCGTTTGCAATTGTTCCAGCGCCCCGGGCCGACCGCTGATAGCGTCATAGACAAGGTCGTCCAGCAGTTCGAGTTTTTCCAGGATTTCCGGCGATTCGTGCTTTAGACATGCCGAAGGCGCCTCGATGGCAAGATGAGCTGACGGGTTCTGAGATTGAATCCGGGTTTTTTCAAATTGCCGATGGGCGGCATGCGCTTGCTGAATTTGCTTTTCATTGCCGGCCGAATCTTTTGATCCGCTGAAATCATCGGTAGACAGGTTGTCTCGCCACCCCGAAGTGTAGAAGTCCGGATTATCGTCCTTGTTCTTTGTCTTGGCGCCCGTTTCGCCCGAATCTGAAAATGTCGCGGTATCCAAGTCCTCCAGCAATTGCAGGCCAAAGGCGGGCAGATCCTCGGGCCTAAGATCGAATCGCCTCTTGGATATTTGGGCCGCCAAAAACGAGGTCTGGTCCGAAGCCAACACCTGTTGGATGAATCGGGCCCAGCCGTCGATGGGAATCGAAGGCAAGGATTTGCTTCCCGACAAATCCAGCACAGTCACGTTATTCTGATGTGCGATCCAACGTCGCTCGCTGGGATCGCCAGGCAGGGCAATCAAGCGAAACGGCCGGCGTCCGGAATATTTCAAACCCGTGGAAAACGAAAATTCCAATCGGCATGCCGGCGGTAGACAACTGAAAAGTCCCGCAAACAATTCGCCCGGCGATGGCTCGCCGGCTACAGCCAGGCATACAGCATCCAGAGCCGCCTGAATCAAAACGGCCATAGCCGAGGGGCCCGGCTGAACGCTCAGGCAAGTCAGCAGCGATTGATCCACCGGCGTCGCCCCGCCGGACAAGAACAAAGGCTCCAAACGCATGGGGATCGGATCGCGGATTTCCATGGCCCCGGCCGACAAGGCCGCTTGCATAACCGCAAACGGATTATTGGCAAAATGGGTCAACACTTCCGGCGCTATAATCAGGCAATGCGTATACACGCGCATCCCACCGCGGCCGCTGTATTCCCAACCGGCGGGCACGGTTCGCGATACGCAATAAGCCCCGCTGGGCAAGGGATGGAAATTGAAACTCACCGCATCCGCGGTTTGTTCTAACAGCGAGTCGTGCGAAGGGCACCAAACGGCCAACTCCCGGACATCGATCTGATGAATCCCGGGACTGTGCCCTATCACCTGATACCCGGCCGAACGGTCTGTCTTCGCGGAAGTGAATATGGCTTGTTCGACGTTCATCATGGAGAAATACTCATAGTAGTAGTTGGGATTAAGGGTTCAGTGGTCAGGGTTCAGGGTTCAGAACTCGGGCATGAAATGAAATCCTGAACCCCGAACCCTGAACCCTGAATCCTTCATTTCCTTTCCAATTGTTCCACCAGCCATTTGAACGGTTCCACAATGCCGTGTGGTTCGATGCGCAGGGGGAAATGCAGCCGGCCTTCGGTTAGCGTGTCGCAACTAAGACAACTGCCCGATACGCTCGCAGCGAAAAAGCGATGGCAGCCAAACCGCTCTTGGCACAACTGCCATAATCCCGCGGCGTGATCTCGGGCAAAACTCGCCGGATCGCCGCGGCACTCTTCGCAGCAATCGGCTTTGGTAAGGATCAAGGCCACGGGCCGTTGCCGCCATCCATGCCGGCGGCCGGAATCGAGTTCGCTCAGGTAGCTCAGCAGTTTCATGCTGAAAAAGTCCTGGTCCCGGCTGCCTTCCTTCAGTTGGGAAGCATCGATGAGCACCATCGCTCCCATCGATTTGTTGAGGAATTGGCTGATAATGCGAAAACTGTGCGGGTGGTCGACTTCTTCCAGTATGGCCTCGCCGGCCATGTCCGGCATCAGCACTTCCATATCCTGCCGCTGCTCCGGCCGGCGGACCTGGCAATGCACCCAGTTCCAGCGGTCCGGCTCGTTGGGCGTTTTGCGGGGAAAAGCGCAACGGGCCAATGCCGAGACCGTGTTTTGCTGCATGGTAATTGAAAACGCGCCCCGGGCAAGGGCCTGTATGCTCATCGCCGGCTGCGAAAGCATGTCCATAAGCATGCCCAGGTATACGGTCTTGCCCACCCCGCTGGCGCCTATCACCCCTAACATCTTAGGCTGTACGTTTTGCGAATTGGCTTGATGCGCCAGCGCCATCGGCGCCAGGCAGAGTTGGCAATACTCGGCGTCGTATGTGTTATCGGACCCGCAAATGTAACATGGTATTGGCACGACATATTGAACCAGTCGATACGATTCCAGCGGTTGAATAGCGGCCTTGGTCATCGAGCACCTCCAATTATTCATCCCTCATCCCTGATCATTCATCATTGCTCCTGCAGTTTCCATCTTCGGTTGAACCAGCGTCAGATCGCATACGCCTATCGCGCAGCGAAAACCGATGTTGTTGCGGCGGTTCAACGGGTTCTCGCCGCTCTGGAACTGGCAGGAAGCTTGTTTATCGAAATATGTATCGAAGGCCCCGCCCCGGATGCACTTTAGCGGCACGGGAAGTCGCAATCCGGACACCGGCAATTGATCTGCCGGTAAAGAAGCGCCTCCGTAATTACTGGCCGTCCATTGCCAAACGTTGCCTATCAATTGATGCACGCCGCCCGCGCTTACTCCGCTGGGATATTGATCCACCGGCACCGTGCCTCCGGGCCCCGATCCCCAAAGATTGGCGCAAGTGCGGTCCATCGCATCGCCCCATGGATATCTTCGCTGCACCTGCGACGTGGAGGAAATGCGCACGGGCCAACTGCCGGCCTTTACCCATTCCGCGTCGCTGGGCAATCGCTTGCCGGCCCAGCGGGCATATGCGGCGGCTTCGTACCAGCTAACGCCTACAACCGGATGCTTTTCCTCGCCCTCCGGGTAGCAGCCGTTTTGCCAGTATTTTGGCCCTGGATTGCCATCGCGGTCGACAAACTCCAGCACTCCCGGCAAGATCGCCTCATCCCACAAGGCCGCCTGCTGATAAGCGCCCGAGGCCACAAATTCAAAATATTGCCGATTCGTCACCGGATAACGGTCCAGGAAAAATCTCTGTACGGCAATAACACGCGACGAATCGCCTTCCTCCAGTTCCACGTCGCCGTCGGGAACCAAGGCCATGCGTTCTCCCAAGACCTTCAATGCCAGGCCGAATAGCGCTCCGCTAAGATTCCCGGCAATTTGCGGGCGCAGCAACAAGGCATACCGATCTTGCGCCAGCATCTGCTCAACCAAGGAATCAATATCGTTGGGATCGACCGGTTTTCTTGCCGCCGCAGCGGCGGGCGGAGCGGCCTTGCAGCCTTGCACCACTGCATTTTCCGGCGTTTTATCTTGTCCCCGAGCGAAAATCCCCAATTTCAATCGCCTGCGGTCCGATATTCCGTGCGTTAAAACATAGACCATTCCAACCGCCGCGGCCCCGATAAATATCGGTTTGTCCGGCCACGACCCGGGAAGAATTATTGCCGCGCCGGCCAGTAACGCCGCGCTTGTGACCCCCAGGATCAAAACATAGACCATAATTTTGGGTAAAATGGACCTCATGGCGTCACTCCGCATATTAATTGTTTTATTTTCATTCCCCGCTCTCCGAACGGCGGAAGACGCGGTCTTGCTGCAATACTTCAAATTGGGCCAAGACCGATTCCAGCACCGGATCGCCGGTTGCCACGGCCGCGACTCCTGACTGGGGTTTGACTGCGGGAGAAGGCTCGACTTGCCGTTTGCCCTGGGCAATTTGCCGCGTCAGGTTTTCCAACAACGCCCGCATTTGTATCATTTCCTCCGCCCACTGGCCTTGTTGCGGGGCAGACATGCGTTTCTGCTCGGCCAGCAAGTCCGCTATTTCCGCCGCTTTGTTGCCGACCGATGCCAGTTCTTTTTCCATCGCCGCGCGCTCTCTTTCCAATAAGGACTGTTGTTGCTCCATGTCGTGTATTTTATTCTTAATGTTCGACTCAACCGCCTTTTCCATTGCCACGCGCTCTGTTTCCAACAAGGAACGTTGCTCATCCATCTCGCGGATTTTGTTTTTAATGCTGGACTCGACTTCTTGCGAGGCCGCCAGCGTCTGGGAGCGGATTGCCGTCAGTTCCTCGCCATGCCGGGCAAGTTCGCCGCGAACGGTCTGAAAATCATTTCGCGCGGCGGCCAAATCCTCCGCGGCGGCCGCGAGCCGTACGACCTGCTCTTGCACGCTTTGCTGCGCGCCGCGAATTTCCGCCCGGCCTTCCTCAAATTCCTTTAGCAGCGAATCCCAGCGTTGATTCTCGGCCGCATCGGTTGCCGAAATATTATCCCGCCGCTGGGCGGCCTGCTTTTCGATGTGCTGCTGGCGCGACAATAGCGACCCGCACAAAGAGTCCAACTGGTCGAACACGCCGCCGAAGAATATTTGACTTTCTTCGCGGCAAACGCGGATTTCGTCCAGCGCGCTAGTGACACGATCCCAGCCGCTAATGTTTTCAACCAGCTCGGCAACCACGGAAATTTATTTCGCCTGGAGATAAGAATGATATGACTCGAGCTGAATAGCTCGTTGCACTTTTTAGAACCGGATCGCTATCATAAATCTAGTTTAATAACCATTCTCAGGCAAATCTTTTACTTCCGCTATTGAGCATCCCGGCCGATTATTCGCATTATGGTAACCGCCCTGGAATCCTTGTTGCCTATTTGCAACGTTTACCCCGGATAATGCGTGGCGGGCGGTAAACAACCACCCGATAGGCCCTTGTCTGATTAACATCGTCTCCTAATGATTCATTAAAACAACATCCCGCAGCAACGATAATGCAAGATCATTCCTTCCCTAAATTATCGGTGCCGGCGAGACAACCTGGAGTTTGTAACAACCTATCCAAACACGATGCGCCGGATTAGCCGGCGCATTTCCCCTGTTTCACGCCATCAAGGAGCCTCCCATGTTTCGTCCCGTTGATCTGCTGTTGCTCGCAATAGGACCGGTATTTTTCCTAAGCGCGGCGTGCCAGGCCGCTGAACTGAAGATCGGCGACACCGCGCCCGATTGGACCGGCATCGTCGGAGTGGACGACAGCCGGCACAGCCTGTCCGACTACAAAGACGCCAAGCTGGCGGTAGTGGTTTTCACCTGCAACCACTGCCCCTACGCCCAAGCCTACCAGGATCGCCTGATCGCCTTGCAAAAGGATTACGAAAGCAAAGGCGTGCGGCTAATCGCCGTGAACGTGAACAACATTCCTGAAGATCAACTCGATAAAATGAAGGAACGCGCCAAGTCGAAGCAATTTAATTTTCCTTACCTTTACGATTCCACGCAAAAAATCGGACACGATTACGGCGCCACTACAACGCCGCACGTATTCGTCCTCGATAAAAACCGCAAACTGGCTTACATGGGCGGGGTCGACGACAACATGAAGGCCGACGCGGTCAAAAAGCATTATCTCCGCGACGCAATCGACGCCCTTTTGGACGGGAAAGATCCGCCCGAGACCGTCACCAAACATCTGGGCTGCACCATCAAGTATGAAGATCCCAAATAAATATTCACTCGTCCCAGGCTCCGCCTGGGAACGCCGGATGGAGCAATCTAAAATTACAAAATCACGACATATTTACCATTTGGTCATTATTCCCTGCATTTTGGCGTTAGCCGTGCTTGGCTGCAACGCCCTTACCGGCAATATGGAATCTTCAGGGGAAAAACTGCAACCGATCGATGCCGAAGGTCTGGCTCAATTCGTCGATCAGCACCCCGGCAAGGTAGTGCTGATCGATTTTTGGGCCACCTGGTGTCCGCCCTGCGTGAAAATGTTTCCCCACACGATGGAACTCCACAAACGCTGGACCGATCGCGGATTGACTGTCGCCGCCGTCAGCCTTGACGATCCTTCCGACGAGTCCCTTGTGCGTCGCTTTCTTGCCGAAAAAGGGGCGGATTTTCCCAACTTCATCAGCCGTTTCGGCCCAAGCAGCCAGTCGGCCGAGGCCTTCGACATCACTGGCAGCGGCATCCCCTTTCTACGCATCTACGACCGCCAGGGAAAACTCGTAAAAACCCTCGGCGGCGACAAGCCCGTCGATCCCCAAGAAATCGACCAGGCCGTGGAAGAAGCGATTAATGGCGTTTGAAAGCGATTTTGTTTATTGAGAGGGAAAATAATGTCGTTGTTTAGATGGTCAATCAATCCAAGCCCCGGGTTACAACCCGTGGGCTTAACGACATTCATTACTCGATATTCAATAAACTCTATTCCCTATTACGAGCAGCCCATGCTGTTGCCGCAATTGTGGCACAGGTAGCAATTGCCGTTGCGCACGGTAATTGCCCCGCAGTTGTCGCAAGTGGGCGCATCGGTCTGGAAGGAGGCGAATTGCTCGTTGCGGGAAGACGGGCCGGCGGCGGGTTGCGCCACGATTATCAGCGGGCTGCGCTGTGAAGCGGCTTTTTTTAAAAGAACATCGCCCACGCGATGCCCTGAACCGTTGCCGTTGCCACCCGCCGAGTTTTGCCCGTTCGATTTGCCGTGCATACCGCCCGAAGACCCGTTCGATGATGTGTTACCTTGATTCTTGGCCGATCCTTGCCCGGCGTTTGGCCCGCCGGCCGTCGTGGCGGCGGGCCTATAATTTGTTTCCGTCTCGCCGGGTTCCAAGTGCGGCGCCTCGTCCGGACCCGGCGGCAGGCCCTTGTTCGCTTCTCTATATCCGGGCAAAAACTGGATGCCCAGCCAGCGGAAGATGTAATCCACAATGCTCTTGGCGATGCGGATATCGGGATTCTTCGTAAAGCCCATGGGCTCGAACCGCGTGTGCGAAAACTTGTTCACGTACACCTCGAGCGGCACGCCGTACTGCAAACTCATCGAAACCGCCGTGCCAAAGCTGTCCATCAATCCGCCCACGGTGCTGCCTTCCTTGGCCATGGTGATGAACAATTCGCCCGGCCGGCCGTCGGGATACAAGCCCACGGTGATGTAGCCCTCGTGCCCTGAAACGCTGAACTTATGCGTGATCGATTGCCGCGTATCGGGCAGGCGCTCGCGGCGCGGTGCGCCTAAAAGCGGCTTTTCCAGACCCTTGTCCGACTTCGACTTGGTCGAAAGCGGCTGCACTTCCTTGGAACCGTCGCGATATATCGCCAAGGCCTTCAGCCCCAAGCGCCAGCCCTCGGTATAAGCGTTGGCTATGTCTTCCGGCGTGCTGTCCTTGGGCATATTCACCGTTTTTGAAATCGCCCCGGAAATGAAGGGCTGCGCGGCGGCCATCATCTGAATGTGCGCCCGCCAGGGGATCGACCGCTTGCCGTTGTGCGGCGGGAATGCGCAATCGAAAACCGGCAGGTGCTCGGGCTTCAATTCCGCGGCCCCCTCGATCGTGTCGTTCTTGTCGATATAACCCACGACGGCTGCGATCTGTGCATCGTCGTAGCCCAATGTTTTTAGCGCTAAAGGCACGGTTTGGTTGACGATCTTCAACATTCCGCCACCGGCCAATTGCTTGTACTTTACCAGGGCGATGTCCGGCTCGATTCCCGTGGTGTCGCAATCCATCATAAAGCTGATCGTGCCTGTTGGGGCAAGGACCGTGGCCTGGGCGTTGCGAAAACCCTGCCGCTTGCCGTGCGTTAGAACCGCGTCCCAAAGCGACTGGGCGGCATCGAACAGATACTTCGGGCAAGACTTGATTTCCTCGACCTTTTCCCAGTGCATTTCCATGACGTGCAGCATGGGCTCGCGATTTTTTTCGAACTCGTCGAAGGACCCGACCGCCGCGGCCAGTTCGGTGCTGGTCAGGCAGGCCGTGCCGTGTAATATGGACGTCAGCGCCCCGCAAATGCCCCGGGCATCGTCCGAGTCGTACGGCAGGCCCCAGGACATAAGCAGGCTGCCCAAGTTCGAGTAGCCCAGCCCGATCGGCCGGAAACGATGGCTATTAAGCGCAATCCGCTTTGTGGGATAACTGGCGTGATCCACCAGGATCTCCTGGGCGATAAACACAAGGCGGCATGCCGCCTTAAAACGCTCCACGTCATAAGCCCCGTCTCCGCGCCGGAACTTCATGAGGTTTATGCTGGCCAGATTGCAGGCCGAATCGTCCAGAAACATGTACTCCGAGCAGGGATTAGAGGCGTTGATCCGCCCGGAGTTAGGGCAGGTGTGCCAATGATTGATCGTGCTGTCGTACTGCACGCCCGGATCGCCGCAACTCCAGGCCGATTGTGCCAGTGTTTGGAACATTTCCCTAGCCCGATACTCGGGCCCCGCTTTACTGGGATCGGTTACCCAGTGCGTAGTCCAGGTCTTGTCCTCCTCGACGGCCCGCATGAATTCGTCGCTCACGCGCAACGACAGGTTTGCATTTTGAAAGAGCACCGAATTGTAAGCCTCTTGCGGATCGTAGCCTTCCTCGATCAGCAGTCGGACCTTTTTCTCCTCGCGGCACTTGCACTCGACAAATTCCATCACGTCCGGATGCCAATCTTTGATGGACTGCATCTTGGCCGCCCGCCGCGTCTTGCCGCCGCTTTTGACCACCGCCGCTATCTGATCGTACACCCGCATGAACGACAGCGGACCCGACGGCCGCCCGCCGCCGGAAAGCCTTTCCCGGTGCGATCGCAACGTGGATATGTCCGTGCCCGTGCCTGATCCGAACTTAAAAAGCATGGCCTCGCTGCGGGCAAGCTCCATTATGTCTTCCATGTCGTCCCGCACGCTTTGTATAAAGCAAGCCGACCCCTGCGGATATTCGTAAGGATTCTCGGGCTGCCGGATTTCCTGCCTTTCGGCGTCCCAGCACCAACTGCACATGGCCCCTTTGATCCCGTACTGGTGATACAACCCCACGTTGAACCACACCGGCGAATTGAACGAGGCGTATTGGTGCAGGCAGAGATAGGCCAAGTCGCGGTAGAATCGCTCGCCATCGGCCTTGGAGGCGAAATAGCCGTCGCCGATGCCCCAATCGCTGATCGTGCGGCAGACGCGATGAACCAACTGCCGAACGCCCGTTTCACGCTCAGGCGTGCCGATTTCGCCGTATAAATACTTACTGACCACTACGTTGGTGGCCAGTTGGCTCCAGGCGGCCGGAATTTCGCAGTCGTGCTGTTCAAAGAAGACCTCGCCGCTTTCACCTTTGATTTGGGCAGACCGATTCTCCCACTCCACCGTGGAAAACGGATCGGCAATGTCCTCTGGGCAAAAAATCGACGTAATCGCAAGCCCGGACGGAATAGCCCGAACGGGTTTTTGCACGGGATGATCGGTCAACGT
>JBEKZY010000107.1:0-14345 GCA_049509395.1 Thermoguttaceae bacterium | reverse complement strand
TCCACCGCGTCGGGTTTAGCGCCATGACCCAAGTGATCCGTGTAGAGCGAAAATCGGCAGTGCTCACGCCCTCCAGCTTGGCATGCCTGACACACGTTCCAACGGTCAACCTAACGGCAGGCTGCGCCCACGAGTGTCGCTATTGTTACGCCCGTGGCTACCTGACGCACCCTGGCGAAGGCAAGGTCAAATTCTACACGAATACGCTTACTAAGCTGCGGGATGAATTGTGCCGCAAACGCAAGAAACCCACCATTGTGTATTTCAGTCCGTCAAGCGATCCCTTCCAGCCGATACCCGAAGTCCTAAAAATGACTTATGATGTGTTTAGATTTCTCTTGGAGTCGGCCATTGGCGTGGCCTTCGTCACCAAGGGGCGGATTCCCGAGCCACACCGCAACCTGTTAGCCGCCCATGCACCACTGGTCCAGGGGCGGATCGGGCTGATTACTCTTGATCCAGGTACCGCCGCCGCGTTTGAACCACACGCGGCGACGCCGGAGGTCCGGCTCGCGCAAGCGGCCGAGTTGATCGGCGCAAACATCCCGATTGAGGTAAGGCTCGATCCAATTTTGCCCGGCGTGACCGACGGTGTGAACTGCTTGGAGCCACTCTGCGCGGCATTGGCCCACATCAGTGTGCGCAAAATCGCCGCTAGCGTCCTCTTTCTCCGGCCGGCAGTAATCGGATCGCTACGGCGGCACATCGAGGGCGCTGCAATGCTCAATAGAATGTTGGACTGCTTCGCCGGTAGCAAGCCTCTGGCGATCCACGCGGGCAACAGCCGGGTGATTGCGCTTCCAGCTTGGGCGCGCCTTGAGATCATGGAGCGTCTGAAATCCATCGCACACCGTTACGGTCTGGAAATCCTCGTCTGTGCCTGCAAGAACCCGGACATCTCCAGTGGCTCTTGCCACATTTCGGGCCGCTGGCCGCCTGCGGTCCGCATGGGCTGCCAATTGGGACTGTTCCAACCGTAGCAGCCGCGCGGAAAGGTCGCAATGTGGATCATATACAAAGGTACAACCAGCGCTTGCTGCGGAACGCATTGAGAGAAACGCGACTCATAACGTCTCTCGACGTGACTGCAGGCCGACGAATTCGCATTACCAGTTTGACCTGGGATGAGTATTGGGAGTATTATGGTCCTTTGGAGAAAGAAATAGCACAGCGGAAGGTTGTCGGATTTGAGATAATTCGTGTGTCTGGGGACTGTGGTGGCTCGGCTGCGGCCATAGTCAGTACAAGACACCCCGTATATTTACTGAGTAAACTGGCAAGACCCCACGCCCCAGAGAACCCCAAATACCTGCCGCTGATATGCCCATGCGGGAATTTACCTGGAGCAAATGCTCTTTATTGGCACTACAGACGCATTCCGCTGATACGGACCAACGGAATCCAGCTATTTGTCTATCCACTGGCTGAGGTCTGCAATCGCCCATTGAGTCATGCACTCATTGGCCAGTTATTCGCATGTCTTACACCAAGAAGCGATCCTTGGATTCGGGAACGAAGCCGATCGCTATTTGATGGTGTATTTGGCCCATTAGTCGCTCGCTCTGCGTCTAGCCGGCTTCACTTGTTGGACATGGCGTGCAGTTCCGCCAAAATAACAATGACATTATGTAGAAAAGCGTTTGCCGCTCACCAAAAGTCGTTCGACTTGACATTGGTTGATGTGGTTCGGGGGAGCAACACAATCGCCAATGCCTTCTATCGGAATCCCAAAGTCTTTGGCAACGTGATATTCCGCCGGGAGAGCTTGTTTAACTGGGTGGACAACAATGCCGGCAAACCTCAGATGCGTTTCGATGTTGCGTTATTGCTGAGGGCATGTAATCTTTTCAGTCACTTTTCCATCGAGAAGATGTCTTATAGCGAAGCAAATACACTAAATGGCCAGAACACAACGTGTGATCCTTTCGATTCCGTGGTGCTGCGTCCGGCGGAACTGATTGAGGACGATAGGCTTGATAAAATACAGCATGGGATCGGACGTTTCATCTTTAAGAATGGTTGGATGTTTCGACAATTCTCCTTGTCGGACTACTTCAAGGCAATCCACATTGTCATGGGCGGCAGGTTGTATGCTAACGAGGACAACGTTTACGTGCCGCTTCGTGTATTCGACGATGATGTCCTGGTGCTGCCGAGCGGTCGTTCTCTCATCGCTCAATTGCTGACAATGGCGAACCAACTTGTAATTGAGGACGCGGATTTGTTGCCATATCATCTTGAACGTCACTTCAAGCAATTCGCCTTGGGCGACCTGTCTGTCACTGATTTGACCGACCATGCGAAAAGGCGCGGGGTTGCCGTCTACCTCGTTGAGAGAAAACAGTGCGATGCCAATACCAACCCTATCGTGCGACTGAGCTAAAATGAAAAGACTGATGATGGAGTAAAACGGGCGTCAGTGACGCCCGTTTAAGACTGTAGAGGGTCTTTCCGGGGCCTTACGGATGTGGAGGAAACAGCCCCTACCTACCTAAAATATAATAACTTGCTGCATTTCCTCGGGAAATCAAAGACTTTTCAAAAATACACTTTTTGCGTTATCAGGGACGCGCTCTAACCAACTGAGCTATGCGCCCAAGCGGTAAATTTTTAGGCATGTTTCCGTGCTTGCATTACTACCGTGATAACCAAAGGGGGCTACAAATACTTCGTCTTAATAATGGTGAAACATCCGATTTTACACTATCGCCACCCAGAGTCAAACCTGGTCCAACATTAGCGATGTAACTTCATGTTTAAGAACTAGTTATGGCATTCGATCCGCTGTTTATGCCCTGCAATCCCGGCCAAGGCGGCGGAGTCCCGTCAGGAACCATTACAATCGCTATAATCGGAAAATTTATCGCAAACTAATTATGCTCCTGACCGCCCCGGACCGAAAAAGATTCAGATAGGTAATCGTCTTGTCTGGTCAATCAGAAGGAATCTTATCATGAAACTGACAATTTGCGCCAATAAAGTGCTTTGGCTTTCGATTCTAGGGTTTGTTATTTTCAATGCGGCCATGGCATCCGCGGCCACGCCGACCGTGGAGCAGGCCTTGAATCTGACGCCTGTCCAAGCAGGAGTCGATTACGATCGTCCCGGCCCGCAAGATATACCAAAATGTAAAATTACCGCCAAAAAAATCAACGGCCAGGTGGGCTGGATCGTGGAAGGGCCTGACGGCGCGATCCTCCGCAAATTCGTGGATACCAACGGCGACAACGTAGTCGATCAGTGGAGCTACTACAAAGACGGCGTGGAGGTGTATCGCGATATCGACTCGAACTTCAACGGCAAGGCCGACCAGCACCGCTGGTTCAACACCGGAGGCACGCGCTGGGGCCTGGATCCGAAAGAAGACGGAACGATCGAATCCTGGAAGACCATCTCCGCCGAGGAAGTAACGTCTGAAGTGGTCGCCGCCCTGGCCGCCCGCGACGCCGATCGATTCGCCCGGGTAGTGCTCTCGTCCGATGAGTTGAAAAACTTGGGTCTGGGCAAATCCCGCTCCGCCGAATTGGCCGAAAAAATCGGCAAACTAAGCCAGGAATTCAAACAATTGGCGGCCCGGCAAAAAACCGTTGCTCCGCAAACCACCTGGGTGCAATTCACCGCCGGCAAGCCGGGCATTGTTCCCGCCGGCACCGACGAATCGACCAAAGACATCCGGGTGTATGAAAACGTCGTGGCGATTGTCGAGACGGCCGGGAAAAACAACCAACTTCATATCGGCACCCTGGTGCAGGCAGGCGACGGATGGCGGGCAATCGATTTGCCCCAGGAAATCGCCGAGGGCCGGGCCGATTCCGCGCCGGCCGGCTTCTTTTTCCAGGCCCCGTTAGTACGTGGCAGCGATTCGGCCGGCAACGCCCCCGGCGAAAACAGCCAAAAACTGATGGCCGACCTGGAAAAACTCGACAAAGCCGCAGCCGCGGCTACCACGCCCGAGCAGCAGGCGCAATTCACTACTCAACAGGCCGAACTCCTGGAACAAATCGCTGCCGCTACGCCCAACGCCGATGAACGCGCCATGTGGCTGCGGCAGTTGACCGATATGATCGGCGCGGCAGGGCAAATGGGCACCTATCCCGAAGCGGTCGACCGACTGAATGCCCTTTTTGAAAAACTCAAAAAGAACGAGTCCGACAAAGATCTGGCGGCTTATGTCAAATTCCGCCTGATGATGGCCGACTATTGGCGGAAAATGCAGGATCCCAAGGCCAGTTCCGCCAAAGTTCAGGCGGAGGTCCAGACGGAATGGCAGAAAAACTTGGAACAGTTCTTGTCCGACTATCCCGCCGCCCCGGACGCCGCCGAAGTCATGCTCCAATTGGCTATTGCCCAGGAATTCGCTGGCCAGGACGATGACGCAAAGCGCTGGTACGCTCGGGCGGCAAAGGAATTTCCTGATACGCCGGCAGGTAAAAAGGCCCTAGGCGCCCAAAACCGTCTGGACTGCGAAGGTAAAACCCTTTCCTTTACAGGTCAGGGGCTTTCCGGCAATCCGGTAAACTTGGCAAACTTCCGCGGCAAAGTCGTGCTTATCCAGTTTTGGACCTCGCATAGCGACCAGGCCAAAAACGACATAGTCATACTAAAAGATTTAATAGCTAAGTACGGCCGCACGTTCACCGTAATCGGCGTGAGCGTGGACAACAGCCGCAAGGAATTAGACGCCTATCTTGCTTCGGCCAAATTGCCTTGGACGCAGGTTTTCGAGGAAGGCGGATTAGACAGTCCGCCGGCAAATCAATTGGGCATTCTAACCGTGCCCTGCATGATCCTGGTCGAGCAGCAAGGCAAGGTGGTGAACCGAAACATCCAGGCGGCCGAAATCGAAGCCGAATTGAAGAAGTTAATTAAATAGTGGTTAGTGGGCAGTGGGCAGTGAAAAGTGGACGGTGGGCAGTGGAGTGGTTATATAGGGGTGGGCAATTTATTGCCCACTCAGAAATGTTGAAGGATCAAGGATTAGGTCAGCGAGCATGTAACTGGCCGGATTTTTCATCCTATTTTACCACATTTGCTTGATCGATAAAGTTTCACAATCAAGGAATGGATTTTAACTAACTAATTGGCCGGCAATGGGTTGCGTGAAATGTCGTTATAACCGGCCTTTCGCTATTATCGGGAAGATCAGCAAAATCGAAAAAAAGCTTCCTTTCGGCACAATCCGCAACCGAAACCTATAACAGGCAGCATATGACAGAAAACGGGCGTTGCAGGGGGGCAACACCAATCCCGTCCACTACATTAAGCAGTGGTTTTTTGGTTCCCCTCCTCAAGCGACCGGTTCGAATGCTGAATTAACAATGTCAATAAACGACTCCCCGGTGGTACACCACGGGGTTGATACAAAGAGGAGGGAAAGCATGCGACGTTTGTCATTAGTTATCGTGGTCGCCGCGACGACCGTGCTCGTGCCCATGTTCGCAATGGCCGGCAATCAAGAAGTGGCCGATCAAATCGCCAAAAATCTAAAGCAGAGCGGCAAGTTGAGCGATTACCGCATCGCCGTGAAATTCCAGGACGGAACGGCCACTATAAAAGGCCGCGTCGACAGTCAGGAGCAGATGAACACGGTTTTGAAACTGGTATTCAAGACCCCCGGCGTTTCCCGCGTTGTTAATCAAATGGCCATCGGCGAATCCGAAGCTACCGGCGCTGTTGCAAAGAATACTTCTCCGCATTCAGCCCAGAGTGTTGCAAGTTCGTACGCGCCTTCGCCGGTCGAGCAGGCCACGGCCGTGGAGCCCGGCACGCTTCCTCAAAAGCATTTGGCGAATAATGCGCCCCGTCCGATCAACGCACAAATGCCGATTCCGGTTTCCATGAAACAGGCCACGCCCATGCAAGATGGCGGAGTGCCGGGCGCACCTCGTCCCATGTATGCGGGCGCCCAGGGCGGAGTGGCTCCGGTTCGTTATGATGAGCCGTGCATGCCGAACTATTCCTGGCCAAGTTACGCGGCTTATCCAAACTACGCCGCAGTGACTTATCCCAGACAGTATTCACCGACCGCCTGGCCGTACATTGGCCCATTTTACCCATATCCCCAAGTTCCACTGGGATGGCGAAAAGTAACTTTGGAATGGAAAGATGGCTGGTGGTTCCTCGATTTCAAGGATGAACCGGCCAGTTGCTGGCGATAAACCTTTATAAATTAAAGACTTAAAAGACCCCTTGCCGGATACAACCCAGCAGGGGGTTTTTTATTTGATCCCGGCAAAATAATCCCTACAACCGGAAAAATCCGCAAGTTTAGTGCAGCTTAACACGATAAGTTATGTAACCACGATTCAGTTAATCGAGGAACTACTGATGTATACAAAAACTGCTTGTGTCCTTGTTTATGTTATCGGGTTCGTGTTGCTGTTTTCCAGCACCGGCTGCCACGTAGACTTCGGACCGACCTTAGGATTGATGTCATATCCTATCCCGGTCTCACCGTATTTTCAAAAGACTTTTGAAGATAGGTTCCATAACTGGGATCGGTATTCACGAATGCCAATTCTCGGACCGATCACTCCAAATACGCCAACTACTCCGCTGGATACGCCATCGGAAGATGAAGTAATGCGTGCCTTGGAAGAAGCCCGACCCATACAAGGCGGCCTGCCCATGTTGCACGAAATACAACGTAATAATGTGCGAATTGTCGTCGAGCCCATTGCCGCCGACGGCGTTCCTTTCGGCTACATCGATCCCCCGCGCGTCTATCCGCTTGTCGGACCGGCGCAACTTCATCACGCTCATTACAAGTGCATTGTCTACTTCACGGAAGTCACTCGCGTCGGCTGGCCGATCCCGTATACCACTACCGATGAGGATTGCCAAGAAGTGATTTACATAGATCACGACCATCTGCACATGGTGGGGAATCTCAATCCGGGCCCGGGCACAGGCTATTAGTCAATACAATCTTGAATGTCACAACCCCAATTATCCGCCGTCAAAGTGACGCGGTCATTGGGGTTTGTTGTTTTATTGCCTAATTTATTCCCCGGAATTATCGGGATCCATAGCCGGCTGGACGATGCTAAGTATATGGGAGAACGGCTTTTAACAAACCGACCGTCTAAAGGATAAACACCCGATTTGTTATTTCGGACCATAATACATAACTCTATCTAGGCTAATGACTTGTGGTTGGAGGATCCGCATCCTCCAAGGTTGTTAGTTTTTTGTAGGGTGCGTGAAACGCACCACAACCAGTAGAGAAGGCGGTGCGTTTCACGCACCCTACATCGGAGAAGTGAAAGATGAAAGTTCTCTGGCGTATACATCGAACGGCAACCATCTGGGCGGTGCTGGCAGTGCTAGCATTCTGCGTGACCACGGATCATATCGCCCGGGCAGCGGCCGGTCCCGAAAGTTCAGCGACGGCTGCGAATAATCCGGATAGTCAAACCGAGTCGCCGGCGGCTCGCGAAGCGGCGTCCATTCCCACTCACAACCTGCGCAGAATCATGAGCGACGGCGGCCCATTGATGTACGCCATCGCCCTTTGTTCATTCCTGGTTGTCACGTTCATGTTGGAACGATCTGTAAATCTCCGGCGGAGCCGGGTAATCCCAAAACCTTTTGTCACGCGCTTCATGCAGCAGTTGTCCGAGGCAAAGCTCGACCGCCAGCAGGCCTTGGATCTATGCGAGGAAAACGGCAGTCCCGTGGCCCAGGTCTTTGCCGGAGCGGTCCGTAAATGGGGGCGGCCCGGCGTCGAGGTCGAACAAGGCGTTATCGACAGCGGCGAACGCGTCACCAACGGCCTGCGCCGATACCTGAGCGTGTTTTACGGCGTGGCTACTGTCGGCCCTTTGCTGGGACTGATGGGCACCGTGCTGGGAATGATTCAAACCTTCAATGTGATTGCCGCCGCCGATGCACAAGGTCGGCCCGAACTCCTGGCCGCAGGAATCGCCAAGGCCCTGTTGAACACCGCCGGCGGTCTGGCGGTGGCCATTCCCGCCTCGATTCTTTATGTGTTTTTTGTCAGCCACGTGGACCGGTTGGTGATCGAAATCGATCGCCTTGCCCAGGTTGTCGCCAACTCCATCTCGGCCGAGGAACTAAACGATAAAAAAACCAGCCGAAAACGCGCCGCCTGATTAGTGGTTAGTCGATATAACTCGTTCCCAGGCTCTGCCTGGGAATGATAAGGCCGTGAAATGCAAACAAATGTTCCCAGGCAGAGCCTGGGAACGAGAAGTATCAAAGTTCGGTTTATTTTATTTGATGAAAATATTGTTTTAAGCCCGCGGGTTGCAACCCGTGGGCTCGGTTTGATTTACTAATCAGAATTTTTCATCCTTTATTCCCATGCCCCTAAGAACGCATATCGACGACGAACCGACCTTGAACCTCACGGCGATGCTGGACGTCATGTTCCTCCTTATTATCTTTTTCATGTTGGGAACGAGATTTGTCGACGACGAGCGCAAGATCGGGCTAAGCGTGCCCAAGGTTGTCGATAAGGGCTCGCTTACGGCCGCCCCGTCGAGGTGCGTGGTCAACGTGTATCTCGACGGCACAATTGCCCTGGATCAGCAGCCCGTCACACTCGAAGAACTCACCGCCAAACTCGCCGCCGCCCGGCGCGAGCACGGCGATATCGGCGTGCTGGTCCGCGGCGACGGGAACGACAAGTACCAGCGAATGGTCTCGGTCTTAAACGCCTGTAAACAGGCCGGCATCAAGAATCTGGGAATTTCGGTCCGGCCCGTTGCGGCAAACAAATAGCCCATGAATTCGCTCCACTACGATCGAATTGTTGATTTCTTCGCCGGCATAGATCTGGCGATGGGCATACTTTGGCTGGGATTGGCCGCGTTCACCTTGGGCTTGCTCATTTTACGGTACACCCGCTGGGGCCAATCGCATCAATTGGAAAAATGCATGGTGATGTCGGTTTTGGCCCATTTGTTGCTATTGGGTTATTTCGCCACGATGCGGATTGTCAAGCCGCCGCTAGGCGGAGACTCGGTCTGCTTTATCGCACTGGAGGAAGACACCGACAGCGAAAAAGGCGAGCCGGGCGGAAATCGGCCGCTATCGGGCAACGATAAAGGCGATGGCAAGGAGCAAACTTGGCAAATGCAAGTCGATACGGCGACTCAGTCGAAGGCGCCCGAACTCAAACCCGCCCCTGACGCTCTTCTTCTGGAATCAAAACGTCTTTTAACTGAATTAGAAAGCAAACTGCTTCCTCCGTCGCCCTTGGGTCAAACGGCCCTCGATCAAATAATTACTCCGCAACCTCAACCGGTCGATGCACATGCTCCCATCGGCCAATTAGTGCCGATCGACGCCAACGATTCCCTGGCGGCCGAGACGACAGCGCCGCAATCGGGCAATCCCAACGGCATCAACACGGATAGAGTCAATATTCCCGGTCCTGAAAATTTCTCAGAACCCAACGACGCCGGCATCTATAACCCCCGGATCGACCCGCAATCCAATTTCATCGTATCATCGCTGGGCGGAAAATTATCCGCCGGCGGCGATACGGGCATCGACGGCATGGGCGGCACTGGCGGCGGTTCGCTGCCCGATATTTATAAGCTCCGCGTAATGCCCAATCGCTCCGGGGTGGCCCAACGGCACGGCGCAACTCCGGAAAGTGAAAAGGCCGTCCAAATTGCCTTGCACTGGCTGGCCAATAATCAGGCCGACGACGGCCGCTGGGATCCCAACGAGCACGGCGCTGGCAGGGAATTAAGTATCCAAGGACGCAACCGACTAAACGCCGGATCCAAGGCCGACTCGGGCATTACCGGCCTGGCCCTGCTTGCCTTTTTGGCCGGCGGCCATACGCATCAAATCGGCCCATACGCCGAAAACATGCGCCGCGGATTGGAGTATTTGCTGCGGATCCAAGGCGCAGACGGCAGCTTGGGCGGCAATGGGCAGGCCTTCGAATTCATGTACTGCCATGCCATGGCCGCCTGCGCCTTAAGCGAAGCATACGGAATGACACACGATCCACGCTTGGAAAGACCAGTCCGCCGGGCGATCGGTTTTACTATTGCCGCCCAGGATCCCCGCAATGGCGGCTGGCGCTATCGGCCCGGCGATCCGGGCGACACCAGCCAACTGGGCTGGCAGTTAATGGCCCTGAAAAGCGCGGATCTGGCCGGCATTCCCATGCCCCCGTCAACCCGCAGCGGCATCATCCGTTTTCTCCGCAGCGTATCTTCCGGCAAACAGGGCGGCCTGGCATCGTATCGGCCGGGCGAAGCGCCTACACGCTCGATGAGCGCCGAGGCCCTGGTCTGCTGGCAGTTTTTGGGCCTGCCCCGCGAGCATCCCGCCTGCAACGAGGCCGGCGATTTTCTGCTCACCGAATTGCCGGGCAGCGGAATCGCCAACGATTATTATTGGTATTATGCGACAATTGCCATGTACCAGTTGCAGGGCGACTATTGGCAGCGCTGGAACGAAGCCTTGCAAACAACCCTGCTTGCCCGCCAGGTCAAAGACGGCCCGCTGGCCGGTTCCTGGAATACCGACACCCTCTGGGGCGGCTACGGCGGCCGCGTCTATACCACCGCCATCGCCACGCTGGCCCTGGAAGTGTATTACCGTTTTCTGCCGCTCTACGGCGAAACGGCTTTCGCCTCTAAATAATTGAGGGTTTCCGCCGTTTTGCAAAAGCAAAAACTGCCAGGCAGGCGGTCATCAGCAGTACTCCGACGCCCGGCTCGGGCACGACGGTAAGTATCAGGTCGTTGCCGGACTGGGATAACGTAGCCGAATAGTCGCCGACGTTGCCTGTGAGATTATTCCCCAGATTGCCGGAGATGGCGCGGGCGTCGATCAGGGTGTAAATACCCGTTCCAAAGCCGCTAAGCACGATGAAATTGAAATCGGAAAAATCCTGGTTGTTAAGAAACAACGTCGAATTGCTCATGGAAATCTTGTCGTTAGCCGAAGTGTTAGCCAATTCGAAATCCAGCAGTGCGCCATCGTTGAGAGTCAGATTGCCCGAAAATGTTAGCGTGCCCGCTGAATTGCCCGGTGCAATATGACTTCCTGAAGTGGCTATGACATTGCCTATAACGGTTCCGCTACCCATAAGGGTTTGCGTTGCGCCGAGGCCGAAAATGCCTTTCGCACTGACATCGAAAGTTGCCCCGCTAAAGATATTGATGATTGGTGTGGAGCCGATTGATCCGGTAGAAGTCAAAGCCAATTTCCCGGCGTTTATAAACGTTTCACCGCTATAAGTATTAGCGCCGCTGAGAGTGAGCGTTCCAATACCGCCCTTGCTAAAGGCAATATTTTTAAATGAACCATCTTTAATAACGCCGGCAAAAAGCGTAGATAATGAACTGGTGACAGCCAAGGTGGTCGTTCCGGAACCGACGGATTTATCGGTAATAATACTGCCACTGCCGGCAAGCGAAGACAGGTTTACGGCATAGGAATTCAGATCTACAGTGCCACTGCTGTTGACGGTCAATCCGCCAGAACCCAGGGCCGAGGCATTTCCAATTTGAATGGTACCTGCGCAAACCGTACCTCCGGAATATGTATTCGTGCCGCTGAGGATCAAAGTCGTTTGACCGGACACGGTAATTCCACCTGAGCCCGATACGGCATTACTAAAGGTAATTGGATTATGATTTAAACCATGATTGAATATGGCGCCGCCGGAGTTAATCGTAATACCGAGTGAAGAAGGATCGAATGAGCCGTCGAATGTTAAGCCGCCGCCGTCAAATGTTAGGTTTCCGGAGCCGAGATTGCCAAGCGAAGACGCGGCAATATATCCACCATATAATGTAGTTCCTCCGGAATATGTATTCGAGCCACTTAGTGTCAACGTACCGGAGCCTAACTTGTTTAATCCGCCAGTTCCTGACAAAACTCCGGAAAAAATAACTGCATAGCCAGCGGTGTTGATATTGGCGTTGCCTCCAGTGCCCGTTAAACTTACGGGGAGACTTGTGGTAAAACTACTACTTGTTTGAAGTATACCGCCGCCAAAGTTGAAATATGCGGTGCCGGATCCCTTGCTGATCGATTTTAGAATTAGAGTGCCACTCGTTAAGTTATATGTTCCGGTAGAGCCAGAATTATAGCCGAGATAGAGATTTGATGAGATTGAATTTATGCCGCCGGTTTGTGTAAACGTTCCCGTGCCGGTAGAGCCGACATATTGATAACCGGTATTTAGTGTTCCGTCGCTCAATCCTGAAATTATGTCATTTACATAGAGGGTTCCTGTTCCAAGGTTTACGATGCCGGAATTTGTAATGTTTAATCCGCCATTCAGATTGATAAAATAACTGGGAGTCGCGGAGAGCGTTCCTTGGCAATTGACATGGTCGTTAATTGTTCCTATGCCGTAAATGCTATAAATGGGTGAAATATCTAGTGTGGAACCGGCTTGATGCAATATACCCGGGTTGTTGTAGTGTGCGAAATAATTCGCCGGATCGGAACCACTGGGTATTATCAACAATGAATGGGCGTCAAGATTAATGGAAGCATTTCCCGCAGCGGCAAGCACAGATCCTGACAGATTAATAATAGAGGAAGGCACATTGATTATGACTGAGCTATTCGATAAATCCCAAACTCCCTGATTTTCGAAACCGCCGTTAACGTTCAATGAACCGCTGCTAAGAATATATGTTCCGATAGTGCCTATTTTGATGTAAGAAGCCGTGTTTGTTCCAGATGTCTGTGTGAACGTTCCCGTGCCGTATGAGCCAATATACTCACGGACTGCGGACAACTGTCCTGATCCGCTAAGATTATATGTACCGTTGGAGTTGGAATTTTCACCAATATATAAAGTCGATGCGATTGTATTTGTACCTCCGCTTTGAATGAAGGTTCCCTTGCCTGATGTACCAATAAACTCATTGCCTGCAGACAGTTGCCCCGATCCGCTAAGATCATATTTACCCGTGGAGCCCGAAAGATTACCAAGGGTGAGATATTCGGAAATCGAATTTGTTCCGCTTGTTTGTTTGAATGTTCCCGTGCCTGAATATCCAATATACACATTATTTGCTGTCAGTGATCCTGTATCGAGATTAAATGTGCCGGTTGCCCCGAATTCATAGCCGAGATAGAAATAATTTGTGGTTAATGATCCTCCACTTTGGATATAAGTTCCATTTGCGCCGGAGTGATATCCTAAAGAGATATCTCCTCCGATTGTGTGGATACCAGAGATCTGATTGAATGTTCCGTTACCAGATAAGCCTATAACCTCATCGTCTGCGGCGTTCACCGATCCCGTTTCTAACTCATAAGTGCCAGAAGATCCGGAATCATTACCAAGACAGATAGAAGAAAAAGAATTTAATCCGCCGGTTTGTGTGAATGTTCCTGTTCCTGAGTAGCCAATAAACTCGCCGGCTTTATACAACTGGCCCGCACCGCTAAGATCATATGTACCGGAGGAACCTGCACGATAACCAAGATAGAGATCTTGTACTGGTGATTCATATGAGAATGCATTTGTTCCGCCAGTCTGATTGAATATGCCCGTACCTGAATAACCGATATATTCATACCATTCCACGGTCAAACTACCGTCGGACATTTGGACCGTTCCTGAGTTTCCCGTTCCAGATGCCCCAAGATAAAGATAAGAACAGGCTTCACCCGATTGATTAACCGATGCGGTGCCGCCGTTTTGGATGTAGGCATTGTCTGAACTTGTTGGTTCTATGCCCAAACTCCATGGGTTGGGATTGGTGTCTGACCAATTTCCTGATGTGGCGTTCCAGTAGTTATCCGCCGCTTTAGTCAGTGCGGGATAGATAAGCAAGAGCGCGATCGCTGCCAGTGTGTGGATCTTTATTCGTTGATAAGAAAACGCAACAATCCTTTGTCGGTCCGACATGATAATCCTCCCCAAAATATTTTGATCAAAATAATTCTCAATCCCCGGTTCAGGAACACATCTCGCAAAGACGCTAAGGCGCAAAGACAAACCAGGAAAATTCCTTGCGGCTTGTGCCTTGGCGTCTTGGCGAGAGATGATTGTCCAGCCTGGACAATCGATTAGGAAACGTTTTGAAGCGGATTGTGCTTTAAATCGGCTTCGCCGCGTTTCGCGTCAGGCAAAACAAATGAAAAACGCTGCCTCGTCTATAAATTTGCCAATCTTTTGAATAGTTCGCCAGGGGGACAGCCCCAAGTTCACCCCTACTTTTAAGGAGAATATTTCCACCTTAAGGTCTGATTCTATATTAGGGACTCCCATGAAGTGAGCCGTGTCAAGGGTTGCAAGTGGTTAGAATCGTGGGACTTGACCAATCTCCCATTCGCGCTGGCGCTAAAACGCCGCACACTAAGCTGGTCCTGTCAAGTCAAGA
>JBEKZY010000106.1:0-17015 GCA_049509395.1 Thermoguttaceae bacterium | reverse complement strand
TTTGGCGATGTTGTTTTTCCTTTTGTCGATTCTATGGTATATGAAGGCCGCCATGTCCACGGCAAGCTTGGACATAGCGCCCGCCGCCGACATGCACACTTTTTCATCCTTTATCCATCATCATTCATCCTTTTTTTTCTGGTATTGGCTGAGTCTGTTTTCGTTCCTCATGGCCATGCTCAGCAAGGGATCAGTGGCGGTGTTGCCGGTGATATTAGTAATTCTCATATGGCGGCGGCGAAAGGTAACGATAAAGGATTTGGCCCGGACAGTGCCGTTCTTCATCGTCGGCGCGGTTCTGGTTATTGTGAACGTATGGTTCCAGACACACGGCCAGGAAGCGGATGTCCGCACGGCGGATTTTACGGAGCGACTATTGGGAGCCGGCGCGGTGGTGTGGTTTTACCTTTACAAAGCTATTTTGCCTTTGAACCTGGCTTTCGTATATCCGGAGTGGCGCATTCAGGCGGGCAATTTATTATGGTGGCTGCCGCTATTGGCGGTATTGATTGTTACGGCGGCGCTATGGCGATATCGAAATGCTTGGGGCCGGCCTTTTGTATTTGCCTGGGGATTTTTCTGCGTGGCATTATTGCCCGTGATGGGATTCACCGATGTGTACTTCATGAGATTCGCCCTGGTGGCGGATCACTATCAACACATTTCCATCATCGGCTTAATTGCCTTGGCGGCCGCAAGTTGGAATTGCTGGCATCGGCAAACGCAGGCGCAGCATCGCTGGATGACCGGCTCCGCGGCGGGAATCGCGGTCTGTACCCTCATGATTTTGACATGGAATCAGAGCGGACAGTATCGCGACACTATTACTCTCTATAGCGCCACGCTAAAAATAAATCCCCAGTGCTGGATGGTCCAAAACAACCTGGGCGTTGCCTTTTTCGACGACGGTAAATTGCCCGAGGCGAAGGAACATTTCCAACAGGCGCTCAATCTCAAACCAAAATACGCCGAGCCTTGCAACAATCTGGGAGAATGTTTGCTCAAGGAAGGACGGCTGCCGGAAGCGATCGATTACTTCAAGCATGCCCTGCGCATGAAGCCGGGCTACGATCAGGCCTATTGGAATTTGGTCATGTCCTATGTCAAAAGCAATCGGCCCGATGAGGCCGTCGCCGCGGCCCGGAAGGCCTTGGACGCAGCCCGATTACAGGGGCGGGCGGACTTGGCCAAAAAAATTGAAAATTGGCTGAATTTTTATCGCCCCGGCTTGTCTCCGCCAAAAAATGTATCGCCGTCGGCTGAACCTTCCTCCCGGTCGCAGTAAACATTTGAATTCCCCCCTGATCATTATTTCCGCAACAAAAACTAAAGGATGCAATTATGAAGAAATATATTTTCACAATCTCAATCTGCGAAATCCTGCTCGGGCTAAGCATAGTTATAATGCCGTCGGCCCTATCGGCGAGCGAACCGGAGGCGGCAACCTACACTGCAAAGCCCGGCCCGTATCAAGTCGATACGGCCTCTTACGATTGGAACGATCTGGCCCGCGATCGCGATGTTCCGGTGAAAATATATTTTCCGCACTCAGGCGACGGCCCATTTCCGCTTATAATATTTTCTCACGGATTGGGCGGCTCGCGCGAGGGTTATGAATATCTCGGCCGGCACTGGGCCAGTTACGGATATGTTTCGGTCCATTTGCAACACCATGGCAGCGATGCCGCTGTCTGGCAAAACACGTTTCCGCCCATGGAATCGATGCGGCAGGCGATAAAGGATCCGGCCAGTGCCGTCAATCGTGCGCGAGACGTCTCTTTCGCCATCGATAAAATGGAGAACATGAACCGCGAATCAGGGGCTCTGAAAGGGCGGATCGATTTGCGGCATATCGGCATGGCCGGACATTCCTTCGGCGCCTGGACCACGCTGGCCATTGCCGGCGAGGTGTTTTTCGGGCCTTTAGGCGGTGAAACGACGCTTGCCGATCCGCGCGTCAAGGCCGCGGTGGCCATGAGTGCACCTGTGCAGGCAAAGGATAAAGATCGGCTGGATAAGATCTACGCCAAGATCAAAATTCCCTGCCTGCACATGACAGGCACGTTGGACGACAGCCCACTGGGCGAAACGGCCGCCAAAGATCGCCGCCTGCCATTTGATCACATCAATGCCGCCGATCAATATTTAATCATCTTTAACGCCGCCGTCCACATGACCTTTGCCGCGCTCCGCGCCAGTCCAGAGTTGCAGAAAAAAGACGCACTGTTCCACGACCTGATTTGTATCAGTTCCACGGCCTTCTGGGATGCGTATTTAAAAAATAATGCCGCGGCAAAAAAATGGCTGTCCGACGGCGGATTAAAAAACGTTCTAGGACAAAACGCCGAATTCGAGGAAAAAGTAAAGCCGTAATCCAGTGATTGGGCTCCTATGGCAATCGCCGCGGCGTGGTATTATATTGGTGCAATCGTCGTAAACACAACGTTAGCGGTTCTGTGCAAGGAGCCGGGTCATGCGTCATTTCGCGGCAACTTTTCGTTATGCGATTCTTTTTGCTCTCCTGGCTTTCGGCCGGAACGATCTTCAGGTTTTAGGGCAGTCCGACGCCGAAAAAGGATTTTCCGGTCCCGTCGCCGGCAAGGTGGTCGATTCGGCCAAGTCGCCCGTAGCCGGGTGCAAAGTCTATGACGATCCTGTAGTCTTGGCCGAGACTGTAACCGACGGCGAAGGCCGTTTCCGGTTTTCAACCGTCAAATACAATCGTTTTGAACCCATGTCGCAGCCTCCTTGGCTGATCGCCCGGGACCCTAAAGGACGGCTGGGCGGGGCAACGCGTTTTATGGGCGACATAGGGGAGAACGAGTTAGACAATATCCAAATCGCCCTTGTTGACGTGCGGGACTATCGCGGCCGATTGACCGATACATCCGGTCGGCCGATTCCAAAAATCGACATCAAGCCCAAGGTCCTAGCGATCTCATATAACAAAGCACTAGGCTCCGAGCGCCCGATCGAGCTTATACTTTCCGCCGATTTTAGCAGGGAAATGGCCGCGGAAACGGCGGCCGACGGCAGTTTCGTGGTTCATGGAGCGCCGGCCCAGGGGCGAATGATGGCAAAAATACACGCTCCGGGGTTCGGCGCTTCAAATATTTCATGGACCTTGGACAAGCCGGTCGATATTCAACTCGAACCCTCCACAGAATTAACAGTTTCCATTTCGCCCGCCGATCCCGATGTAATCGCCGGGGTGAAATTTGAAATTCGTTCAGCAAACCCTCAACAGGATACGGGCAAAACAGATTTCACGGTTTATTACTATGCCACGAACGTTTCGGCCGACAAGGACGGTAAATTCCACTTTCAAGACGTAACCCCCGGGCAGTGCAGGATCTGGGCCGAGACCGATGCGAAACTGCCTTACCTTGCAGAATCCATCGAACCTTTTGATTTGAAATCCGGCAAGGCCGCCAAGGAAATGTCGATTGCCTTACAGCGGGCGGTCCGGGTGCAAGGAAAGGTGGTGGACAAGCAAAGCGGCGATGGCGTCAACAATGTCATTTTGGTTATTATGCATGTTAACGCCGATGGCCTTATTACCTGGGAGAAAGGCACGATAACTGACGCTAATGGAAATTACATCGTTAATGTAAAACCGGGCAAGATAAAAATTCAGTCTGAGCAAGTTCCCGAAGAATACATGCCGCCTTACATCGACGGGAAACTGCCCGAATATAATGCCGAAAAAGATACAGCGCTGCCACCGATCCAATTGGAACGAGCCGCGCCCCTGGAGGGAATTATAGTCGATAAATCGGGGAAACCCATTGCCAACGCGGAAATCCATGCCATGCACTTGATCAGCGGCATGTCGCGAAACCATGTGAAATTACACGCCGATCAAGATGGTAAATTTATCATCAAGCAAGTGCCCAAGCAAGGCACGGCGCTGCGGATCAAAAGCGGAACCGCTGTAAGCGACGGCGGGGTCGTGGTGAATACGGTCGATTCCAAGGAGCCTGTCCGCGTGGTGATCTCGGACAAGAATGCCTTTGCCATCCGCGGGATGTTGATCGACGACGCCGGGCAGCCCATCAAAGATGCGCCGGTGGACTTGTGGTCGTATTGGAGCGGCGGTTCCTGGTCAATCGGCTCCAGAACTGACTCATGCACGTCGGATGCACAGGGCAAGTTCGAGTTCGCGGCCCTCTGGCCCGGCGATCGCTATCATCTAATGATCGCGCCCGAGGGTTTCGATAAATATGAATCCGAGCAAATGACCGGAAAGGCAGGGCAGATCCAAGATCTCTCGAAAATCACTCTGAACAGCGCCAAAGGCTATGTTGAAGGCGTGGCGGCCGATTCTGCCGGAAAACCCTTGGCCGGCGTGCGCGTGTTCAATTCCGGCGACGCGGCGGACCTGGTCAGCACGGTTACGGACGAGTCGGGGCGATTCCGATTGCAAGGCTTTAAGACCGGGCCCGTGTATGTGTTCGCCGAGAAGCCGGGCTATCGTTTTACGGGCGTGCTCGCCACAAGCGGAGCGTCCGACGTTGCACTAAAAATTCTTCGCAAAGACGAGCCTGCGCCGCCCTGGCGCCTATCGGTTAAACCCATTTCTGCGGACGAGCAGCGGGAAATCGCCCGCAAATTTTTCGAGCGGCTTTGGACCAGCGGAAATTATGATAAAAGCAAATTGGGTACCGCTATTGCTGCCATGGCCAGGATCGATCCCCAGCAGGCCCGAAAATGGTCGGCCGAGTTGAAAGGGGCATCGAAGGGCAGTATCAACCGCATTCTTGCCGAATATATCGCCGACTCCGATCTGGATGAGGCCCTAGACCTTATCGGCCAAGACGCCTATGCGCTGCAGAATCTCGCACAACGGTTTTTAAAATCCGATCCGGCCAAGGCCATGCGCTGCGCCGAGGCGCTTGCCGTATGCGCCCGTGCTATAAATCAACCTGAACGTGCAATTTACCTGGCAAGCGCCGGCAGCCTGGCCTATAGACTGGGCAACAAGCAGTCGGGTCAAAAACTGCTCGACGAAGCGGCCGAGATGATCGCGAAAACGGCAACCGATGGACGATCGGCATATTATCGCGGCCTGGTGGCCGAAGCATTGGCCGTCTCCGATCTAAATAAAGCCTTGGCACTGGCCGATTCGATTACGGATAGCCGTGAGCGCCAACGTCATCTGGTCAACATTGCCGAAATCATTTGCCTCGACGATCTGGACAAGGCGCTGAGCATCGTCGACAAAAATGATGCACAAGACGCATCTAGAATGTACATGCACATAGCCTATCGCCTGGCCGATGCGGGACGCACCGAAGAAGCCCTCCGCCTTGTGGAAAATATGAAATCCGACTACGGAAGCGAGGGAAAGTACCAGGCCGAGGCGCTGGGCTGGATGGCCGTCGCCGTTGCCCCGCGCGATAAAAACCTGGCATATTCTTTAATCGATCGAGCGCTTGCCTTATGCCTGGATAAGCCGGAGAGTTTCCGCTCATGGAGCAATTTTGGCGGCCGGGCGGCCACGGCGGCGTTTATCGCCGTTCAGGCCAATGATATCGGCTACCCGGATATGGAAAGCGTTATTAATCGCGTCCTTGCCTGCCGATTAAATAACAAAGACGAGGATTCCCCGGTGCGCAGGCTTGCGTCTAACATCATAATGGCAAAGTATCTGGCCTTGGTCGATCCAGGTACGGCCCGGCGGATACTGCAATCCAGCGAGTCGCAAAGTTCATTTATCGTTTCCGGCGGCATAGCACGATATGAAAGCTGGTTTCAGGCCTGGGTTTTGGCCGATCCGATCCACGCCATGGAAATCATTGATCGGGAATTGCAAGGCGCGAAAGACAAGCCCAGCTCGGACTTGATGCAAAGGCTAATCTTGCAGGCGGTCGAATTATTGACCGTTTCGCAACACGAGCGCTTGAAAAAGATCAGCCTCAATATGGCAATGTGGTTTCCCGGGGAGGAATAGTTCCTACATCCATTCGGCCATGCCGCAATTGCCGCCGCCGCAGTGCGATGCTCCACAAGAGTGTTTTGCCGGGCAGGCGGGATCTTTTTTACCGCCGGTATGCGCGGCGGGCGGGCTGAAGCTCCTTGTTAAGTCGCTCTGGCCGCACTGCGGGCAAATGGGGGTTTCCCCGCCGCGAACTAAATATTCGAACTGGCGGCCGCAACCGCGACATTCATATTCATAAATCGGCATATATAATACTCACATTAAATTCCTGAAAAAATCACCACGGAGTTACAATGTAACTCCGCGGTGTTCTCCAATGAGTATTATAGTTGTTCAATAGTTGCCCGGTCCAGGGGGCGGCGGCGTATATGGCATTTGTCCGGCCCCTTGTCCGTATCCAGGTCCACCGCCGTTTCGGTACATGGAGCCGTATCCTGATCCGTAGCCATTACCCGATCCATATCCGGGTCCATAGCCGGGCGATCCGCCGTAAGGCATGCCCGCCCCCGGTCCGTTCTGGTAATTCCCGGCGCCCCAACCGGGATTTTGCATGTGTTGCAGCAGTCCGTATGGATTTTGCCAGGAATCGAATGGCATGGTCCAAGGTCCCTGCGGATTACCCCAAGGTCCGTAAGGCGTGGCCCCTGCGCGGTAGGGGAATTCCCATTCGCCGTAGGGCCGGATCAAATCGCCCAAGCCCCAAGTCTGCACCACGTGCAACCGGTCCGCGGTGCCGCCCCGGTCCATGAGCTCAAACTGGTAGTGGCGATACCCGCTCTGCATATAGGTAGGATCATCCGGATAATATGAAGTTGGTTCCGGTTCGTACTGGTCGACGCGTTGGCCGGTGTCCGGATCGTGACTGAAATACGAGTGCCGGAAAATCCAGGACGTTTCCTCCTGATCGGCGCAAAACACAACCGGACAATCGCAACCGGCCCGCGCGGCGCTTATCGCTGCCAGGGCCGGTATAAACACTAGAACTGAAAGATGCCATCTCATGGGAGTGAATACCTGTTGAAAAACGTCATCATGACTGACTTCGATGTATTAAAAAAACCACATTTTCTTGAATTTCTTGCTGAAAAACACGGTTGACCGATATTAACGCAAGTCCCGGGCCAGAAGTTCGGCGATTAGGGGGATGAGATTAGTAGGACGATTTTGAAAACCGTCTTACAAGGGATTGCGAATCAGAGTTTAGCCAGGGCACTTGTGCCCGGTGCATTCCCCTTAAAGAACTTTTGAAAAGATATATCCGCGATTTTCAAACCCATGTCGCTCGTAAAACCGGTGCGCATTGGGTCGATGAAATCCGGAATCCAGCTCGAACCTATTAACCGATCCGCTTTTCATAAAACAAACACATTCCGCTTGGTTTGTATTCTCCAAAGGCGGAGATTTTGTAGAATCCGAATTTCTCGTAGAGCTTGAGGGCATCGGATTGCCTGACGCCTGTTTCCAATCTCAAGACGTTCAGTTTTAATCGCAGTGCAATGTTTTGCAGTTCGGTCAAAATTTTGTATCCGATGCCTTTTCCCCTTTCACCGGGCAAGACGAACATGCGTTTTATTTCGGCATATTGCCCCCTTACTATCCGGATCGCACCACAACCAACGTATTTATGTGCCACTTTGGCCGTCAAAAAAATGACGTCCGGCTGCATTAATGTTTTTATATCTAACAGATGATTACACTCGGGCGGATATAGCGAATTCAAGAAATCATCCAATTGACTTATGAGATCGGCAATCTCTTTCTTGTCCGGTTTTTCAATTTGTAGCGTGATCATAATATTTGTAGCATGATCATAAAATATTGCCGGATTGGTCAGGATTTGCCGGCTGGCAGCGGTTTGTGCGCTTTCCAATAATCTAGGCTCTGGCCTTCGCCGACGTCAATATGGGTGTCTTCCGACAGCCGGTACCCTAGACGCTCGTAAAACTGCCGGGAGGGCAGCGAAACATCCAGGTTGATCTCTTTAAAACCCTCGGATATCGCCCGATCTTCCAGATGTTCCATAATCTTTCGTCCGAGCCCTTGACGCTGGACTGAGCGGATTATGAATACGGCGCAAACGTGGTTTTCGACGATAGTCCCGGTGGCAACCACTCTGCCATTGGACTCGACGATGATTGTATATCCCTTTTCTGCCCGTTCCAATATATTCGCGTCGCAGTGGTATTGCTTGAAATACTCAATCGCTCGCGGGGGGTAGAAACCGGCGTAGCACGTATTAATCGTGGAAAGGATCAGCTCACGGACGGCATTGAGATCGCTTTTTTTAAACTGCCGGATATTAATATCGGGCGAGCAATTCATCTGGATTCCCGAAAATGATTATACAGTATGCATAAAACCGGCAAAGAGGGACTATTATTCTCATGTCTTGATTTCGAGTTGGCCGCAGTTGCTGCCGCTTGTATTGTCACTTCATATTCCGGCAAAGCGGTTATCGCTTTTAGTTCGGCTTGCAGCCCGCGGGTTTTCATGTCCGTGTCTTCCAGAAAGATATTCCGCTTCTCTGTCAATGGCATGAGTTGCAGCTTGAACTCGCCGCTTTTTAGCGACTCGGCGAAGTGCTTCAATCCGACCGTCATCGGCGGGCCGAAGATGAACCAGTCGTCAACTAGTTTATCATTGAGATAAAGCGCGGCCGTATCGCCGCTAAGATCGAACTGCAGCAGTACGTTGTTCAAGCCGGCCAGGACGTCGGGCGCGATGCCCAGCCGCCAGTTGCGACTGCCGGGCAAAGGCCGGTATTTCAGGTCGTACTGCGGGCCGGGTTGCGGCGCGGCGGCCAATTCGGCCGGCATCGGCGGCACGTCCGTGTCGCACGGACTGTAGAATACCTCCACTCGCCGCTCGGGCAATTGCACCCGGTAACGGGTGAATATGCCGTCCGCCGTCCGCTCCTGCTTCAAACTGTTGCTCAGTTGCGTTGAAGCATCCGGATAAAGGGCGAAGTCCAGATTGGCGGAACCGGTCGAGCGGAGCCGCAGTTCGGTTTCCGTGGGAATCAGCGTGCAGTCGGTCAGCACCAGGCGAGTTTTACCAAAAAACTTGCCGCGCCAACAATGCAGCGCCTGTTGTTGAGTCAGAGTAAGCACTTTCAACGAATCTCCCTTCGCAGAGGTGAGTTCCAGCAGGCAGCGAGTGCCGGGCGATTTGGCATCTACTTGGATTTTCCCGTCTTTACGAGTAATTTTCATCGAACTGTCATCGCTGATCGCTTGTTTCACCGTCTCCGCATCGAATACGTATTGCGCCTGCACGCCGCCGGTGGGGAAAAAGACAAACAGCCGCTCGTCCCCGTTGGCAACAATGCACAACGGCTGCGCGGTCGAGTAAATCAATCGGGCATCGGCCAGTTGCAGATTAAACGGCCAAATGGCCATTGCGTTTTTCGCCAGCGTTGCCGGCGTCTCCGGGATTTTAAGCCGGCCGTCTTTCAAGACTAGTTCCACCTGCACGTCTTTCAAGTCGTGCATGTTGCCGTAGCGCTGGCAGTTGGAAAGAAAGACAAAGCCGCGACCGTCTTTTGCCCGGGCGGCGCAGCGGAGGGTTTCGTTGTCCTTCGGACCCTTAGGCTGCACTGTGGGAAAAAACGCATACATTGGCGCCAACTTGGATCCGAAATCATGAATGAAATAATGCATCGGGCGAAACTGGTAGTAGGAATCGCGGACTTGCCCCCACTGGCCCAGCGGTGCCTGAAAATCGTAACTGACGATGGGGCAATCGTTGGGATATTTAGTGGCCCGTGATTCCTGCAAGGTCGAGAGCTTGCCCTCCGGGTTCAGTCCGCCGTGAAACATGTAATAGCCCAGCATGTTCGCCCCGGAACCGAGTTTCACGAAAGCAAGCGAAGTCACATCCTCAGGCGTTATTACCGGCCGGCGGTGATATGTCACCTGCACGCCTCCGCCCAATTCGGCGTTGGCGTTGGGATAGAGGTTTTCGGCCAGGGGATTATTATCCACGGTGTCGGCCCCAAGCAGGTCTGCGCCTATGAGCGGATCGTTCCTAAGCGGAGTGAAGCGGAAAACGTCCTGAAGTAGTTGTTTGGTGCTCTTATCCCAAGGAGCATCCGGATAAGCGCCGGCCATGGGCAGGAATTCCTTTTGCCCGCGCATAATGCCCGGCCAACCGGTGCAGGTGTAAAATGGCACCTCGATGCCCGCACCCACGGCCAGGCGTTTGAGCGCCTTCATGTACTCGTACCCGCCGCGGTTGTTAAAGCGCAATTCGTTTTCCAATTGCACGCCCAGGACCGGACCGCCGTCCTTGAAATAAAGCCCTTCAAGCTGCCTGCCGATTTCGCGATACAGGCGATCGACGTATTTCAGGTAAGTCGGATCGGCCGATCGTGTTTTCAACTCCTTTTTCGATTCCTTGCCGAGCAGCCAGTCCGGGAATCCTCCGTTGCGGACCTCGCCGTGGCACCATGGGCCGATCCGCGCCAGCACCCACATGCCGTGGCGCCGGCAGGCCATCACGAAATCCTTCAGCGACCGGTTGCCCGACCAATCAAATTGTCCTTCCATCTCCTCGTGGTGAATCCAGAACACGTATGTGGCAATGATCTCTATGCCGTCGGCCTTCATCTTCAGGATCGCTTCATCCCAATCCTTGCGCGGCACGCGTGAATAGTGGATCTCTCCCATCACCGGCAGCCACGCCCGGCCATCGCGCAAAAAGTAAAGGCTGTTGGCCTCCAGGCTATGTCCCAAAGTGTTGGCGGTTGCGCCCAGTTCAAGATGCCCGCTGCGTATAACGCGTTGGTCGGCCCGCACGTCGATTTCGTAAGCATCGGCCCGCACCATTCCGCACAGGTTAACAAATAGCAAAGCTGAAATCGTAACGGTCGCTAAAAGACGGCAGTCTAGCATGTTCGTGGGCAGTGTTACAAAGCGAATTATTTTCTTATTCGCCCCACATCCTCAATCGCTCATCTTAATGTGTGGATTCGAGCATTCCGCAATTGATTCCGTGGTGGTTGGGGCATGGTACTTTGTCCAACACTATACCTTGGACATGGCCGCACTTCGAGCACACGCTGTGCTTGTGTTTCAGCGACGCCACGGCCGGGTCGTTGATGGGGATGAGCCTGGTGCGGTGAATGGTCAACTGCCTTTGGGTTGCCTCGTGAACGACCAGCAGGCAACCTTCCAGGATTTTTGCAGGCTGCGCTTCGGCAAGGACAAAAGTATCGGGAGGAACTACGCCCTCAGGAGTTAAAATGTAGAATTTAGCTTTTTCTGTCATGCTGTTTCTCCAAATCGCGACTTTAGTAAATATACGCTTTTGGTCCGGCGGTTTTTGTGATCTGGAATCCAGGCCATTGGCCCTGAAACAATCCAAAGTAATTATATCTGACCGGTATGCCGCGGGGTAGCCGCTTTATTTTCCCACCACCAGGATCATAAAGCTGCCTGCAATCGGCGCCGGGCGTTGTCTCGATCCTTCCGGAGTTGGAGGAAATTGTGCGGTGGGCAAATAAATATTGTGCGTCACAAGATCGATGGCCATTGTGCGCGATCCGCGCTGGGTGGCGACGTTCTCGGCCGCCTCGAACTTGCCCGGCTCCGACTAAAGATGACGTTATTATTTTCCCGACTCTCAATAAATCAAATCGCTTCCAAGCACCCTTCACTGTCCACTGTTCACCGTCCACTACCCAACGTTCACCTCTTACCCCGGTCTTATAACCATCAATTGTTCTTCTTTCGGATCGTAGATGTAACTATGGCCCGGGGGCAAGGTGGGCAGTTGGATGCCATTTTTTTTGATGACCTGTTCCATGAACTCTTCATTGCTCTTCGGCCCTTTAAAGTCGTGTTCAAACTTGAAAGCGCGGATGCAGTCGGGAATGGTGATTTCAAACATGATCCGTTCCCGGGCGGCAAAGTACGTGGACACTGGCGTGCCGATGATGCCGCCGCCGTATCCGCGGCCTTTATCGCCCGAGCCTACCTGGGCCTTCTCAATCGTCATGCCCGGCGGAGGCGTGGGTGAAACGGGTCCAGTTGCCTTTGGCGGCGGGACCGGCTTTTGCTCTGCCGCGGTGAATGCCTCATCAGGCGGCGCAGGCGGCGGCTTGGGCGCCTCAACCTTTTTCGTTTCTGCCTGACTGGACGCCGCCTTTTCGTCCGGCGGTTGTGCGGCGTCCTGCGAAGTCGAACTGCCGCATCCCGCGGCCAAGGCAAGCAACAAAGCGATAATGATTAATTTGTGGTGCACGATTTTATTCCCTTTGCTATTGATAACTTCCCCCGGGGAGTTTTCACCCGGGGCTAAATATTTATTTTACCTTTTGTTTTATATCACATTTTATCTCATTATCTGCCGAAATATCAAAGCGAAATTGCCATTTTTCCATCTCGGCCAAGGCCGACTGCCTGGTCATATTATAATCCAGCGGCGTTAGGGCCACTTTGCCTTTAGATATCACCGATAGATCGGTTTCGTGTCCAACGGTGGCCGTAGGCGGGCCGCCTGTCAGCCAGTAGTAATCGCGGCCCCAGGGATCGGTCCGTTTCTCGAAACGGTCGCCGTACCGGGTAATGTTCATGGGCACGGTGAAGATTTCGGGAATCCCATCCAACGCCGCGGTGGGGATATTCAAATTATACAGTTGCGGATCAGGGCCTTTTTTCCGCAGAATTTGCTCGATAATGATCCGCGCCAGCCGGGCGGCCTTGTCAAACTGTGCGTGTTCGTCGTATTCGAGCGATATCGCCGCGCTGGTAATGCCGAAAAAAGCCCCTTCTATAGCTGCCGCCACCGTGCCCGAGTACAGCACGTTTATGCCCGCGTTCAATCCGCTGTTGATACCGCTAATCACCAAATCGGGTTGGCGGGGACAAAACTGGTGGATGCCGATTTTCACGCAGTCGGCGGGGCTGCCTTCGACCGCCCAGCCTAATCGCTCCTCGCCGTTTGGGCTGTCCTGATGAAACACCTCCTTGACGATCAGTGGGGTAAGATACGTGATCGAATGCCCTACCCCGCTTTGCTCGGTTGCCGGGGCCACCACTACCACTTCGCCCAAGCGACGCATTTCCCGGGCCATGGCAGCCAAGCCGGGCGCGTAAATCCCGTCGTCGTTGGTCAAGAGAATCAGCACGAAAAAGGGTTCAGGGTTCGGGGTTCAGGGTTCAGTAACATTAATTTTATCTTAATGCCATCCGGCAATTGTCACAATGGGTATGACAGTAACGTATTATCCCACATCGGGTTATGTCCTTCTCGGGTAGTGCGTTCATGCAAACAAACCGCTTGTGGTTTTGCGATGTAACGAATTATATGCCTACTATCCGGCATTTTTTTGTAATTTATAATAGTATGTTTTCACCCGGGACGTGAGCATGACCAAAATTGCCGACGAAAGAGTGCTGGTTTTAGACTTCGGTTCTCAATATGCGCAACTGATCGCCCGGCGCGTTCGGCAGCAGCACGTTTATTGCGAGATCGTCCGGCACAATATAACCCCCGCCCGGCTAAGCGAACTGGCCCCAAAAGGAATCATTCTATCCGGCGGACCGGCCAGCGTGTACGAACCCGGGGCACCCAAGTGCGATCCGGCGATCTTCAATCTTGGCCTGCCGGTGCTGGGCATTTGCTACGGTATGCAGTTGGCCTGCGAGGCCCTTGGCGGTCGCGTGCAAAGCGCCCCTGCCCGCGAGTACGGCCGGGCCCATTGCCGGATTATCAAGGAAGACGCATTTTTCGCCAACCTGCCGGCCGAAACCGACGTCTGGATGAGTCACGGCGACCAGGTTTCGCAAATATCCGAGGATTTCATATCCCTGGCCGCCACCGAGACCTGCCCGTTTGCCGCGGTCAAGCATCGTTCATTGCCGATTTACGGTTTGCAGTTTCATCCCGAGGTGACTCACACGCCGCTGGGCGATAAAATCCTCGGCAATTTCCTCAAGAACGTTTGCCGTTGTCAAGGCAAATGGAAGTTGGGCGATTTCGCCCGGGAAACCGTGGAGGCCATTCGCCATCGCGTGGGTAATTATCGCGTGGTTTGCGGCCTGTCCGGCGGCGTCGATTCGGCGGTCACCGCCGCCCTGTTGTGGCAGGCCATCGGTCCGCAGCTTTCCTGCATCCTAGTGGACAACGGACTGTTGCGCAAAGACGAGGAAGAATCGGTCATCAAGGAATTCTCCGACCACTTCAAAACCGATTTGCACGTGGTCAAGGCTGAAGATAAATTTCTTACCGCCCTGGCCGGCGTTGCCGATCCGCAGGAAAAACGCCGCCGCATCGGCCATGCCTTCATCGAGTGCTTTACCGACGAGGCGGCAAAGATCGAAGGAGGCCGGTTCCTGGCCCAAGGCACCCTGTATCCGGACGTCATCGAAAGTGGCGGCTCGCCGGACGGCCCGGCCGCCACCATCAAACTGCACCACAACGTGGGCGGATTGCCCAAGGACCTGGCCTTCGAACTGGTCGAGCCCCTGCGCGATCTGTTTAAAGATGAAGTCCGCGCCTTGGGGACCAAACTGGGGCTGCCCGCAGACATCGTTTGGCGGCACCCCTTCCCAGGCCCGGGACTGGCCGTACGCTGCGTGGGCGAGGTCACAAAAAAACGCCTAGACACCCTGCGCGACGCCGACGCCATTGTGGTCGGCGAGATCAAGCAGGCCGGGCTGTATCGTTCAACGTCCCAGGTCTTTGCCGTGCTTTTGCCGGTGCAGAGCGTGGGCGTGATGGGCGACGCCCGCACCTACGCCGACGTGGTGGCCGTGCGTGCCGTTGCCAGCGAAGATTTCATGACCGCCGACTGGTGCCACCTGCCCTACGAGGTCCTGGCCCGCATCTCCACGCGAATCATCAACGAAGTCAAAGGCGTAAACCGCGTGGTCTACGACATCAGCAGCAAACCCCCGGCGACTATCGAGTGGGAATGAAAAAATAAGCGGTTGGCACTTTAGTGCCCACTTGAGGTGTCTAATTTATTTAAGTGGAGTCCCATATTGGCCGACAAATCAAAAGAACAAATCCCCGATCAACCCACCTTCGAGCAATCCCTCAAACGCCTGGAGGAAATCGTCCATCTTTTGGAAGAGGGTGAACTGGGTTTGAACGAGGCCCTGGAGCGATACGAGGAAGGAGTAAAATTGCTACGGCAATCGTACGATCTATTGCAGCGGGCGGAGCGGCGGATCGAGCTTCTTTCCGGCGTGGATGCCGAAGGCAATCCCCTCACTCAGCCCTTCGACGACACCGCCACCGCGGATATCGATGAAAAATCCAAACGCCGGAAATCGAACTAGCGTGGCACTGGCGTCTCACGATTGAGTGGCACTGGCATCTTGCCAGTGCTGCCGTGAATAAACACGGGCAAGATGCCCGTGCCGCCCTTCATGTATTCATGGTTTAGCCCCGGAGCTTGCTCCGGGAGTTTTTCCGGCCGGCGGTTCCTTAAGCTTGTCCGATAATCCGGCACGGTAAGAATTCAACCAACCTTCAATCTGCGTGGCCTGCTCTGTCTGTCCCTGCGATCGGGCAAGATCCAAGGCCTTTTGTGCCGCGGCTAGGGCCTCGGACGATTGGTGCAGGCTGGCACAGGTCAACGCCAAATTGATACAGGCGTCAATAAACTCGGGTTTCAGGCGCAAGGCCTGCCGAAAATGATAGATCGCCTCTTCAGGCCGGCCTATATTCACCAGAGCGATACCCAGGTTGTCATGAGCCTCAGGATCGTCGGACTTTAGCGCCAATACCTGCTTGTACTGCTCTGCCGCCTTTAGATGTTCCCCTATCGCTTCATAAGTATTCCCCAGGTTGAAATGAGCATCGGCGTAGTCGGGCTTAAGCTTGAGCGCCTGCCGGTAAGATTCGATCGCCTCCTGACGCCGTCCTGTTTTATCCAAGATCGTGCCCAAGTCGTTGTGGATTTCGGCTAAGTCGGGTCTAAGCTTCAGGGCTTGCTGAAAATGATCGGCGGCCTCGGGAAATCGTCCCGCCCGGATCAGGGCGACACCCAGGTTGCAGTGAGCCTTGAGATATTCGTGATTGAGCCGTATGGCTTGCTCGTAATGTTTGATTCCCTCCTCAACCCGGCCTGCTTGGACCAGCGCGTTGCCCAGGTTGTTTAGGGCCTCCGGGAAGTCGGGCTTCAGCAGTATCGCTTGCTCGCATTGTTCGATTGCCTCCCGAGTCCGGCCTATTTGCAGCAGTACGTTGCCCATATTGCTGTGAGTCGCGGGATCATCCGGATTCAGCCCCAGGGCCAACTCATATTGTTCTATCGCTTGTTTTGTTTGGCCCGCACCGAACAATGCATTTCCCAGGTTGTCGTGCGCCATCCAACAGTCCGGATTTTTTTTAAGCGTAGCCTGGTACAGCGTCAAGGCGTCGCTGTATAGTCCGCTTTGCCGCCAAGTCAGAAATGCGAGCATGCAGACCGCAATGGCCGCCGCGGAATTCGCCGCCGAGCGGTTATGCCCTCGCTGCCGCTGACGCCAACTGCTCCAGCCCGCCGCCGCCAGTACGATCACGCCGATCAGCGAGATGTGCTGATAGTGATCGGCCACCAGCGAATGTTTCATAAAACCCACGTTGATCAGTCCCATCACCGGGACGAGCGCCACGCAAAAAAATCCCCAGGCAAACACAAGCGGCCTGGCCCAAGCGTTTCTATACAGCCAGAAAAGCGAGGTGACGCATACAGCCATTATTAGCGGCAGCCACCACAATAGTGTATCAACGTGAATCTGCCACTGCGGATAGATAAAGACAAGGTCCAAAGGCAAAAGGGCCTTGTAAACATAAAACCATATCACCCCGCCTGCGCCCAGCAAACGCTCCGTAAAATCGGCATGATGGAGTTGTTCTCCGGAACCGTGGGTTTGGAACCACATATCAACTGCCGCCAACATAACGGCAACCGCGAAAAACGGCGCAATCCGCGCTAAATCCCACCTCGTCAAAGGACGCAAGTACCAAACGATCCCCAACAGCAATGCCGGCAAGACCGCCGCCGATCCTTTGCTGAGCATCGCCAAAACAAACGCCGCCAGGCTAAGCCAGTACCAAAAATGAAAGGATGAAGGATAAA
>JBEKZY010000105.1:0-23486 GCA_049509395.1 Thermoguttaceae bacterium | reverse complement strand
TAAAAAGCCGCCTGAAACCGGTGGAAATGGAAATTGCCCAGGATGTGGTCGGCTGATCTTGTCGGATTGCAGTTGAACTGCCGCCCCTGTTTGTCTTATATTGCTTGCATGATCGAACCACGCAAACTTCGGCGGCACTTGGGACTATTCGACGCCACGACCATCGTGGCCGGGTCGATGATCGGCTCGGCCATCTTCTTCGGGCTCTCGATCATGGCCGACTATGTCATGACGCCCGGGATCCTCATCGGCCTGTGGGTCCTCGGCGGGGTGTTCACCGTGCTGGGGGCCATTGCCTGCTCCGAACTGGCCGCCATGTTTCCGCACTCGGGCGGGCAATACGTCTACCTCCGCGAGGCCTTCGGCGATTTTTGGGCCTTCCTGTTCGGCTGGGGCCAGTTCCTGGTCATCCAAACCGGCACAATCGCCGCCGTAGGCATCGCCTTTGCAAAATACCTTGGGTCGTTCATACCCCAACTCGGCGAGGCCCATGTTCTGGCCGTTGTGCCCATGGGAAAGCTATTGCCCGTTGCCTGGCAGGCCCATTTACCGTCGTTCCTGCTCACGCTTGAGATAAACTCGGCCCAGTTGGTGGCCTGCGTGGTGATCGCCCTGCTGACGGGCGTAAATGTTTGGGGCGTGCGGCAAGGGGCCTTTGTGCAAAACGTGTTCACCGTGCTGAAAGTGGCCGCGCTCGTGGCCCTGATCGCGGCCGGGCTGAGCCACGTCCGCGACACGTCCCACTTCTTCCCGCTCATCCAGCCGATACCCGGCAAGGAGGCCCTGAAGGTGGGGCTGCTGGCCGCGATGGCCGTTGCCCTATCAAAGGCCCTATTCGCCTACGACGCCTGGTATACGGTGGCCTTTGTGGCCGAAGAGGTCCGCGACTCCGATCGCACGCTGCCGAGATCGCTGTTGCTGGGAACCCTGCTAGTGACGTTTTTGTACGTGCTTACGAATCTCGCCTATCTGGCCGTGCTGCCCATCGGCGAAATCGCCGGGATTCCGGAAAATCGCGTGGCCCAGCGCGTGGCCGAGGTGCTTTTCGGCAACATCGGCTGGACGCTGGTGATAGTGGCCATTCTCATATCCACGTTCGGCTGCATCAACGGCATGATCCTTGGCGGGGCAAGGGTCTCGTACGCCATGGCCCGGGAAGGTCTTTTCTTCCGCCGCTGCGCTGCCCTGCACCCGCGGGCCGGCACGCCCGGCACGGCCCTGATCTATCAGGGCGTCTGGTCGATGGTTTTAACTCTTACCGGCTCATACTCCGACCTGTTGACCTACACCATGTTCATGGCCGTTCTTTTCGGCGCACTGACGGTCGCCGCCGTGTACAAGCTCCGCATCAGCCAGCCCGACCGCCCCCGCCCCTATCGCTGCTGGGGCTACCCATACACGCCGGCCTTGTACCTGGTCATCTCCCTGTCCTTCCTGATCTACGTCGCCCAAGGCGCCCCGTGGTCAACCCTGACAGGCATATTGCTGATGCTGTCGGGCATCCCGTTTTACATATATTGGAAGCTTCGAAAATCCGTCGTCTAAACCATGCAATTCAATTTATCAACACTGTTTTTGATATTTTTCATGGTTGCGGCATCGCTGGCCTTATTTGGGGCATGGGGAATATATATTGCCCCAAGTCTGTTGATCGCCGCTTTGTGTCTCAATCGCACCAAGATTTTAAGAGATGGAATCAATTGGGCTTTTCTTGTCATCTTTATTGGAATCATCTGCCCGGGATTTTTATTAACGGCAATGTCAGGTGCACGTGAAGCAGCCCGGCGTGCAGAATGTATCAATAACTTAAAGCAAATAGGTTTGGCACTGCATGATTATCACGATACAAACAAACATTTTCCCCCGCCGAAGATATGCGACAAAGATGGCAAACTTTTATTCAGTTGGCGGTTACAAATATTGCCGGAAATGCAGTATGGTTCCGTTTATTTTCAATTGAGAAAAGATGAACCTTGGAATAGTCCTTTCAATAAAAAAGTTTTAAGTAAATCTAGAATATACGAAGACGAATGTCCGAGCTATCCTCGGAATGAGAATGATTTTACCGCAAATTACATTGCTATAATTGGTCCGGGCACGGCATGGCGGGAGGATGGATTGGTTAAGATTTCAGACTTGCCCGATGGTGGTTCGCACACCGTCATGGCCGTGGAAGTTGTAAATTCAGGTGTGCATTGGGCCGAACCGCGCGATCTTGCCGTGGACGAAGCTTTGGAAGGAATGAAAACCGGCAAAGGCTTGCGCATTACATCCGCTCACACCGGTTGCATCAATATATTATTCGCCGATGGTTCGGTCAAAACATTGCCCTCGAAAATGCCCATCTCCGTGTGGAAAAAACTCCTTGCCGGCGAAATAACGGATTTGGACAACATTGAAAATATGATCGATCCATCCGCGCCCGAAATGGTCGATGTTTCCGTTCTCCCATCCGAACCCGGTAAATGGCCCATTATTCTCAGCATAATCGTCTGGCTGCTCTCGGTCGTATTGTTATTCCGCCGCGCGATAAAAAGTCGCCGAAAATCGGACGCGGCAACATAGAAAATGGGTGGCATTATTAAATTGAATCGCCAATAATAATCGCTTCAAGTCCGGGTATTTTCTTGAATCCCGCATCGTTGGTCAGAAAAGCGCCGCAACCCGACTCGATAGCCGTGGCTGCATGGAGGGCGTCGGGAGTCCGCAAGGCAGGAGTCTCAGCCCGGAGTTTGGCGGCATGTAATAAAATCCGCCGTTCAATAGGCACAAAATTTAGATCGCTCGAGTTAAAGATTTGTGAATAAGCTTGGACCAGAAGTTGATCGCCTTTTTTAATTGGCCCCACTAGACATTCAAGAATTGTCAATTCACTTGTAATTAATGTAACAGTTTGGGATTTTGCTTTTTCCCAAAGTGTTTGTAAGCTTGGCCAATATCGAGCATGTGTTTCCACGGTATAAATGAGAATGCTCGAATCCACATATATCGAGCTTACCGGGGGAAGCGTTAGTTGTCCCACGCATTACGCTCCTGTTGCAGATATTGGTCCACTTCCTGTGGAGTTGAAAAAAGACGATGCCCTTTTAAGCCTTCAACAATAGAAAGAACAGAGGGTTTGTTTTTTTGATCGGCGGTGCTGGGGTAGAGCACGACCTCCACGCATTCCCCTTCTTTTAAGCTTGGATCGGAAATCTCGATTCGATTGCCCGCAAGTACTTTGGTGGTCGTATGGATGATCGATTGCATAATCTATTCCTCCGGAACATATTATAGCATCATTTGGAAAAATGTGGAAGTCATTCCGCCTCGATAACCTCGATCTTCAATCTTCCCACGACTTGCACCACGGGCAGAAAACTGCTGTAGGCCGATGCGCCTTTTAGGCTGCTGTGGGCCAGTTGCAGATGGCCGGCCCCGATGCCGCCTTTGGCCAGCGTGGCGTCGATGGGAATCCATTTGCCCTCACCCTGACCCTCTCCCAAAGGGAGAGGGGACTTGTTTATGTAATTCTCCTTTATATAAATCTCCGTCCACATGTGATAGCCGAATCCTTCAGCACTCGGCACATAAACCAGTCCGATGGCCACCCGGGCCGGTATGCCCCGGGCGCGGCACAGGGCGGCCAACAGCACGGCGTATTCGGTGCAATCTCCCTCGCGGGTTTCAAGCACTTCGGCGGCAGAGGCAAAGGCCTGGGAATAATCCGTGCGAGTGATGTACTTGTGCACGAATTGCTCCAACTTCACGGCCGTTTGCCAAGGATCGGTTTCATCGCCGGCCGCTTCCTTGGCCAAGGCGATAATCTTCGGATTGTCGCTTTGGATCCAATTGTTCGGCTCACGATCGGCGGCGGTGGGCGGATCGGCCGGGGCGCCGGCGTTGCCCGGCTTATCCGGTCGCACGGCATATACCGTCACTTCCGCCGTATTGGCATCGAGCGATTTCACCTTTTGCGTCGATCCGGAGACAAAAACGGCCGCCGGATCGCCGCCCGTAAGATGCACGCGGTATACGGCCCGTTTCGTTTCGTGTGCCCCGGGCAATGGTTTTTCCAGTTTGACGTTTGTTTTTAGCCCCACGTCGAACCGCGCGGTATCCGATTTATCCAGGGCTTCATCCTTGGTGGCGCGGAAGGTCTCCATAGCCATTGCCTGGCTGCGGGTTTTAACCTTTTCGCCCGCGTGGTCGGTCCACAGGGTTTGCTCCAGTTTGTTTCCGTCTGGAAATATCGCCACGCTGTCGATGTGCAGCAATTCGTAAGTGCCGTGCAAGAGCGGCGTTTGTTCCCAATCGCGGGCGACCATCTCGAAAGTGGCCAACTGGTTGAATCCGTCGATCATGATATGCAGAGTGCGCTCTTCGCCGGGCCGCATCGGTTTGCGAAAAAGTGATTGCTCGACGGCGAAAAAGCCCCCGTACTGCGGCGACCAATCGATAACGCTGGGCACTTTTTTGCCCGGCGATATGGTTTCCATATGCAGGCGGTTGCCGACTACCACGCCGGTGATAACAAGCGGCGCGGTCCCCATTTGCATCTCGCTTTTAAAGCGCAGCAGCCGGCCTTCGGGCGTTTCGATGCTGGTCGAGCGGAACTGCTGTTTCGTCTCTTCGCCGTTGCGATTTATCGCGATATGCATATCGCCCTCGATCCGCAAGGCCGGTTTGCCCAACTCCGAAATCCGATAGTAAGCAGTTTGCACATAACCGACACGAATCCCTTGGACGAAACACAACTCCCAATCTTCCCGGTCCAGCGTATCGGCCGATTTGACCGTGGTATTTGGCGGGGAAAGGGAACCCTCCGGAGCGGATTTTGAAGCGGAACATCCGCAAAAGATCGACAAAATGCAGGCCCCGGCAAAAGCGGTGAATTTTAACGCGCCAAACGGTAAAAATGAATGCGTAAAAATAGATTTCTTTTTCAACATAGGAAAAATCCTAATTATGGTGATCGTTATCAACGCGAAATGCTCACTTTGCTTTCTATTGTAAGTTTAACGATTGAACGCCCCGTCGGCTACTACTGCCAAACTCTCCGCGAACCGAAGAACTGCATCCCTAGTGCATTAATCCGCTTGCGGAAACACACAAACAACCGACAGTGCGTTTTTTCTGATGCTAAACTTCCCTATCGAGTTGTGCATGGTTGTTGATCGTTGTTTTACGTTTTACCACATGAGGCGATGTGTAAACACAAGCTTGGCCGGTTATGGCGTAGGTGCGGATTGTTCAGCCTGTAGCATACCGGGTTCCCCGGCAGTTCGTTCCGCTGGCGGCCCACTGCTTCAATGCCGCTAAGCGTAACCTACTGTTCAATGAGAGGGCTCCCAGTTGCGGTTCGTCCAATCCCCAAGAACAAGCATCATTGGATAACAAAGCAGAGAGCATTCATGGGATTTTTGAAAAGATTTTTCCGCAATGTTTTCCGCGAAGGCGCTATGCCCGTGGGCACCAGCAGCTTCGAACACCTCAGCGAAGAGGAGTTGGAAGCGCATCTGGGTGTGTCCAGGTACGGCAACTATTCGCTGACCGATGCCGTGCGCCCGTCGTACGACCTCCAGGTCGTGCCCGCCGAAGGGTACCGCCACGACTCCTATCACGACGAGCAGAATCGCACCAATGTGCCGGTGTTGATGATCGCCGTTTCCAGCGAAAAACTATTCGACTTGTTTTTGGATCTTTTGGATCCGCTGGGATTTACCGTCGATGCAGTGCTGGAGACCAGCCACAACCACGACAACAACGGCCATAGCGATTTGTATCGCGAACACATCGATTTGCCCGTGCTGAAAAGCATACTCTGGGAATACGAAGACCTGTTGAAAAACGACGGATGCACGGGCCTGGCCGTGCTCAATCCCGGCATCCCGCAAGAGATCCAATTCGACGAGCACAAGCTGCTGATAGTCTACGGCGAGAATCTGGGCGAGTTTGAAGATATTCTCCAAAACAACGGCATTAAGTGCAACGATCAGATGAAATTCATCACCGAGGCCGAGCACGTCCACTCCTCCAGCGACGCCTACTCCCGCCAGTTCGAAGAACTAAAAACCCGGCTGGGCATGGATTGCGCGTACGTGTAAAAAGGAATTAGGGATTAGGGGGATTAGGGATTAGAATTGAGATATTGATATAGTTTAGCCGCGAGCGGGCACCGACCGAAGGTTGGTCGGCGAGCGGGTTTATGCGTTATCGCGCGACATTCATCATCTGAAACTCAATTGCCCGGGCATTTGAACCAAGAGTTATTCGAAAAGAAGTTGCGACCTTCAACGCAAAACCGCAAGCGGTTTCTTCGGCATTAAAAATTTAGCATTCGTCATTCCGCCTTTATCCTTCATCCCTCACCCTTCATCTTTTCCTTCACCCACTCCAGATCCTCGCGCAACTCCTCGAGCGTCTGTTGCAGGCCCACGAAGCGGCGGCGGAACCAGATCCGGCCCAAATAAACGCATATAAAGGCCGTGCAAAGCAGCGCCAAGCCGAAGATCAATAGCCAGCCCCTGCGGGCGATGCCCAGCCGGCCGTCCAGCACATCGGCCACACAGGTCGCCAAAAGCGGCAAAGACGTCAAAGCCATTACAGCCGCCACGCCCCAGATAAATGCCAGGCGTTTTAAATGCCCTATATCGGCCTGGATTTCCAGCCTGGCAAGCTCCCAACGCAATTGGAGCATTTCGCCTAGGTTGGCCTTCAAACCGCTTAGCTCGGCCTTTAAATCGGCCAGCAGGCTGCGATCGGGCGAACTCATGGCTTGGCCCCCGACTCTGTCCAAATCCGCTGGATTTCCTGCCATAGATGCCGCCCTGCGCGCTGGGCCGTATGGCGGACTGCCTGTGACCCCAACCGCCGCAGCAACCGGGCCCGCCAGGTCCCGCCCGAGGCCGCCAAGCCAACGCCGAAAGCGGCCAGCAGCGCGTAACTGGGATATCGGCTCACATATTCCCGCCACGATGCCAGCCGGCGTCCTTGTTGACCCACGGCGTGCATACGTTTATCGATCCGCCGCCGCATTCGGCCGATCCGCATGTGAAGTTCTCGCTTGCGTTGTTCAATCTCGGAGTCTTTCATCGCCTTGCTGTTTTCAGTAATAGGTTTTCAGTTCTCACCAAGCTATCAGCAAACAGCCTTCAGCTATCAGCATCAATCAGCTTTAGATATCAGCGCGAGAATGTGTTATGGCTGATTGCTGATTGCTGAAAGCCAATCACTATTCCAATGTTCCTCCGGTCTCCAGCCTCCAGCCTAAAGCCTTATTTCTTAAAAAGCTTCTGAAACCAACGGCCCAGGCAAAAACCCATGGCGGCGCTTATAATCAAACTCGGGCCGGGATGCCTTTTTACCGTTACCAGCGTCTTATCGATTACATCTCCCACCGTGGTTTCGCGGACCGCTTTGATTTTATCGGCGGCCTGGCGGCGGATGTCCTCGTAGAATTTCTCCGCCTTTTCCAGTTCCATCTTCGCCAGACGCACCGCCTCGGTCGCCAAATGGACTTCTGGGCACTCGCCTGCGACATCGGCGCACTTTTCGGCCTCACTCGCGGCGCAGGCCGGTTGTTCGGGCTGATCGTTCTTTGCTTCGTCACTCATGGCCTTTCTCCTAACGCGGCATAAAGCCGCAACCATAGCCCCCGGTGTATTCACCGAGGGCTAAATATTTTATGTGGGCTATGGAAATCTACCTTATCGCAAACCCGGTTAAAAGCGGCAAAATGCATTTTGCTCGAACTATTCGATATAATTAGCCCCGAGTTTTTGACAGCAACTTGCATGACAGCCAAATTGTTCGATTTTACCCCCATTCCACGTGCATTATATTTATACCAAACACCCCCCTATGGAATGTTATGCCCACACTTGAATCCCGGCAGGAGTTATTTTAACATCAATCTGACTTTGATCGAGTTTAAATGGCAATAAATTGCAAACCGGAGTGAATCCATGTTTTATGCAGCCCTGATATCTATCTCGTGTCTGAGTATTATATCCGCAACCGAAGCTCCGGCGGAAAAAAATCTTTTTCAATTCGACAAGCAATTCGATCTCGCGTCGGTCGAGGCGAAAGACGCCAAGCCGGGCATTTCCGATAATGCGTTGAGCATCGCCACCGGCCAAAACGAGCGTTGGCCCGGCGTTACGCTCAAAGCGCCCGGCGAATCCTGGGACCTTTCCGACTACGGATTCGTCGCCCTGGACGTGAAAAACACGGGCATTAACACTGTGCAAGTTAGTTGCCGCGTCGATAGTCCCGGCGGCGACGGAGCGACCAACTCGATAACCGGAGCCATAATACTCGCCGTCGGCCAGCAGCAGACCTTGTACATTCCCCTGCGAAAAAAAATGTCCGCCGATATGCGAAAAATTTTTTCGGCATGCGCGGCTATCCAGGCGGCTTGGACGAGGTGCAAGGCATCGATACGGCCAAGGTCGATAAACTCATAATCTTCATCAATAATCCCAAGGACGCGCACGTTTTCGATGTTTCCAACATCCGAGCCGGCGGCACAATTGCCTTCCCCTTGCCGGCCGACGAGAGCAAGTGGTTTCCCATGATCGACTCCCTCGGCCAATACATGCACAAGGATTGGCCCGGCAAAATCCACATCCCCGAAGAACTTCAAAAGCGGAAAGCCGACGAGGCCGCCGATTTGGACGCCCATTCCGGCCCGGTCGATTGGGATCAATACGGCGGGTGGAAAAACGGCCCGCAACTCGAGGCCACCGGCCGTTTCCGCGTGGAAAAGGTCGACGGCCGTTGGTGGCTGGTCGATCCCGAGGGCCGGCTATTCTGGTCGCAGGGGGTCGATTGTGTCGAGCCGGGTCACGACGTTACCGCTTTGACCGATCGGCGCGAGTGGTTTGCCGACCTGCCCGCCGCCGACTCGCCGCTGGCCGCCTTCTATGGCCGGGGATTCAGCCGCGCAAGGGGCGATAATCCCAATCAGCCCGTCGGAACCTACAATTTCGCCGCGGCCAATCTAATGCGAAAATACGGCGACGACTGGAAATCGCAATTCGCCGCAATCGTCCACCGCCGCATGCGAAGCTGGGGTCTGAACACCATCGGCAACTGGTCCAGCGGCGAAATCTACTTGCTCGACAAAACGCCTTACACGGCTACCGTATCCGTGCAGGCGGGGCGTGTAAGCGGCGGAGGAACCTTCCGCGGCCAGTTCGTCGACGTCTTCGATCCCGGCTTTGCCGATGCCGCGCGCAGGGCCGTCGCCCGGCACAAGAACAGGGCGGCCGGCGATCCCTGGTGCCTGGGCTACTTTGTCGACAACGAACTGGATTGGGGCGACGAACTTTCGCTGGCCATGACTACCCTGGCTTCGCCCGCCGATCAACCGGCAAAAAAGGCTTTATACCTCGCTCTCGAGGCAAAGTACGAAACCATCGAAAAACTCAACGAAGCATGGGACGCTAAATACGCCTCCTGGAACGCCCTTCTCGATTCCACGACTCCGCCCAACCTCCAAAATGCCTGGGGCGATCTGGCCGCTTTTTATACCAAGTCGGCCGAGCGATACTTCCAGGTCTGCCGCGACGCTGTCAAGGAAATCGATCCCCAAGGGCTTTATCTGGGTTGCCGCTTTGCCGGATCGAACGATCGGGCAGTACGGGCGGCAGCCAAGTATTGCGACGTGGTCAGCTTCAATAAATACCAGCACAGCGTCGCCGATCTCCGCCTTCCCAGGGGCGAAGACAAGCCGATCATCATCGGCGAGTTCCACTTCGGCGCCCTGGATCGCGGCATGCCGCATCCCGGTCTTGTGCCCACCGCCGACCAGCAAGACCGTGCCGCTACGTACATGAAGTACGTCGCCGGCGCGCTGATAAATCCGCTGATCGTGGGCACGCACTTTTTCCAGTTCAGCGACCAGCCCTTTACCGGGCGCTTCGACGGCGAGAACTACCAGATCGGCTTTGTCGACGTCTGCGACACGCCCAATCCCGAGATCGTCCAAGCCTGCCGCGAGATCGGCGCGAAAATGTATTCGCTCAGGACGTCAAAATAATTGATGACGTTTAGCCGCGGCATTTGTGCCGCATTGCGTTGAATAGATTTATCTCGTTACCTAAATCGTCTTTATTCTTGTTTGGAGAAACCCTCTAATTCGAGTTCACCCGGCGGAATAAGAACCGTCTTGCCATTGCGCCACACAACCAGCGGTTGTCCCTTTTGTATATGTTCTTTGACGGCATTTCTGGCCGCTAAAACTAATGCTTTGTCGATGAGTGTCCCTTCGCTAATAATCCGGGATATATCTTTTTCTTCATTTGCCATGTGAGTATTCCTCTTCAATTTGCCGCCAAATGGTCGCATTGCCCAATTGTTCAACGATTTTTCCTTTGCCCGCGGCAATCAGTCGCAAGTCGGCCACAACTGAATTATCGTATATGCGCCATTTGGTTGCTAGAGGTTGGTAAAGCGAGAAAAAGTTTCGTAGTCCCGCGTGATATCTACGTCGAACCGTCTCCGCCGGCACGTTATGCCCTCCCATGCGCACGCGGTCAGCCACCCTGTCCAGAGCAAACTCGACGCTAGGCAGCCATAAGAAAAAAAGATGGAATTCGTAACCTGTTTTAATCAATTCGGCAAGCCAAGGAGCGAGAGACAGGCTGGCAAGCGTTGTTTCAAAGGCAAAACTTTTGCGTTTTTTACCAAGTGCCCTAATATGGTCAAGCATGATTGCACTGGCTTCCAGAGCGACCAGTTCAGGACTGAAAGCCGCTAATCCAAGTGCAATAGTATCGGAATTAACAAATTCAACCACTCCAAGCGTTTCGCGGAGCAAGGTTGGAGCCGTGGTTGTCTTGCCCGCACCGTTTGGACCAGCCAGAACAATGACATTTGGATTTACTATTGCCATAAGTTTTATCGCAATTTTCAATAATCAAGATATCCATTAGCCGGTATTTCCACAATATGGACAAAGATATTTCGACTAATTCACTCTCACCCTGGCCCTCTCCCAAAGGGAGAGGTGACATAGAAATAGAGGTTCATTCCAGCCCGGCCTTAATATCTTTCCCGTGCTGGTCGAGCCACTCGAGCATTTGTTTGACGCTGCCGGTGGCCATGGCTATGCAGGTGTCGGCCGCTCCGTAATAAAGGCGGAGGGTGTCGCCGTCGCCTTCCAGGACATATCCGCAGGGGAAAACTACGTTATTCACGTCGCCGAAGCGTTCGTAGTTTGCTTCCGGGCCGAAGACCCAGGCGTCGCCGCGGCGCAGGCAGACCTCGGGCGAATCCCGATCCAAGAGGGCCAGACCCACGCGATAGAGCTTCCCCGAGGCCGTATCTTTCACGCCATGATAGACGAGCAGCCATCCCCGCGGCGTTTCGATGGGCGGCGCCGAGAGTCCGATTTTTCCCGCATCCCACCACGACCCGCGCCGGGCGTTGAGGATCAGCTTATGGCTTCCCCAATGCCTCAGGTCGGGCGAATATGAAATCCAGATGTGCGCCCCTTGGGGACTTACAGGCCGATGAATCAATGTCCAATAGGAACCGACCCGTTTAGGCAGCAGGGCCGCATCCTTGTCCTCGGGAGGCATGATCTGCCCGAATCGCTCGAAGTCGTGAAAATCTTCGGTCAAGGCCAGCGATACGCCCGGCCCTCCTTTCGAATAAGACGTGTAAACAACGGCGTATTTGTTGATCTCCGCAAGGAATGTAATCCGCGGGTCCTCGATGCCCCAAGCTTCTTCCGCATGTTTTTCCAGGTCGGGCGATAGCGTAGGCGCGGGATCGACGATCCAGCCGTCCACGCCGTTACGCGATCGCGCGGCGCACAAATGCGACACCCCGCGACGGTCTTCCACGCGGCATAGCAGCAGGGTCGTGCCGTCGGCCAAGAGCGTTGCTCCGGCGTTGAAAATCGTGTTGATCGCATACGGCCAAAGCTCAGCGGTCAGCAGGGGATTTACCGGATGCCGCTTAAAGAGCATATCCCGTTCTTGCAAATGGTTCACGACGATACCTTGGACAACTGCTGCGTAATTTTTCGCGTTTTAGACACTGGCGTTTGGCCGTTGCCGGAGATTTTCTCGCGCCCGGCGGGAATAATGTATTCCAACAACCGCAGTTCGGTCAGGGAAAGCAGGAAAACCAAGGTCGATTCCGAACCTTGATTGGCGCTTGGCCCCTCGGTCGATAATCCGTCGCAGCATCCGCCGGTGAGCGAATCGTACAAGGCCGCGCCCACGTCGTTGCGGCCCAGGTACCATTCGAAAGCGCGAATCGCCTCCTGTTTCCACCAGGTCTGACCGGTAAAGTGGAAGGCCTCGATACATGCCGAAACCGTGGCATGCGCCTCGATCGGCTGTTGATCGAAGCGGGCGCAGTTTCCGCCGCGGGGATAGAATCCCTGGTTGCCGACGGGAATAAAGTGACCCTCGCTCGAGGTCTGCACCGAAACCAGCCACTCCAAGGTCTCAAGTCCGGCCGCTTCCATCGCTTTTTGTTGCATCGCTTGACCGGAAAGCAAAAGCGCGTGCGGCAGCGAGGCGTTGGCATAAGTCAATTGATTGTCAAACCAATTCCAATCCGCGGTAGCGTTTTTTTGAAAGGCATCGTACAGACGTTCGGCAAGCGTGGCTCGAATTTCTTGTGCCGCCCTATCGCCGGGAAAATGGCGCAAATACGTATCCAGCGCGATAAGTGTAAATGAAACCGAGCGAAGATCTTTAAACTCGCGCGCAGTCGGCAACGTCCGTTCGAACAATCGCGCCGCAGCCCGGCGCAGCCCTTCCTGCCGCGACCGGCCCAGCACCGTGGCCAATCCCCACAAAGCCCGGGCGTGACTGTCCGGCGATCCTTTCTCCTCGAGCCAGCGGCGGTCGTAGCCCATAAAGTTGCGGAAATGGCCGTTTTGATGGTTGTAGGCATGCCACAGAAACGCCAAACAACGAGTGGCTAATCCGTTAAGCTGTCGCAGGCCTTCCTTGCCCAGTTCTTCCAAGAGAATGGCGAAAATCAATCCCCGGGCATTATCGTCGGTGGTGTAACCTTCGGAATAGTTGGGCACCGTTCCTATGGCATGTTGAAAGATGCCCACGTCGTCGGTCAGCCGATGAAGGTGCGTGAGATTGAACGGTGGCAGTTCGATCTGGCCGTCGGCGAGTGTTTTTGCGTTGTAAACCACGCGCGGCAAGGCTGCCCGTTCCTGCCAGGCCCCCTCGAAGGTTTTCATATATTCACGGGCCACCACCGGCCAGATCATGTTTCTGCCCATGAGGTAGGCTTGCTTGCGCATGGCATGCCGCCGGGTTTCGTCTGAGATCAAATCGATGACGGACCGTGCCAGGGCTTTCGGATCGCCGAATGGGACGATTATCCCTTTACCGTCGGCCAATAATTCTTCGGCGTGCCAATAAGGAGTGGAGATGACCGCCTTTCCCGCCCCCAAGGCATAAGCCAGCGTTCCGGATGTGATTTGCTCCTTGTTCAAATACGGCGTTACATAAAGATCGGCCGTGCCGATGGCTTCAATCATTTCTTCCTGGCTCACGAAACGATTGTGGAAAATGACATTTTGCTCGACCCCTAATTTCCTCGCCATCAACTGCAAGGAAATCCGATAGGATTCGCCCTCCGATTTGACAACGTGCGGGTGCGTGGCCCCCACAACCATGTAAACGGCATTGGGGCAGTGCTTGAGGATCTCGGGCAGCGCCTTGATTACGTTCTCGATGCCCTTGCTCCGACCCAACAGTCCGAACGTCAAGATTACGAATTTCCCCTCGACTCCAAAATGGTCCTTGTAAAAATTCGGGTCGGTAAAAGGCATGTCATAAATGCCGTGAGGCACAAAAACCACCTTGTCCGAAGAAAAACCATACACCTCGCGCAAGAATTCGATGCCTTTATCGCTCATCGATATGACGCGCTCCGACCGTTGGACAATCTCCGAAAGCACTTCGCGCTGGATCGGATTTGGCTGGCCGGGAATCGTGTGCAAGGTGGTGATTACCGGCGCCCGCAGGTCGCGAAGCAGCGAGAGGACGTGACTTCCCTCCGGTCCCCCGAATATGCCGAACTCGTGCTGCAGGCAAACAAGGTTTACTTTGTTGACATTTAAAAAGTCGGCCGCCTGCCGGTACGAGGTAAGATCGTTTTGCCGCAGTTCGAAACGGACCCGGGGCGGGTAGTTGTAGCCCGCCTCGATGTCGTTGACCGGAAGGGCAAAAAAAGTCGCATCCGGAAACTCCGCCGCCAGCGATTCGCACAAATCGGTTTTTTTCCAGGCCTGTATGAAACCTTTAGGAAAAAGGTATGAATTTCTTTATTCAGGCCTTTAACTCACAAAAACTACATTTCGCTTAGATTTCCTGATTCTTTCAGCCATTCTCGACGTTTTCGGTCGTCAAGTTTTCCTATTCCAAGCAAAACCAAAGTATTATTAAAGATGACAGTTATGTCGCAATCCCTGTAACAACTGTACTATAAACAAGCGAATCTCCTGAATTGGCCAGGTAAACGCCGTAACTGCCATCTTTAAATCCACTTTGTTTAATAATGCTGATTATAATATATGTGTCTAAGCGGCGATAGGCCCCCCCCTATCGTTGGGGTAATAACCCATCAAACGCCGCTTTTGTATAATTGTTGGGATAGATTGCAACTATGGAAACCACGAAAAAACACGCCGGTCGTAAATCTTTGAAGGTTCAACGATTGCCGATCCGGTTTGAAAACGACATTCGCCGGGTAATTACCCGGCCGTTCGATCCCGGCGGCGAAACGCGCGTTCGCAAGATCATCGATCGCGTCGCTCAACTCTCGGAGGGCGAGGTCGATCACGTTTTGGACCAGGTGCTGGAAAAATTCCAAGGCCGGCACAAACAAATTACGGCCATTTTTGACGAGCATTATTCGGCCGCCGCCGCCCTGGTCGGCGAAACCGACAACATCTCGCCCAAGAAGCGCTTGTTGATCGGCTCCTATTTCACCGCGGAATACTCGATCGAGTCGGCCGCGCTTTTTAATCCCTCCATCGTCAAGCATCGCAACCAATGGAATCTTCGCAAAGGCGAGGTCCGCTTTATCATGAGTTTTCGCGCAACCGGCGAAGGGCATCTTTCCTCGATCGTTTTTCGCGAAGGCATTATCCATGCCAATCACAAGATTACCATGGGGCCGCCCAGCCGCTATACGCACCGCGTGCGAATTTCGCCCGATAACCATTACGAAAAACATCTTTTCCGCCAAAAACTCCGCGACATCGCCGTAGACGAGACGGCGGTCAACGCCGTGATGGATCTCTTGCCCGATCATTTTACCTTCATCGAACTCGAACGGGCCCTTGCCAAGGCGGCCGAAACGGCCCCTGAAAAACTCGTTTACGACCAGGCCCGCGACAGCATGTTATTGCTGGCCAGATCGAATTACCAGTTGGAACTATCCAAAGACGCCGAGGCGGCCGAAGTGGTAATCTTCCCCCAAAGCAGCAACGAACGGTACGGCATCGAAGATTTGCGGATGGTGAATTTTGTCGACGACGACGGCGCGACCACCTACTTCGGCACCTATATCGCCTTCGACGGTTATCGCATGCTGCCGCAGCTTATGGAAACCACCGATTTCCTCCGCATCGGCATCCACACCTTAAACGGCGCACAGGCCCGGAATAAAGGCATGGCCTTGTTTCCACGGCGCATCGACGGCCATTACGTGATGTGCTCCCGCGTGGACGGCGAAAATCTCTATATCATGTACTCCGACATCGTCCACTTTTGGGAAACCGCCGAATTGCTGCAAACGCCCAAATATTCCTGGGAATTCGTGCAGATCGGCAATTGCGGCTCGCCCCTGGAAACGCCCGCCGGCTGGCTGCTCTTGACCCACGGCGTCGGACCCATGCGGACTTATTGCATCGGCGCCATGCTTTTGGATCTTAAGGATCCCACAAAAGTCATTGGCCACCTGAAAGAACCGCTGATCACCGCAAATGAAAAAGAGCGCGACGGCTACGTGCCCAACGTGGTTTATACCTGCGGCGCGATGATCCACGAGGACCACCTCTACATTCCCTTCTCCACCTCCGACCACGTCACCCGCTTCGCCTACGTCTCGCTGCCCCGCCTGCTGGAACGGCTGGTGGAATGAGAGCGAAAAAATATCCGCCTCCCCTTTAAGACCCCGCATCAAAATTACCCGGCCAATTTCAAACAGGAGGACAGGCATTTATGCCTGTCCTCCTGGGATTAATGTTCTTGTCTGTCTTTTACGAGCCGGACAGGAATATCCGGCCTCCAGATTTGGGGCCGGACAAGAATGCCCGGCCCTCCCGATTCGGCCGGTTTATTTTGTTGCGACTCCGAATCCTCATGCCGCCTGCTTTCGTCCGCGCCGGATTATGGCCAATAGCCCAAGCACGCCAAAGCCCAAGAGGATCAGGCTCGATGGCTCCGGAGTGTTTTGTTGGAGAACCATATGAGCCGGCCCGTCCAGGTCTGGATACCAGGTATTGCCGTCATCCAGTGACAGTTCCGTGAAAACGTCGAAAAAGCTATCGATGTGGTACATTCCACCGCCTATATCGGTAATGGTCGTCTCTCCGGTGGACGCAAGGGTAGGGCTTTCACGAATCAGCACGCCGGGAGGCAATGTACCGCCGCTAAGATCCAATTGCAGCATCTCCGTGTCGTAGTAAGAAGGATTTTCCGAACCTAATTCGGCGGTGATCTGCACGGTCGTTGGACCACTTGTCGAGAAAGGTTGAAACGTCACCCCGCCGTCAAACGATACCTCTCCCTCGACTTGCGAGCCGAAAGTATGAATATCGGTCATGCCCGGCTCCGGCGGCGGGTATGAAGCAGTGAAACCTTTGTGTACTACGTCGGTCAAAACAATGCCCATGGCGTATAAGGCATGCCATTGATCCGGGCTGACATACTGCCCGTCAAGCGGCGGGAGATTTGGACTAGGGGTTACAAAGTCGGCTCGGCCGGCAACCGGGCAGGCCAAAATCATAAGGAAGAAACTCAAAAACAAGATGTTTTTCACCGTTAGGTAACGCATGATTCTTCACTCCTTAATTCTGTAGCGGGTTTCGATTAGTGATATGTACTGCCGACAGGCCGTACACAAACGTCTAAGCAAAATAACTTATTATCTGCGTTTCATAACAACAGACTGTTTAGGGCAATGACCTGACGATAAATTCACGGTGCTAAACTGAGGAGAAAAAATAATATGAGACCTAAGACATTAGATAATGTCGAAAGGTCGTATTATTTGACCGCGACGCTGCCTCTCTGATAAGCGCTCAACTTAGATAGCGTCAAAATATCAGTTTTCCGCGGGATGTCAAGTATTTACATGCGTTTTATGCACAAATTAACTCTATCGGGGAATTATTTCGTTAGAAAAAACCCCACCCGGGGCATGGAACAGAATCCGAACCGTGAAACATCATTGTCGATCCATGTTCTCTATGGATCGGTTCATGATGCATTCCCCACATATATTGATGAAATGTTGCTTGACTGTACTCAACCCCTCCTGATATATTTAACGTGGGGATGACAAGTAAAGGTGGCCTGCGCTAGGGCTCTATTGCAACTGCTTCACCTGAATCTACTTAAAACCCTGTCGCATGCTCCTTTACCATAGCAGCCGTTAAAACAAGATCTCGGGCTTTTGACGAATCGGATCCCCGTATGATTCGTTGCATCTATGCCTATGTTGCGCAAGATTCGCATTGCGGAGGTCCTTTTTTACTCGGGCCGCGTGTGTTCATGTTCATTTCAAAGGTTATATTTTTCTCTTAAGGAAAAAATTATGAAGACAAAATGCTCCTTCTCCATTGTCTACCGCGGGCTGATGTCCGGGACGGTTATCTTGCTATCGGCTTGCTATTGCCGGTCGGATACGCCGGCGCAGACCTATGCTACGACCGATGTGCCTGCCGGAAATCTGGTCCGGGCGGCCCTGGAAAACGAGCTGGCCGGGCGCAACGATCAGCGCGAGGCTTTGCTCGAACAGGCCCTGGCTCAAACCCCCAGCGACTCCGCGGCCCACTGGCAACTTGGGCAGGTCCGCGTCGACGATGCCTGGCTTACGGCTTCGCAGGCCGAGCAATCGGCCCAAAAAGATCATCGCCTGGCCGAATATCGCCGGCTCCGCGATGCGGCCGGTCCGACGGCCGAAGATCAAGTTGCTTTGGCAAAATGGTGCCATAAAAACAAATATTATGAAGAGGAACGCCTTCATTTGCTTTTGGCCAATCAGATACAGCCGGGCCAACCGGAGGCCGTCCAAGGGCTTAGCAGTCTCGGCCTGCACATGTACGAGGGGAAACTGATGACCGATCCGCAAATCGCCCGGGCCAAAAACCAGGCGCAAAAAATAAATAAGGCCATGGAACAATGGCGCCCGTTTGTGACCCAATGGCAGCGTGCGGACGACCGTCGCGAAACGTCGCCGCCCGCGGAGGTGCGGGAAAAGATCGCCCAAATCTCCGAACCGGCCGACATGCTGGGATTGGAATGGGCCATCCTGCGGCAAGTCGATACAAAAAAAGATCAACGGCATCGTATCGCCCTTGCGCTGGTTAAAACGTTGGAACCCAACCCGCAACCGGTTGTGGCCCAGTTCTTAGTGCGACAAAGCGTTTTTTCGGAGTTCGACGACGTTCGCTCCGCCGCCGCTACGGGATTAAAGAAACATCCCTTCGACCACTATGTGCCGCTCCTGCTCTCGGGCCTGCAAACCCCGATCGAGGCCGACATCCGATCCATGCTCAGCGCCACCGGAAATCTTGCCACGCAATACTCCTTTTACCGGGAAGGCGCATTGACCGATTTTTCAACCACGATAACTACAGGGCCACAAGAAAGTGCTCCGAACTTGCCTGCCAACGGCGAACCAGGCCAATCAGCATACGGAATGGCCATCAATCAGCGACGGAACGCGGCAAGATCGGTTGTGCAAGCAAACCAGCAAACAGCGGCTTTACGCGACCACGTGCAGGCCATAAATGACAATATCGAGCAACGCAATGCCCGGATTGTGGCCGTGCTCACCCAAACCACCGGAAAGGATCTGGGAGAAGATCCGACAAAATGGTGGGATTGGTGGTTGCAGGACTACAACGGCATGTACAGCACTAACGGCAACAATGAAAATGCAACCGATAGCGAGACGGACAAACCCACGTATCAACCCCCCCCGCCCCCGCCTGCATATGAAAGTAAACCGAGTAAACCCGTTGTGTATAAGAATGCCTTCCAAGGATACCAAGTGTATGATGCGCCTCAACCTACGACTGGCGCCCGTGCGCCTGGTTACCAAACTTCGACTCGTGCCTATACGCCTAGTTCCCAACCTATGACTGGTGGCAGTGCGCATACTATCCAACTTCCGACTGGCACCGTGACTTGGCCCCATTCCTGTTTCTCCCCGGGAACCAAAGTCTGGACGCTGACCGGCCGGATGCCCATCGCTCAGATCAAGATCGGCGACCGGGTCCTTGCCCAGAACGTGGAATCGGGCGAATTGGCCTACAAGCCCGTGCTGGCCGTAACCACCCAACCGCCTGGAACAAGAATGAAAATCGGCCTGGGCGCGGATACCATCACCTCCACCCCCAGCCATCCGTTTTGGGTCCTGGGCGAAGGCTGGCAGATGACCAAACAACTTGCCGTCGGCAAGACCATGCACACAATTTCCGGCGGAGTACGCGTCGAGAGCATCGAGAGGCAGGCCGTAGCCGATCAGCTTCCCGCCGAGTTCGCCTACAACCTGATCGTGGACGATTTCCACACCTTCTTTGTCGGCGATCAAGGAATTCTGGTCCACGACAACACCTTCAGAGAACCGACCGCCGCCCTTGTCCCGGGGTTATTACCGCAAGCATCGGATGCCGACAAAAACCATTCTCAAAAGTAAGAACCGCCCGCCAGCCCTATGAAAAAGCTGTGGAATAAAGATTTGAACCTTAACTAACTGATTCAAAGTCAGTTTTTCGTGATAGCGCGTTTTCCGGAATACCAAGGTTAAGATTCTGGTATTAAACAAAATAATCCGTAACGGCCAAGCCTTTAAGCCGCCAAAAAGAATGGACTTGCCATCGGGATGCTCTGTACACCTTTGATGCCCCTGTTGTACACTTTCTGCCAACCATCCCGCGTCACAACTGTGCTTGGTGCTGGATTGGCTACGCTTTTAACTTCGAGCTTGCGTACATGAAACAGGAGGGGCTTGATAAAAGCGCGGCCGTGGAGTCCGAAGTCGGACCGTCGCAGTTTGCGAACATCAGCACTTACATCAGCACGGTTGCAGGGTTGGCTGGTGACAAGAAACCATTTGCCGGCTCCGGTGTTGGATTGGGTAAGTTCTCGGTATCGGCCAGCCCACCGCCCAATACGCTTGCCTTATCCCATTCCGGCCCATTCTTGCTGGTGTAAAGCAGAATGGTGGAGTTCCCGGTGGATAATATTGTCGGGTTGAAATCCCATCTTCCGGACTGTGCAGGCGGTGTCGCGGGAACGAAATAGGAACTACTTGGAGCCAAGCCAAAGCCGCTAAGAAAACCGATGTTGGCCGGCTCTTTTTGGTCGTGACCGTTGTCTACCAAGTCGCCGAAACCCATTGAGAAGGCATTAAGTCCCACGTTAGATGCCGCCGAGTTCCAGATTTGATATGCGTAAACGTAGTCGGAACCTCCACTGGGATCAGTAGGGTTGTCCAGGCTGGAAGATAGAGCGAACTGACCGGGTGGGTAGACCGCGTAATCGACATCAGCCGATATCTGAACGTCGAAGAAGGAATTGCTGAAATGCTGCGTCCCGGACCAGGCAGGATCGCTTTCAGGATCGCCCTGCAATGGGTGAATCATATTACCCATGGCCGCCCCGACCACAAACGGCATGATAAAGAATATTGTTACGACAATCTTATAGGCACGAGTAGACATTGCTTTCCTCCTTGACCGCCTCTTTTCTAGCGACGGCGGTAAACCTTGTACGACGTGATAATAAACGCTCCGCACGCTACAAGTAACAGGCTGGACGGCTCGGGAACGGTGGACGGCGATGGTAGATAACCGAAAGCGCTTAGACCGCTGTTAATGACCGAACCAAACCGCATTTCCGGCGAGTTAGGACTGGAAAATACCAATCCCTGGCTCGAATTAGGAGTGATAATCCCGCTGAAACTCCACTCGGCTGAGTAAGGCGATGTTTTGGGAACTGTGAGAATGCTCGTTAAGGGTGCGTCCCCTGAAACCTGATTGGTCGAAAATGTTCCGATTGTATCCGACGGCCGGTTAGCTGCGATCGATACATCGAGTTTCGACAAGTCCGATTGGCCGGCCTGAATAATCTGATATGCATAAGTGAAATCATTAAGCGGCGCCGTGTAGCCGGAACCAGGGAATAATGTGTTGAACACACCTGGTGCGTAAACGGAGTACTCAATCGTTCCGTTCAGAGGGCCATCAGCGTAGTTGGTGCTGCCAAACCAATAAGTTACTCCATCGTAATATGCGCTACCAGAGTAGCTCAACAGGTCGGCTTGCAGCGGCAGGGCCGACAAGGCGGCGATTAGCAGAGCAGCAATGCAAATCAAGACTTTTCCTTTTTTCAACATGACTGTTACTCCTATCTGTTTCCAAGTGAGTTCAATTCATATTATTTTTTATTTACGACATCTTTTAAGTTATTTCTTCCTTCGACCCAAATCTATTAAGCGCGTATAGTTACAAACTATTGCCTTAAAAATCTGGGTAACTAAAAGGGAAGCAAGCAGAGAAGCCTATCGACACGCTGCCGGTTGGCTTTTGCTCCCATGCATTTGGAGTTTCTTTTTCAACTACTCCAAAACATTCACATCGAAGTACTTGATTAACGCTGCCTCAAGAAGTTATTTGTGCTACCTACTTAAAGTATAATCACCGATCTATTGCACCTTGATTCCCCCTATTTATACCAAAAGAAACACGTTTGTCAATAAACCAACAGACCATATTACAAAAAAACTCCTTTTCTGTAATTGGAAACTCTTTTGGAAAACGTATAACTGTTTGTTAAATAAAGACTTGTATACTAGTTAAAAAAACTGCCGACCAACCCAAAACCATCACGTAGAGGGGCATATATTGTGATTCTATAAGCAGAATCCAGACCAATGATTCTCCGAATCAAGCCCCGTTTTCTATCTATCCGAAGGGATTTGATTGGATCGTCGCTAGCATTGAAAACCGGCCTCCAATCATTCTTCCAAAACAAAAGCAAATCTTGAATGGCGAGTTTGACAACACGCTTCTGCTGAACAAATCTCTCACTATCGGCACGATTAAATACATGTTGTTGATTAAATACTCTTACATGCCCACCCATTCTAATTATGTCACATCTAAATGAAGGACTAAACTTGCCCCCCTTTAATACTGAAATTCTAATATGTTGGGGGGAGATCCCCCAATTTTGTTGACATTTTAGGCTTCAACGATTTTACTAATATTCTAGTGTCAAACATTATCGATTATTTAAAAAATACTGATTCATGAATTCAAGTTGGCTTGCAAAGTTCCGGTTGTTTCAGTCGCTGGGACGTTTTTGTTCCAGTCAGAAAAAGGCGCCCCGTTCTCTTATCTCGCGATCGCGAACACTCAGCTTCGAAATCTGTGAACCGCGACAAATGCTTGATTCAAACCTGGGATTGGTTGATCCGACCGTGCAAATCGGCAGCCAGGGCGCCATCGCCAACCGCGGCGATACCGTACCGGCTGTTGTTCGGATTACCGACAATGCCAAGGATTTGTTGTCGGCCGACTTCACCATAGCCTACGACACAAGTCGGCTGTCTCTCAGCGATTCAGACGTTACTATCAGCCCGTATTTAAGTAGCCAGGGCTTCCTGCTAACGGAATCCTTGGACAATGCTAATAGCATTGTAAGTGTACATTTATCTTCATCCACTGCCCTCACGGACGGGACGCCTGACCTGTTCACCCTAGCATTCCATGTGCAAACCGATGCGTTGGCCGGAACTTTACCATTGACTATCGTTATGAATGGAACTTCCCCCAGCCAACTCAACCATGGCAGTCTTGAACTGTCGCCCATTAACGGTAGCATTGTTGTACCGGTCGGAGTTGCCATCACACCCGATACGTCAAACACTGATGCAGAGGGCTCTCCACTTACTCTCAACAGTTCTATCCTCGGGCAAACCGGCACAGTTACTTACGCCTGGACGGTGACAAAAGATGGCAATACTTATTCAGTGACCAACAACACCGCATCGACCTTCACCTTTGTGCCGGACGATAACGCGACATATATCACAACACTTAATGTAAACGATAGCGATGGGAATGTAGGTAACTCGATCCAGACGACTACCGTCAACAACGTCTCGCCCACGGCCGTATTGGGCAACAACGGGCCGGTGGACGAAGGCAGTCCGGCCACGGTGAGTTTCAGCGGGGCGTCCGATCCGTCCAACACCGATACTGCGGCGGGATT
>JBEKZY010000104.1:0-15060 GCA_049509395.1 Thermoguttaceae bacterium | reverse complement strand
CAAATGTTTCGTTTCCAGATATACACCGGCAGTGCGGCCAGCATTACCACGCCGATGTAGAATTCGCTTGCGTTAAGATCCCGTAAGTTCCACCATAAAAGCAGAAGTTTGTCGAGGAAAATGTCTCGCCCGGGCAAATCCGGCGCTACTTCATCCCCGGTCGGATTGAAGATCCACAACGTAACAATGCCTATGATGAGCTGCGGCCCCAGCAATAAGAGCCACTGGCCAAATTTCAACTTCAAATGGCGGCGAGCGAATAAAAGGTAATCGCAGGCCAATACGGCGTACAATGCGGCATACGACAGGTAGTTCGTGCCCAGCAATAGAACCGAGGCCAGCACGAACCCCATATATTCCCACCATTGCCCCTTCCAATTCATATATATATAGGCAACCGCCAGGGAGAGCAGAATTGTCAGGGAAAAGTACCGGCACTGGCGGCAAAACAGGAAAAACTCTACATATGCCGCTTTGTATCATCCAGTACAAAAGCAAACAAACGCTTAACAGGCCGCAGACAGCGAAGGGAAAACGCGGCCAAAAAGAGCCCGTGCCATCCGCCCCGACAAACGGGGCGGCTATGTAATAAGGCACGGGAGGTTGATATCGCCCGCACAGGTTCTTCAGGCACGCTCCATGATGATACGCATATATATTTTGATCGATCAGGGCTGAAGTGTCGCCGGTGCGGGCAATTCCCTTGGCAAACAGCGCGGTATCGGCCTCGTCACACCAAAGATAATAATGCCCCAGATTAAAGAATAAGAGCCAGCCAGACAGCAACAGGACAACTAAACTCAATGCAATCCAAAGCCGCTTATCAGCCGGTCGCCGGCCAATCGGCGCCATAGGCGCAACGACAAATTTAGAGGCATCCGCCGCATCACAGTTTTTTTTCTGAGCTTTTCGGTTTCTTTTTTTCACCACTGTATTTTCAACAGATCAAAATGTTTTGCTCGAGGAATATGGAACCAAAACAAAAAATAAGAATCAAAGTTGCCAGAGCCAGTTAACCATTCCGAGTATTATAAATCTACCTTATACTATCCGATTTTTACATGTCTTGCCACTACGACATTTTTTCAAGGTAAATCGATCTTTTGCGTGAAATAGTTTAGGGTTTGCCCATTAATAGAACCATTGTTGACTGCATTTTTAAACCGACATTTTCCATTTGGACGCCGCTCGGATTTCGCTGGGGACATCGGAATTTCTCCTTGGTTCTGGGGGTTCACCTTCGGTCGGCCGAACTCCGGTTACGGCCGCTGTTTCAATCCTTCTGACCCTATCTCATACCAAAAACCTCCCTACTGTCCAAGTAGTGTTGACGTCCTACAGTTTTGATGGATAAAAAAGGCGGCGTGTTCCCGCCTTCTTGTGTGCGTGACGGTGCGATCGGCCGTCAGGCTTTTCTTCGCCAGTGCGCGTGTAGCTTTTCTGCAACAACAAGGCCATGCCTCGCGTAGTATAATGGAACATAGCTGCGATTTTATTGATCTCAACTTTTTTAATCGAACGGCCTGTTTAAATATTTCGCGGATCTGGTCGGCAATAGAGTCTTGAAAACGGGTAGAGTAACGAGCATATGCCGCTCCGATGGACTCGGCCTTGCTCCGCGGTAACTCATAATGATATTCAGCGACAATTTCATCGATCTCTCGAATAGTCCGCTCCAGAATTTCCTTCCGTTCCTGGGCAATCTCATCTTTACTTCTCGGCCCCTTGCGTCTACCCTTTTTTTGTCGGCCAACTATAATGATTTTGTAGTCCAAAATGGCAGGCTCTGACGGGCCAAACGGGATGGGATGCGATGTGCGGACGGGTATATATTCACGAACGAATTTGTCCAGGATTTGGCCAGGTTTGCTACCTCCACAACCGGGAATAAGAAGAAATAACCAGACTGCCATAACTACTTTGTAAAAAATGAGTTAGGCGTAAATCCTTGCGATGTCGAGAGATAGTGAAGTGTGTGGGGGACGAACCCAGTCCTCTCCGCTGATGTTTTTTGCAGGCTTTGGCAAGTCATCGCAAACATTCTCATAAGCCGTTATTCCGCAATGGCTTATGCAGTTTCTTGGGCAAGAAATAGGCCATCAGATATTCGAAGTGTACAATGAGCGGAAGATATTCTTAAGAAAAGGAGAAGTCCTGCAATTGAACGCCGCCTTGGAAACGGTTAAAGGCATGTAATAATTTCATTTTTGTTAAGATCGTCGTTTACCAAATAAAATTCAATTCTCAAACAATTAAGGAACCTTTATGCGAGCGACTAATAAAACAATCTTACTCAGCGCTATCATGATCGTATTGGCGGTTTCAGCCGCCTCGGCACAGACGCCGCAAAACACGGAGCCGGCCGGCGAGAAGCCGCCGAAGTTTTATGAGTGGGCTTTAACGCCTCCCATGGGATGGAATTCCTGGGATTGTTACGGCGCGGGCGTCAACCAGGACGACGCGCTCGCCAACGCCGATTACATGGAGAAAAATCTAAAATCCCACGGCTGGAACATTATTACGATTGACATTCAGTGGTATGAGCCGAAAGCCCACACCACCGAGTATCGTAAAGGCGCTATGCTTGAGACGGACGCCTATGGCCGATTGCTCCCGGCGGCAAACCGGTTCCCCATGACCAAGGACACTCGCTCGTTTAAGCCGATGGCCGATTATCTGCACGCAAAAGGTCTCAAGTTTGGCCTGCACCTGCTGCGCGGCATCCCCCGCCAGGCGGTCGATCGCGACAATACGCCGATCTTTGGCACAAACTACAAAGCAGCGGACATCGCCGACAAAAAATCCGTATGCCCTTGGAACGGCGACATGTACGGTGTTGACATGTCAAAACCAGGCGCACAAGAGTATTACGATTCAGTCTTTGCCCTGCTGGCATCGTGGGACCTGGATTTTGTAAAGGTAGACGACCTTTCAAGCCCGTACCACAAGTCCGAGATCGAGGCCATACGCAAGGCAATCGACAAGACCGGCCGGCCAATCGTTTTTTCCACCTCGCCCGGCGCTACGCCGATCAACCAGGGAGAGCATATTAAGGACCACGCCAACATGTGGCGAATCAGTGATGATTTTTGGGACAACTGGGGCACTCTTTACGCCCAATTCGCACGTCTGGACAATTGGTCCAAATACAACGGTCCCGGACACTGGCCCGACGCCGACATGCTGCCGTTGGGCAACGTTCGCGCCTGGCAGGAAAAAGACGCCTGGACGCATTTTACACACGATGAGCAAATCACTCTAATGACTCTCTGGTCGATTGCCCGTTCTCCCTTGATCATGGGCGGAAACATGCCTAAAAACGACGAATTTACCCTCTCGCTGATGACGAACGATGAAGTAATTGCCGTCAATCAACAATCGACCAACAACAGGCAGTTGTTTGCCACCAATAACAAAACTCAATTTGCCTGGGTGGCCGACGTGCCTGGTTCGAAGGACAAGTACGTTGCAATTTTCAATGCCTCACCCCTGCCTGTGGGCGGTCGTCGCCGCGGCGGTACGCCGGGTGAAGCCCCGCCACCTGCTGCGGTATCGGCGCCGACGGCCAACAATCCGGCGGCAACTGAACCGGCCCGCATATCGGTTCCGCTGGCCGACATCGGCCTCTCCGGCCCATGCAAGCTGCGCGATCTCTGGGCAAAAAAGGACATTGGCACTATCGACGGCGAGATTACCGCTACGGTCAATTCCCACGGCACCGTCCTATACCGTGTTCAGCCTGGAGATTAAAAGCCTGTTCGAAAAGTATGATCCCGCCCTATGCGCTGAAATTGATCCCGGGCTCGCAAGTGCTTATAAACTAAGAACTTGCGAGCCATTTTCCTTTTCGCGACCTTCCGTATCCCTTGTTTTGTCGGGGTAATTGCCAAACGACCAAGACAATTTACAACTTCTGGTGTTAAATTCTTTGGTGGGTTATACTTAATTAACGGGCACCTGGGAAAGAACACGCTGCTTCGGCCGGACTAAAATATGAAGGCATTCTTGGTTCTCGCGGTTGTCCTGACTGCGGCCACCGCCGATAGAGGGGCGACAAGGGCGCCCGTGCTCCCTTTTGAGAGCCCAAATAATACGGCGCCCCAAGGCAAAATCGACGAACTGATCTTCAGTAAGCTCAAGCACTTGGGTATTCCGCCGGCCCCAGTCTGCTCCGATGCGGTGTTTGTCCGCCGAGTATATTTGGACGTGATCGGCACTCTCCCCACCGCGCAGGAAACCAAAGAATTCATTTCCGACCAGAACCTGAAAAAACGCAAAATTCTGATCGATCGTCTTTTGGAGCGAAAGGAGTTTGCCGACTACTGGGCCATGAAATGGAGCGATCTGCTCCGAGTCAAGTCCGAGTTTCCCATCAACTTATGGCCCAATGCGGTGCAATCCTATCACCGCTGGATCCGGACTTGCATCAAGGATAACATACCTTACGACCGTTTCGTCCGGGAGATGCTAACGGCCAACGGCAGCAACTTCAACGTGCCACAGGTGAACTTCTACCGCGCAATCCAAAGCCGGGAGCCGACGGCCGTCGCGCAAGCCGTGGCTTTGACCTTTATGGGCGTGCGGGCGGAAAGTTGGCCCAGCCAGCGCTGGTCGGAAATGGGATTGTTTTTTTCGCAGATCGAGTACAAGTCCACCGAGCAGTGGAAAGAGGAAGTTGTTATAATCGATCCGGGCAAGGACTCCGCCCAATCCGGGGCCGGCGCGCCGCTAGAGGCTGTTTTTCCCGACGGAACTCAGGCCCGGCTGCTTCCGGGCCAGGATCCCCGCGAAGTATTCGCAAATTGGCTGATCGCCCCGAAAAATCCCTGGTTCGCACGCAACATCGTGAACCGCGTCTGGTCCTGGTTATTGGGGCGCGGCATTATTCACGAGCCCGACGACATCCGCCCTGACAACCCGGCGGTTAATCCTGAACTGCTGGCTTACCTGGAGCATGAGTTGGTCTCCGCGCACTACGACCTGAAGCACGTCTATCGGCTGATTTTGAATTCAAAAACTTATCAGCTTTCATCCATACCCGAAACCGATAATCCCCAGGGCGACGCCAATTTTTCGCACTATCTGCCGCGCCGCCTGGAAGCCGAGGTGCTTATCGATGCCATCTGCCAGATTACCGGCACTTCGGAGAATTATACAAGTCCCATTCCCGAGCCCTTCACATTCATTCCCGAAAACCAACGCTCGATCGAGTTGGCCGACGGCAGCATAAACAGTTCGTTCCTGGAGATGTTTGGACGCCCGGCCCGCGACACGGGTCTGGAATCGGAGCGCAACAATCGCCCCTCTCCCGCTCAACAACTGCACATGCTCAATTCAACGCATATCCGCAGCAAGATAGAACAAAGCTCCAAGCTTCGAGAAGTGATGCAATCCAAGAAAAAACCGCGAGATATCGTGGATGAGCTTTATTTGACGATACTTTCCCGTTACCCCACTGATGACGAGTTGATCGTTTTTAGAGACTATGCCCAGCCCGGCCATGAAGGCAGGCGTCCCATGATGGACCTTATCTGGGCATTATTCAATAGCGCGGAGTTTTTATACAGGCATTAGGATAATTTGTAAAGCAGCGACCATTGGTCGCGCTTTGATTTTTTGGTACTTTATTAGGCCATGCCTGGGAACAAGGTATTAAAATAAGAAGGCACTATCATGAGATACCCTCACCCTAGCCCTCTCCCAAAGGGAGAGGGGACGAAGAGCGGCGATTCCATCTCCAGGCGCGAGGTCATGCGCCGCGGTCTGGCCGGCGCGGGCGGTTTTTTGCTGGCCAATGCTTTTGGGCTCCCCGGGTGGGCCGAAACGCAAACGGTCAAGGCCAAGGCCAAGTCGGTCATCCAGATCTGGATGTGGGGCGGCCCGTCGCACCTCGATACTTTTGATCCCAAACCGGAGGCCGGATACGACTACTGCGGTCCGTTGAACAAGCCCATCGCTACCAATGTGGACGGAATCGTGATCGGCGAACTGCTTCCCCTGCTGGCCAAGCAAGCCGACAAATACTCAATCATCCGCAGCATGACCCACGGCATAAATGCACACGAAACCGCGTCTTACATGGTTCAAACCGGGCGGAAACCGGGCGAGCGGATAGTTTACCCGGGCGTTGGCGCAGTTGTCTCGCTGCTGAAAGGTTACGACGCGGGATACCGGGGACTGATTCCGCCCTATATCGTGCTAACCGAGTTGCAGGGGCGGTTTTCCGAGGCGGGATTTCTGGGTAATCGCTACAAACCATTCGCCACGGGCGGCGATCCGGCACAGACCAAGTTCGCAGTGGAAGGCATAGTGGCCCAAGGCGTTACCGACCAGCAGCAACGCGATCGACGCGAACTGCTCCATAATTTGAACACCTTTGAACATGTTCTGAAAGACGATGCATCTTTAAAGGCCTTGAATATATCCGAGGAACAGGCATACGACTTGATTCTGGGCGACGCCGGCAAACTGTTCGACCTCGCCCAAGAGAAAAACGAGTTGAGAGACCTCTATGGCCGCAACACGTTCGGGCAGTCCTGCCTGATGGCGCGGCGCCTGGTCGAAAAAGGCGTCCCCTTCGTCACCATCAATTACAAAGGTTGGGATACCCACAAACAGCATTTCCAGATCATGCGCCGGAAACTGCCGGAAATGGATAAAGCCATGGCTGCCCTGCTTACGGATTTATCCGATCGCGGCCTGTTGGACAGCACCATCATCTGGTGGAGCGGCGAATTCGGCAGAACTCCAAAGGTCATGTGGGAAGAACCCTGGAATGGCGGCCGGGGGCATTGGGGACAGGTATTCTCGGCCCTGGTTGCCGGCGGAGGTTTCAAAGGCGGCCGCGTGGTCGGCGCCTCGGATGCAAAAGGCGAACAGGTAAAGGATCGACCCGTGTATCCTTGCGATCTCATCGCCAGCATGTATGAACTGCTCGGCATTGACACCGAGGGAAAATTACCCAATCCCCAAGGACTTGTTTTACATGTAACACCATCCCCCGAGGAAGGCGTGACCATGGGCGGACGATTAAAAGAAATTATGTAACCGGTTGATGAATCCGATTAGTACAACTCAAAATCTTAATGCACGACCTGCAATGATTTCTGAACGTCATTTTTTATCTAGCCCAGGCGTTTACGCCTGGGGCCTGAGGCCATTGCTATCAATTGCATTGTCAATCCCGTTCACGGGATTCATTCGATCCGGGTTTCGGCCGCCCCTAAAGGGGCTAGATATTAGTGATTATGGAATCAACCCAGTCCCAGGCGTAAACGCCTGGGCTAGAGAAAAGCAAACACACGGATTGTGTCCGTTGCTTTATGCCCTGGTTATATTTCTGTTTGCCGCGCAGGCCGCATGGTCGCAGCCTAACGCGCCGCATATCGGCTATGCCTATCCGGCGGGCGGCCGGCAGGGCGACACATTCCAGGTCACCATCGGCGGTCAGTATCTCGAAAGCGCCGACAATGTGTATATATCCGGCGGCGGCGTTCAGGCTAAAGTCATCGAGAGCATCAAACTTCTCACGCCGAAAGAGGTCAACGACTTAAGGGAAAAGCTGCAAGAGTTGCAGAAAAAACCGAGAGAGGCCGAAACCGTCAAGGAAATGCTCGAAATCAGGACTAAGCTTAATGACGTTCAGAATAAGAGAGCCAATCCCGTCCTCGCCGAAAAGGTCATTCTCCAAATCACAATGGCCCCCGACACCGAGCCCGGCCAGCGCGAGTTGCGCCTGGCAACGTCAAACGGCTTGTCGAACCCGCTTTTTTTTCATGTCGGACAGCTCGCGGAATTCAGCAAGAAAGAAGCAAAAAACAGCGGGAATCCATTAAACGGCAGGGGACCAGCAGCCGGCGGCCAGCCGCGAAGCACCGGTCGCGAGCCTGAGATGACTATTACGCTGCCGGCCATCATTAATGGACAAACCATGCCCGGCGGCGTGGATCGTTACCGGTTCCAGGCCCGCAAAGGTCAGCGCCTGGTCGTAGCCGTAAGTGCGCGGGAATTGATCCCGTATTTGGCCGACGCCGTCCCCGGCTGGTTTCAAGCCGCCGTGGCGCTTTATGATTCCAATGGCAATGAACTGGCTTATGACGACCACTACCTTTTCCATCCCGATCCGGTCCTGTATTGCAAGATTCCCAAGGACGGCCAGTACGTGCTCGAAATCCGCGATGCCCTGTATCGCGGCCGCGAGGATTTTGTGTATCGCATTTCCGTGGGCGAACTGCCCTTTGTAACCAGCGTTTTTCCCTTGGGCGGCCCGGCCGGGACCGAAACCGTTGTCGAACTGAAGGGTTGGAATCTCCCCGTGCAAAAGCTGACGATGGATGCCAGAGACAAAGAGCCGGGAATTATTCCGCTTTCCATTCGCCGTGGGGAAGTGATCTCCAATATCGTGCCTTTTGCCGTCGATACGCTTCCGGAATACCTGGAACAAGAACCGAACGACGATCCGGCAAGCGCCCAGCAGGTAACGCTGCCCATTATTGTCAACGGGCGCATCGACAAACCGGGCGACTGGGACGTTTTCCGTTTCGATGGCCGCAAAGGCCAGGAAATAGTCGCCGATGTCGATGCCCGCAAGCTCGATTCACCGCTGGATTCCGTGCTCAAACTGACCGACGCCGACGGGCGGCAATTGGCGTTTAACGACGATTACGGCGACAAAGGGACCGGCTTGAGCACGCACCACGCCGACTCCTACCTCACCGCCGTATTGCCCGCCAACGGAGCCTACTATTTATATCTGGGCGATGCCCAGCACAAGGGCGGCCCGGAGTATGGCTACCGCCTGCGCATCAGCGAGCCTCGGCCCGACTTCGCCTTGCGCGTCGTGCCTTCCAGCGTCAACCTCCGCACCGGCGCATCCGTGCCCATCACAGTGTATTGCTTGCGAAAAGACGGCTTTTCCGGCGAGATTACGCTGGCTTTGAAGGACGCACCCAAGGGATTCGCCTTAAGCGGCGCCAGCGTGCCGGCTAACAAAGACCAGATGGCCCTCACGCTTAAGGCCCCCCAATCTCCCTTGGAAGAACCATGCAACCTCTCGATTGAAGGCCGCGCGACGATCCAGGGCCGGGAGGTCGTTCGGCAGGCCGTCCCAGCGGAAGACATGATGCAGGCCTTCATCTACCACCATCTCGTTCCGGAGAAAAACCTGCTGGTCTCGGTAATCGCACGCGGACGGCCCAGGGCGCCCTTGAACTTCATCGGGGAATCGCCCGTGAAACTTCCCGCGGGCGGAACCGCGAGTCTGAAATTCTCCCTGCCCCGCGGGCCGATGTTCGAGAATGTTCAGTTGGCATTAAACAATCCGCCGGAGGGTATTTCCGTACAGAATGCATCCCCTGCTCAAGAAAGTTTGACGCTCCTTTTGCATGCCGATGCCGACAAAGTTAAATCCGGACAAAAAGGCAACCTGATTATCGAGGCCTCCGCGGAAAGAATTTTCAATCCCGGCGGCGGAACACAGCCGGCAAACAAAAGACGCGTATCGCTGGGCACCTTGCCGGCCATTCCATTTGAAATTGTGAAATAACATTGGAGCTTTGCAAATTGCGGATTCAATGTCCCCTCTCCCTTTGGGAGAGGATTAGGGTGAGGGCTGTGGATGGAAAATGGTTTTGCCTTCTTTATGCGATATCTCCATGAACGAAGACAACGGAAACGACGAACCGCCATTGTGTTGTCACCGATGCGGGACGATACTGAAGCCCGGCGAAGGCAGTTTCTATCTGGTGCGCATCGAAGCGATGGCCGATCCAACGCCGCCAAGCTTCTCGGAAGAAGACCTTCACCGCGACTTTAAAGCGGAAATCCGGCGGTTGATTTACCAGATGCGCGACCTCTCGGAAAGAGAGGCAATGGATCAAGTCTATCGAAGTTTGATCTTGTACTTATGCAACCCGTGCTATTCGCGATGGATCGAGAATCCCGTGGAATGATGAAATACAGTCCTTCTATTCTACGGCTCTCCCCGCATCATGTTTAAGAAAAAAATGACACTTTGCAGTTCTCCCAGGGGGGAAGTAAGACATAAATCTATTGCATTTCTTGCGCAGAAAAGAGACAATAAAGTGCGTGCCGTGTGACTATATTTTCCGGCGCGCTTTGGAGCTTGAACGGATTCCCACAATCCTGGTGGGACTGCCGCCCGCAACCTGAAATCCCTGCAACTGTATGGAGCATCTATGCGACGCCAAAACACCGTTCAAAGCAGATCGCCGATAGGTTATCCCCGTTATCTCTGCCTTTTGGCGTTAATCGCGGTTTTTATTCCCGGTTTAGCCTCTGCGGACCCTGTGTTGCCGACGATACCTTTGGGAACGTTTACCGTCCCCGCCGCCACCGGCGTCGCGGCCACCGACACCGCGAATCTCAACGCCACCTTTACTGCCGCAACCTCGAATGGAGGCGGCACGGTGATAGTCCCAGCCGGAACCTATCTCTGTAACCAATTTTCGATCCCCAGCAACATCAATCTTCAACTCTCCACCGGGGCCAATATCTGGAACGCCTCGCCGCTCAACACTCTTATCAACATCGGCAGCGGGCACGATATCGAAATCACCGGCAGCGGCACCATCGACGGCCGCGCAACTACTCAGAAAGGCACCGGCAACCTCATCACGATCTCACACGTAACCAACTTGCTCGTAAGCGGAGTAACCATTTGCAACTCATCGAAGTTCCACCTGGTCCCCTCGGGCATCACTAACCTCACCATCAACGGCATCAACATCAACGATAACTACACCAAGTCCATGAACGGCGGCGCTTATCTAGGGAACACCGACGGCATCGATTACTCGGGCAGTCACATTCTCATCAAGAACTGCACCATCAACGACGGCGACGACGACATCGTGGCCAAGCCTTCGAGCACCCATTGCAGCGACATCCTCATAACAAATTGCACCATCGGCGACGGCCATGGAATTTCCGTGGGCGGGCAGACCCAATCGGGCCTCGACGGCCTGACCGTCAAAAATTGCACATTTACCAATACCACCAACGGGCTGCGCATGAAGGCCGGTCCGGCCATTTTAGACGGCAATAATTTCGGCGGCCAAGGCGGCGTTGTGAAAAACGTCTTATTCACCGACATCACCATGACCAACGTCGCCAATCCGATCATTATCAACAGTTGGTACATAGACGGCGATGACTACGGCTCAAGCCAACAAAGCGCCTCCCACTTCCACACTGTGACCAATCCCGGTGAAACCCTGCACACTGTCGACCTGCAGAATAATGCTACGGCACAGGTCCCTTTCTACGAGAACATCCGATACACCAACATCACCGCCACCGCTGCTTCAGGCAACAACGTCGCCATCATTTATGGACTGAACAGCCAACCGCCCACGGGCAATCCAAACGGCGACCCCCAGCGCAACATCGACAACGTATCGTTCAACAATGTAAGTCTTACCGGCACCTACTTGGCCGATATTTACTATGCTTCCCGCCTGGATACATCCGGCCTGAAAGTGAACGGAATCGTCAATAACATAAATCAAACTGGCAACAGCGCTGTCCTTCCCAGCTACACCGGCTACACTATATGGCAGGGCGGAAACATCACTAAAGGCAACTTTAGTCCGACAGATTGGAACAACGCGTATAATTGGACCTCGGATGTCTTACCCAGCGGCGCAGGAAAAAAAGTCGCCTTCGGAAATCAAGACGCCAGCAATAGCGTCGTGGATATGGTAACAAGCCCACAGACCGTCGGCAGCATATATTACAGCCCCGATACGAGCACGACCATTCAAAGCTCGGGCGGGTTCAGCCTCACTTTGGACAACGGCCCCAACGCATCCGTAATCGACGTGCGGGGAAGCCAAACCATATCCGCCCCAGTGCTATTGAGCAGCGATGTGAACATCACCGACACGGGAACACTCTCTTTATCCGGCGGAATTAGCGGCTCTCACGCCATGAATGTTCTAGGCGGCAACCTTACCGCTGCAAGCATCAATGTGAATACCCTCACCATCGGCAGCGGAGTGACAGTTACTATACAGCCGATTCCCGGCGGGCCGCTGGCATTAAGCGATAACCTTCAATCCGTCGCCGAACCTTCCACTCTCGCCTTCCTAGGCGTCAATCTCGTCGGTCTGCTGGCGTACGCTTGGCGACGGCGGGCCTCGCGTTGCGCGAAATAGGTCAGCTTGTATCGGGCGCCTGCGTGTCGGTAACTTTGGGCTTTGTGGAATTGTTAGTCAGAGCCCATTCATTGCACCCCAACATAATCGCGGCAATCAAAAGTGGCACCCAATTGTAAATCACCCGAAACGCGAGTATGGCCGCGAAAATGTCTTTCCCTTCATCGGGAGTTGCGGGTAAAAAACACATTATGAACGCTTCAAATACGCCGTACCCGCCTGGAACGTGGGTCAATACGCCCGCGACAAACGCCAGCATGAAGACCCCCAGAACTTTTATATAACCGCCCTCGACTGGAGGTAAGACAGAGTAAAAAACCGCGGCGGCAACCAACCAGTCGCCGCAGGCGATGGCGATTTGGCAGAGCGTCAGTTTTAGCGGCGGGAGCGAAATATGCCAACGGAAAAACTTGAACGGTTTGCGGTGAATGGCGCTTAACAGCACATATCCCACCGAGATTAGCAGCAGCACAATGCCCGCCCAGTGCATATTGGTGAACGGTATATGCAATGTTTCGGGAAGTTGAAACAGATGCTGCAATGTTTTAGGAATTACAATAGTATCCGGAATGGGAAACGGGGCCGCAATAAAGACAATGCCCGCCAGCGTGAACAATCCGAACCAGAAGGTCAGCCCCAGGATCACCAGAAGTTCCAGAATTTTTACAAGTGAAACTCCCCAGGCCGAATAAAGCCGATAGCGGATGGACGTTCCGAATAGTGTCGAACCGAAATTATAACTGAAAGTATACCCGGTAAACGATGCCAGCGCGATTTTTCGCAAGGGCAAATATTTTTCGCCCACCCAGCGGACCGCAAACCAGTCGTACCCCACAAGAATCAAATAGTTTATCACCGTCAGCAGCACGGCAACGCTTATATGACTGATGGGAATTCTCACTAAGGCGCCGTAGATTTCCCGGCAGGTATATATTTTCAAATGCTCATAAAGAAGCCAAGCCGCGCCCAAGAATATCAATAAGATCAAAATCCGCCCAAAAATGTTGAAGAACTTTTTCATTGTCTATCAAAATATATCCTGATTATATAAACGGCCTTGTCCAGTAAATACAACTGTAGCATTTATCACACAATTTTTCGGCGAGGAACACTCAATAACTTTTGGTTATCCGACAAGGCCTTTATAAATTACCTCTTTCAGACGAAAATTGCATCTATCATAGCCGCTGTGCATCGTTTATTTTTACCAGAAAGACGCATTATGTAACAGTATGGCTTAAAATTGCCTTAAATATTGCGTTAAATCATCATAATCCATCCACAAGGGGCCTGTATGCGACAATCCGACAATGCCGTAATCGCAATCTACCTGGGACCGTTCGGCAAATGCTTGTAAATAAAAGAATTAGCCATTTTCGACTGCAATACGGGAATAAAAATTGAGGGGCATTTACGCCCTTTTCGCGGCGACTGGGTCGTATTAGGCCCGGTATTTAAAGACAGTCCGCCTTCGCCGTTGCAAAGCGTAGGCCGGGAAAACGCTTATGCCGACTCCGAGAAGGACCAAGCTGGACGGCTCTGGAACCCCAGACAGCGTTCCCGGTTCCGCAAGCGGTCCGCCTGGAATCGGTGCGATGGTAACTGTGGAACCGGCGCCGATGGTCAATGTATTTTGGCTAATGGAAGTTGCCGTCAACTGGCCGGAACTCACCTCGGTCGTGCCCGTGCCGCTGATATCCCCAAATATGTGTGACTGATTGCTAATCAACAATTTACCGCTAAGGGCAGTCTGAACATCCAGGTTCGAATCGCTGACTCCGGTGGTAGTCAAATCCACAGTGCCGTTTTGTATGTCCAGGAGCGTCAATGCCCCTTGATTGATTCCACCGGCAATGGATAGTGTTCCGGCATCGGTCTTGGCAAGGGTTCCGCCCGCGCCGCTTATGGGCCCGGCCAGCCTGAGCGTGCCTTTTCCAGCACCATTATTTGCTACTCCGATGCTTCCAGACCCGGCTAACGAAGCCGTGCCAAGGGACAAAGTATAAATGGTGTTGGGGGTTATATCGGATTCAGTCGCTACATTAAGTCCCGCACCGGCCGCCAACGACAGATTGCCCAGTGTAACTGTGCGGCGTGAAACATCGACGTTGCCGGTTACGCCCGCGGCGACAACGAGGTTGTTCGTGTAAGTAGTCGAGAAGGAGGCGTCAGTCGCGGTGTAGCTGAAGTTGCTAATCGTTTGTTTGACGTTATCTGCGCCCGTGCCCCCTGTAAATCCAAGATAGGCCGTATCGCCCAGTAAGTTTCGCAAGTACTGGTTATGCATGAAGTAACCCATAGAATTGACTCCATCGGTCATCTGGAAAAACAGCAAGTCAACTCCGTCATAAGTCAGCGTAATATCCATGGGTGTAGGATTGGTTGGCGAATAAACCCACCAAGGCATAGGATTTTGAGGAATATAACCGCCCGTACCGCCGTTATAAGCCCAGGCAGTGCTTCGTTCAAAAATATCCAATTCCATGGCGAAGCTGGGAAGAATCAGGTTGGAGGCGCCGCCATATCCAAGCTTTCCGCCCGAGTCTCCCACGGCATTCACGCCGCGGAGATCGTTTTGCAGAACAAAGGCGATTCCATCGGCGGGAATAGGAGTAGTAGTATCCAAAGCCGTATAGGTGAAATGCACCTCGAAGCCCTTAATGCTCACGGGTTTATTGAAGAATGCGCTGCGGGCCTCCTGGTTGTCGGCTGTGGTGATGGTTAACACGTCGTTGGCAATTGACGAGGCCGGCGCACCGCCGGAGTCGCGCCTGTTAATGGTCCAGTTTGGACCGCTGCCGCCGAATCCCGTAACGCCGCCCACGGTGTTGGCTATGGCTCCGACCGAAAGCGTGCCGTTGCCGTTGAAGGTAACTTTTCCCTG
>JBEKZY010000103.1:0-14899 GCA_049509395.1 Thermoguttaceae bacterium | reverse complement strand
ATCAGCCAAAGGAAAGGATGCAAATGATACGACCAAAAAGATTCGTTTTAAAATCCATTACCAGCCTTGGAAAGTCGTGCTGCCTTGGTTCGCCGATCAGGCGGACCTGTCATTGATGATGGATACTCCGCCTCTGGGCACATTCAATTATTCCAACGACAAAGAATACACTGTCGACGAGGCCATCGACCTGTTGAACTGGGTGCTTATGCCTAAAGGATATAAGCTAGTGCGCCACGAGCATTTGTTGATGGTGGCTGATATTGTAAAGCCGGTTCAGGCTCCAAATAGCCTAAGCGGCGGGACCCCTACGATTGAACCGTCCTTCGAATTCCATTTCAAAACCGCGAAAATCACTCGCGGCGATATTACGGCGATGATTAGCGCTACCGGAACCATCGAACCGGCGGAAACGGTCGATGTTTCGGCCCAGGTTAGCGGGCGAATCCTGAGTTTCGGCGACGATCCCCGCGGCGCGACCGATCCGCAGTTCAAGGGCAAGCCGATCGATTACAATTCGCCGGTCGAGGAAGGCACGGTCTTGGCCCGCCTAGACGATCAGTTGTACAAACTTCGCGTCAAACAAGAGCAGGCCAGTTCAGAGAGCGCTTTCGCAGCAATGAGCGCGGCAGCGAAATCAGGGTCAACGGATTCGACCGAACCGATTTATAGAAGAAGCTTGATGGCACTAGAAGAGGCCAAAATCAACCTCGAACACACAATTATCAAATCACCCATAAAGGGCGTCATCATTGCCCGCCGGGCAAACATCGGCCAAAACGTGGGGCCCGAGCCCAATGCACCAAGCCTATTTCTAATCGCCAAAGACCTGAAAAAAATGCAGATCTGGGCCTGGGTCAATGAGGCCGATATCGGCCAAATTCGCGATGGAATGACAGCCATTTTCACTGTTGATGCCTTTCCCAACGAAAAATTCACGAGCAAGGTTATTCAAATCCGCAAAGATGCTCAAAGGACGCAAAATGTCGTTGAATTTACTGTGGTATTAGTCTTCGATAACTCCGACCTAAAACTTATGCCCTACATGACGGCAAATCTACGCATCGAGATCGACACCCGCAAAGATGTACTTCTTGTGCCCAACACTGCCCTGCGCTGGAAACCCAGTCCGGAATTGGTGGCCGAAGGCGGTCCTGTTCAAGTAGAAAAGCTTAAAGGTTTGGACGTGATAACCGTCCGCGGCGATAAAGATGCAGTTCAAAATACAATGAGCGCGCTAAGAAACCTGAGTACTGCCCTTGCTAACCAAAATCGTGGAATAATATGGGTGAAAACGCAGGACGGCAAGCACGTGCGGCCTATCGAGGTCCAATCCGGCCTGACCGACGGAGCGATGACCGAAATCAGCGGCCCGGACGTGAAAGAGGGGATGGAAGTGGTAACCGGCCAGGCGTCTCAACCAAGTCCCTTCCCGCGCCCAACCATCAATCCCTTTATCCCGGAGGACTCGGCGCAGCAGACTAAGCAGCCACCCGTCACACCTGCCGTCAACCCCGCGGTTGAATCCAAGGCCTTGCGAGGCCGGTGGAAGGTAGTGAACATCGATAAAGGAAATTCCGCGGACCTGGGATGGGCCGCCCAATGGCCAGGCATGAAACCCCAGACCATTGACTTTTTAGATTTTTCGGCCGAATTAGTGGGCGTCCTGATTTTCGCGGAAGGGAGCGGTCAGAATTATTATTACAGCATCGATCCAAACGCATCGCCCAAGACAATAGATATATTTCTAAAAGAACCGCCCCACTATGAAACACGGGCTGTACGCGCACTGGGCCTCTATGAAATCGACGGCGACCGGTTGAAGATTTGCCTGACCAGGTATTTGTCTTCGGTGAATGCCGAACAGCGGCCAAAAAGCTTTGTGGTCGAGCCCGGTTCCGGAGACGTGTTGCTCACTCTCGAACGATATCGGCCATCCGAAGATGAACAGAAAATATCGGGTGATTGGACCGTCGCCGGTCAGACAAACGACGGCAAGGTTGTCGCCCAGGAAGAACTGCTTCCGCTCGAACTATATTCGTTCTCGTTCTCATATCAGGAGTGTTTAATTCCGAATCCAGTTTTAGGCAGTATTCTAAACTGGCAAAAACGGGGATCGTCCGCCGAGTCGTCGGGATTTTTTTACCGTTTGGACACTTCCAAACAACCCAATACTATCGCCTTCGTCAGTTATGACCCTAATGAGCGGAAGAAGCATGAATTTCTCGGTATCTACAAGTTCGACGGCGACCGGTTGCAGATTGCCTTTGGCAAAGACAACCAGCCCCCCGAGAAATTCGAATCCACGCCAGACTCCGGAATCACGCTGCTTGTGCTCCAAAAAGCCAAACCTAAACCGGCAAGCGGCCCAAGCATTAATCCCCTTAGCCAGCCGGACTCCAAACAGCCGGCAAAAAAATAAATGTAGCAGGCACAAGCCGTGTGCCGTCTGCCGGATAGTAAATAATTACACCGAAAACACCAAAACGGTACACGGAGTGTGCCTGCAACATTACGATTCGTAAATTCTTTCTATTTCCCGCAACCGCATCCGCCGCAAACGGGCTTACACAGTATCGCCGGACACGGCACGCATGGCAACGGCTTGCGGCAGTAAGTATCCGGGCAAAAGCAGTTGCAAGCACATACGCAGGGAAAGGGCTTGCGGCAGTATGTGTCCGGACAAAAACAGTTGCATGCACATACGCAAGGCAGCGGTTTGCGGCAGTAGCAGTCACAACATAAAATCGCCGAGCTGCCAAAGCATCCCTGCATGCACTCGCATTGTTGGCAGTTTTCCCCGGCATTCGCTGCTTGAACGGCAAAAACTATAATGATATACAAAATGCACGTTTTCCATGCATCCGAGATTAAATGGCCGGCATGCGGATTTTGCCGCAATATATTTCTGTTATTCTCGTGCATTGTATTTATATCCTGTAGAGCGGAACCAATCTGCCTTTTACTGGCATTGGCAACATCCGTAGCGCCACGTCAAGCCAAGTCCGGCGTAATACGCTGTCACCGTTGCCCTTGTGCTGCCGAACTGATCGGCGGCAGGTAGAAGACCGCCGGCAAACAAATCCATGTCAAGGCTCGGCACAATGAAGCCTTGCCGCCCCACGCCCGCGGTGATCCGATGCTGGCTGATCACGGCCATGCTCGCCGCCTGGAACAATTGGATCTCATCCTTAAGCACGGGAAATCCGTCCAGGCTGGTTCCCACATTGTGGTTCAAGGGATTTGTATCATACGAATAGCCGAGGCGGTACTTTGTTTGCCCCCGGGTTAGTTGAGTTCCGACCGCGAACGCCCACTGGTTTACGAAGATGTCTTTGTACAAAGGTGCATTGTCCCAAACCTTGTAGTATATGTCGGCGGCAATCAGCAGGTCTCCATCCATGAGGCTGTGATTGGCCAGTCCTATTCCCACCGTTTCCGGCTGGGATACGAGAATGTCGTGGTAAGTGCCATTGAAGCGAACGGCGTCCGGGAAATCGAAGTCCATTCTTGTCTGATAGAACGCGCCAATCGTGCTGGAATCGTTCACGTCGTAGTCCAGCCCGAACGTCCCCCGCAGGGCGTAGGCGTTTACCATTGCCGAACTGAACAGCGGCCCGACGAAGCCGAGTTGCTCGAAGCCCGAACCCAGCGTGAGCGTCGCGCCCGCCGAGAGCCGATCGGTCAGATCCACTCCCGCCCCTATATTCACGCCCAGCACCATGTATTCGCTGCTGGCGTTATTCAAGCCAAGGCTAATGTCATCTACACCGATGTTTTCGGGCACTCTGCCGCGGTACTCGGCCCCCAGACCACTCAGCCCGGCAAGGCCCAACCCAAGGGTTCCGGGAATGTCCAAACTTCTAAGGTCCTGGGTGGCGCCTATCGCGGGGACGGCAAACCCCTGCGTACGCGACGTGACGCTGAAGGGCTGGCCTGGATGGAGTTCATTGAGCGCGCCGTTGTTGCTGATGGTAGGGTAGCCCTCGACCCAGCCGCCGCCCAAGGTGAACTGAGTTCCCTGAAACTGCGCGAGCGTGGCCGGATTTCCAAATACGGCCGCCGGAACGTCTTGCGGCAGGGCAAGACTTACTCCAGCCATGCCGCCGGCCGCGGGCGTCAGAACGTTTTGCGTGTCAGTTCCGTAGCCCTGGCCCATGGCCGAATGAAAATTCACGACTGAGGCCAATATTAAAGCAACGACAATAAGATTACTGTTGTTTTTCATGGCACACTCCATTACGGCAATTGGTTTTTTCGCATTGATTTCCGCCTTTCCGGCCGTCTCAACGTTTTATTCAACGACTGCATGGCGACATGTGTTTCAATAGCCGTTGCGAAACACGTGAAACGAAAAAGGCGGATGCCCTGTTAAAGGTGCGGATCTATCGATTTAATCGGGATTAACCAATATCGGGAATAATCAATTTGTTAGGCCCATTATAGATATGACGCACGCACAGCCGTTATGCATGGAAAAGCCGATAAACTCAAGCAAGGCAATATCGCTTTATGCATACGGTCGTAACGATTAGGAAAACTTTTCCGCCAGTCCCAATTGTAGCCTGCACACTCCGCGTGCGGAGCGGGTACGCGGCTTGTGCCAACTATTTGAACAGGAGGACAGGCATTCTTGCCTATATTTTTCTTGCCAGATAAGAATGTCCGGCCTCCTGAGATTAACTCGCCGGATGCGAATGTCCGGCCTCCTGATTCGGTTAGTTTATTTTGTTCCCGCTCCCAACAGGGGCTTCAGACTCGATCTCTTTTATCCTCGCTTCCAAATCCTTGCGCAACTTAGAAGGCAACTGCTCCATTTTCAGCGCTTGGCGATATACCGCCGCAACATTTTGGAAATCGCGCCGGTCTTGGTAAATCTGTCCGAGCAGTAAATAAGAGTCCCAAAAGTGCGGATTGCGCTGAATAACTTGCCGCAGCAGTTCGATGGCGCTATCAATGTTTCCCGTCTGTCGCTCGTAGAACGCCAAGGTGTGTGCGTACTTTGGATCGTTGGGGCGAAGCTGGTGCGCCTTTTCGCACCATTCGACTGCCTGATCGAGATTTTTATCGCCCAGGAGCACGCCCAAGTTATACGCCGCCTGGTGCATTTGGGGATCGGCCTTCAGAGCCTTTCGCAGGGCTTGTTCCGCTTCGGGCAGACGATTTTGCTCGCCCCGAAGCAGCCCAAGATTGAAATTCGCCGCCGCATTGTCAGGTTCGTATTTCAAGGCCTGCATCAGGCACACTTCGGCCTGGTCGCCTCGGCCCAGGTTGCTGTACGCAATGGCCGCATTCACCGAGGGCCCGATCTGCCGCGGTTCCAGCCTGGCCGCCGTCTCGAAGTAGCCGATAGCCGCGGGATAATCGCCCCGATCCATGTAAAAATTGCCCACGTTGGCATACGATGCCCAATCGTCGCCCCGGGCAGTCATGGCCGCCATGAAATCATCGACTGCCCGGTTCAAATTCCGGCGGTCGCGATCGTTTTGCAAATCCTTGGGCTGCAAGGCCGCTAACGATATGGCGCTGCGAATCCGCACCAATCGCGACTCGTCGGCGGTTGCCACGAGCAGCGCCTTGAGCGCCTCCGGCGTGGTAATATGATCGCCCAGCGACGAAGCCGCGCTCGAACGGACCAGCGGCGATGCGTCATGCAACATCTCCGAAACAACGGGCCATTTGCTTTCGTCGTCGCATCCGCGCAGCAACCGGACCAGGGAATTCTTGTATACCGGATCGTTGTCTTTCTTCTTTAATTCGTCCAGCATTTCAGGCAGGCGATTCCAATCGCGCTTGCGGGCCTGGTCGATTAACTCCCCGCGGCGGAGCACCTCGGCCTGGTAGTCGCGCGGATACCACTTGCGCACCCACTCCTCCGACCAGGCCGCGTCCTTGTCCGCATGGCACAAGTTGCAGGCGTTGGGCGATTTGAAAGCCATGCTCGCCGCCGGCGCCGGCGACCGCATCGAATGGTCGGTTCGGCCCATGGCGGCAAACCGCGTCATGGGCATGTGGCAGGCGATGCATTCGTTCCCCTTGCTGCCGGGCTGGTGCTTGCCATGGTCCGCGGGATTTTTAACATAATGCTCGTGGCAAGGCATGCACGACTGGTTGGAGTTTTCTCCTTCAAACCGCATCCTCCCGCTGGGCGTGTGGCAGTGATTGCAGTCCAGCTTGCCCGACTTGACGCACGGGCTCATCAGCCACGAGGTGTATGTGTAGTTTTCGCCCAGATCGCGGCCGTCGGGATAATAATCCTGATGTTCCAGCGTCACCAGATCGTAGTGGTCGAAAAACATGTCGCCCGGCAGGAAACTCGTCGACAAAGGCACCAGCTTGGCGTGGCAGGTCGCGCACATGTCATTCATCTGCTCGGCGGAGAATTCTTTCGTGCGAATGATTTTGATGTCTTTCGAGGTATGGCCCCTCACCCCTGGGTACCCTTTGGGTGCCTCTCCCAAAACGGGAGAGGGGAGCGTTATTTCCAGGCCGGCCTCCATCGCGCGGGCATGCTCTGCCCCAGGCCCGTGACACGATTCGCAACTTATTCCTGACTCGGCCCAAGTCGTGTGATACGTATCGGTTGCCAGATCGTAGTTGGTCGATAGTTCGCTCACGTGGCAGTTGAAACACGTGGTGTTGAAAGAAAACATGCGGTCGGTCCAATCGAGGGCCTCGTCGCGGCGGTCGGGAAAATGCCGCACCCCGCTGGCCGCCATGTCGTACCAGTTCTTCTTGTGCACGTCGTATGCCACCGGCAGCACCTGCAACCGGCCGCGATCCATGGGCGTGAGAAAATAATAGACATTCTTCCCGCCCATTACGTGCGCGATAGGATAATTGTGCACGCCGCCGGGACCGTTCTCCTTGACCCAGCCTTCGCGCTGGCCGACTTCCGCCCGGTATTTGCGTTTTCCAATCGCGACATCGCCTTCCTGCGGTGTCAGATTTGCCTTGGCAAACTCCGCCGTATAAGGCTGCATTGCCAAGCCGTGCCACGAGGTGGACCAGAGCTTGTAAAACTCCTCGTGGCAGTCGCGGCAAGTCTTCGAGCCGGCAAGCGCTTTCTGCTCGATTGTTTTCTGCTCGTTTTTAGCCAGTGGTAGGGGCGCTGATTTAGCCTCAAGTACGGGCGCGGAAGTATTGGATTGTGCTGCCGGCTCTTTCTTACAAGCCAGACCCAAAGTCGAGATGACCACAATTCCGAATAAGAACCACTTTTTGGTCAACAAAATGCGTTTTTTCCAGTTTAATAGTTGGGGAATAAACCTCGAATTTTCCACGATCGGTCCCCGGCAATTATCTTTATTTCAGTCTATTCGTATATTGTTGACAGTATCTCCGCAAGACCGATTCTAACATAGTGCCTGGCCCAATTTCCAGCCCGGATTATTCATGGTTTGTAATTTCCGGCGCAGAGTGCGGGATACTAGCCCGAAGCGCAAGCTAGGGTAACGCTCGGCAGTTCTTTCGGCGGCAACCCAAAGCACACCGGAACGGACTTTTGAATAATCTAAACCAGGAGGAACTGAGCCGATTCTTCATATACTACTTCTAATAAGGTCTTTTAACTATTTGGTTCGCTGAAACGGTCAAACTATATGGTTGTTGTCATATAATTTGTTATAATATGATTCCATGGGATGACCATCGAAAAACCATGGCTCGACTATATGTAATTGACTAAAAGTCGAAACCATGCTATCAATCTTTATAGGAGCAACTTTCATGCAGATTACATTTGATGAAGTAATTGCCTGGTTGATCGTCGGTGCATTGGCGGGATCGCTGGCAGGCATGCTGGTTAAAGGCCGGAAAGAAGGATTCGGCCGAATCCTCAACCTGGGCATCGGATTGGTGGGAGCCTTGATCGGAGGTTTCTTATTCAAGGTCCTTAAAATCAATCTTGGGCTCTTGGGCGCGGTGACTATCAGCTTTCAGGAAGTAGTCGCGGGATTTATCGGCTCCTTATTATTTCTGGCTATCGTTTGGGGTATTCAAAGTAGATGGGCCGGTAAAAAGGGAGCAACAGATGACCGCAAAACACCGAAGAACTAACTTGTTTTTGCATCCATCTTCCTACTAGCCATGTCCGGCAATGTTTGGCGCCTTTCTGTTTATTTCGTTTTTTCGTCTATCCGCGTCGGCCTTCTTAAAAGACATGCGATGCACCAGACGGTCATCACTGCGTGCAGCACAACGGCCGGCCACAAGGCAATGCCGACCGGCTGCGACCGAATACCGGCCGTACCGAGGATGACAACCGCGCCAAGGTTATACAGCACCATTGCACTGACCAACTCTCTCGCGGCGCAGCTCTGCGCGTCGTATTGTGCGAGCCAGCAGGCAACGCCCAGCGCGAACAACGCCACCCCGGCCACGCGCCCCAGCGTCAACGCTGCAGGCATATCGAGTTGTGAACCCAGCAGCAGCGCCGCCGTTGCCGACGGGCAACACATCAAAGCCAAGCCGGCTCCCGCCTCGATGACCGCTGTCACCGCCAGCAGAATTCTCATGGTCCTTCCGTTTGTTTGCTTTGCCGGGCCGCACCCGGTTAGGACAGGTGCGGCCTAGTGTGTCGATACTTACGTCTGCCGTGGCGGGACGATCAACGGGGTGCGGACCGCCCGCCGTGTAAAGGCCATTTCCGTTAATTGCCGGTGCCGTGGCTTTGCGCCTCTTCCATTTTTTTAGCCAGTTCCGCTTTCAGCGCCTCAAGATTGAAGCTCGCGCCCCGCTGCATCGGCGGATATTCAATGGCCGTCTGGGCCAGCTTCGCCACTTGTTGTTGAACAAATACGAATCGCCAGAATTCATACTTGAACCAATCGAAGTATGCCTGTGACCCGTTTTTCGTCCCGTCTTCCGGCCAGCCCGTGCGCTCGAAAGGATCCAGGCGGAGGTTGATCAGGAAGGGTACGTCAACGTGTCCCTTGACACCCAGCCAGCCCTGCGGCTGGTCAATGAACCGATACTTGTAGTCGTCAATGCGCACCGCGCCAAGCGTGCTTTCCCCGAAATACCAGATTTCGTGACGAGCCGATGGACCCTTGCCGGTGATGGCGTCTATCTGGTTGTAGCCGTCAAGATGGTTCTTGTAAGTCCGGTCGCCGAGAGTCACACCCTTGAGCAACTGGTCGGTGATATTCGGGTTGCCGGCAGCGGCGAGAAAGGTGGGGAACCAGTCCATGCCGGAGAAGATGCCATTCTGCACCGAGTCAGCCGGCACATGGCCGGGCCAGCGCAGGATGCACGGCACGCGGAAGCCGCCTTCCATGACCGTTCCTTTGCACTGCGCGAACGGCGTCTGTCCGCCATCGGGCCAGGTGAAGGCTTCGGTGCCGTTGTCGGTGGTGAACACGACGATGGTATTGTCATCAAAGCCGTTGTCCTTGAGATACTGCATCACCGAACCGACGATGTCGTCAATCTGGGCCATGCCCGCTTCTTGAATGCTCCAGCCATTCTTCGAGTTGCGCAAGGCCTCGTATTTCGGAGAGAGGTGTGTGACGATGTGCATGCGCGTGGGGTTGAGCCATACAAAGAACGGCTTATTGGCGGCCTTGGCCTTGTCCATGAACTTCAACGTCCAATCCAAAATTTCATCGTCCACCGTCTCCATCCGTTTCGGATAGAGCGTGCCGGCATCCTCGATCCTTTGTTTGCAGATTTTGCCCCAGCGCGGCATCTCGGTGGTGTCATCCTTATCGGTCGCCCAGGAGTGAACCATGTTGCGCGGACCGACGACGTTCAACAACTCCTGCGGATAGGCGGGGTGCGCCGGATCTTCCATTGCATCGAGGTGATACAGGTAACCGAAGAATTCATCAAAACCGTGAACGGTGGGCAGAAACTCATTCAGATCGCCGAGGTGGTTCTTGCCGAACTGGCCCGTGGCATATCCCAGGGACTTAAGTGCTGTGGCAATCGTGCATGCCTCCGCCGGAATGCCTATCTTGGCGCCTGCCTGGCCGACCGTCGTCATGCCGGTGCGTATCGGCAGTTCACCGGTGATGAAATTCGCGCGGCCCGCCGTACAACTCGCCTCGGCGTAGTAGTCGGTGAACAGCATGCCCTCTTTGGCGAGTTTGTCAAGGTGCGGCGTCCTGCCGGCCATCATTCCGCGGTGGTAGGCGCCGATGTTCCACATGCCGATGTCATCGCCCATGATGACGACAATGTTGGGCTTTTTAGCGGCCTGTGCAAAGGCATCGTCGCCCAGCGCAAACACCAGCACCGGCACAAACAGCCCGATCACAAAAGGCGCTAACTTATCATACTTCATATTTGCACCTCCTTCGCTTAATTGAAACTGAGATAGTAAAGACATAATCGCACTTATCTGTGCGATGATAGACTCCTGGGCGCAAGGTACCGCTTTTCCGCGGTATCCGCCGTAGAACGATATGATTTCAGAATGTTATACAGAGCCGGTAAGGAATTATTGGCGTCAATGTGAACCGAGACAAGATCTTAAATCCTTTATTCCCAAAAACTGCAATCCAATAACCTCCGGCCGTTTAAGGACTTTCATTGCATGATGAAATACCATCTATCGCACTCATATATCAATAGCGAAAAACCAATAAGTGTCCTCCAGGCATATTGATCCATAAATCACCGTAAAATATGTTGGCTAACATCTTGCCAATGAGATACTTGCGCACTTTGAAGTATTACGAGTCTTGTTAGTTTTATTGATATTGTTTACCTATCCAGTCGCACTTCTATAATTTGTTGATTCTGTTTCTTGATCTCCAGATGTCGACGTGTTTTCGATCTGATTTTCGGTCTGTCTAACCACATTTCAATCGATGGGAGCATGATATGAAAATCCGTCCCAATCCAAGCCGCTGTGTGTGCGACATTTTGCCGGTCGTATTAATATTGATCTTGATTCTGGCTGCGCTGCCCGGCATGGCCCAGCAGACAACCGGCGTGTCCGGCTCGCCCAGTGCTACAACGACCATTGACGGGAAGCAATTGCCTCCGCCCGATCCGAAATTCGGCGGCGTTATCAAGGAGAACGCCGCGCAATCAACGCCCTGGTGGCCGCCGCGGGTGGTGCCGCCCAAAGGCGCGCCCAACGTGCTTCTTATCATGACCGACGACGTCGGCTTCGGCGCCCCGAGTACATTCGGCGGCGTCATCCCCACGCCCGCGTTGGATCGCATCGCCAATACGGGTCTGCGATATACGCAGTTCCATTCCACCGCGCTCTGCTCACCCACGCGCGCAGCGCTTATCACGGGCCGCAACCATCACTCGGCGGGCTTCGGCGTGGTCTCCGAACAATCCACGGGTTTCCCGGGCTATGACAGCATCATCCCAAAAGACAAGGCAACCATCGGCCTGATTCTCAAGGACAACGGCTACTCCACCTCGTGGTTCGGCAAGGACCACAACACGCCGACCTTCCAGGCAAGCCAGATGGGGCCGTTCGACCAGTGGCCCATCGGCATGGGCTTCGATTATTTCTACGGATTCGTCGGCGGCGACACCAGCCAGTGGCAGCCGAACCTGTTCCGCCAAACCACGGCAATTTATCCCTATGTGGGCAATCCGAAATGGAACCTCACCACCGCCATGGCCGACGACGCCATCAACTGGATGAACCAGCTCAACCAGATTGATCCCGGCAAGCCATTCTTCTGCTATTACGTCCCCGGCGGCACGCACGCCCCGCACCATGCCACGCCGGAGTGGATTGAGAAGATCCACAACATGCACCTGTTCGACAAGGGCTGGAATGAACTGCGCAACACCATCTTTGCCAACCAGAAGCGGCTCGGCGTCATCCCCCAGGACGCCAAGATGACCCCCTGGCCGGACAAACTGTTGAAACAATGGGACGCGCTGGGCGCCGATGAAAAGAAGATGTTCATCCGCCAAGTCGAGGTCTATGCCGCCTACCTCGCCTACACCGACCACGAGATCGGCCGGGTGATTCAGGCCGTCGAAGACATGGGCAAGCTCGATAACACGCTGATAATCTACATCAGCGGCGACAACGGCAGCAGCGCCGAGGGCACGTTGGTCGGCACGCCTAACGAGGTGGCCATGTTTAACGGCGTCAATGTGCCGGTCGAAGACCAGTTGAAGTATTTCTATGATGCCTGGGGCTCTGACCGGACCTACAACCACATGGCCGTTCCCTGGACCTGGGCCTTCGACACGCCATTCAGTTGGACGAAGCAGATCGCCTCGCACTTCGGCGGCGTCCGGCAGGGCATGTGCGTGTCGTGGCCCGGCCACATCAAAGACGCCGGCGGCATCCGCAATCAGTTCCATCACGTGATTGACGTCGTGCCGACTATCCTCGAAGTCTGCGGCATTTTCGCGCCTGAGGAAGTCGATGGCATCAAACAGAAACCTATCGAAGGCGTGAGCTTTGCCTACACTTTTGATAAGGTCAACGCCAATGCTCCATCGCGGCACAAAACGCAATATTTCGAAATGATGGGCGACCACGCCATCTATCACGATGGTTGGATCGCCAGCACAAAAGTCATCCGCCCGCCTTGGGACGTTGCAGGTCCGGTCAACCAGGATCCCTTCAACAACTGCACCTGGGAGCTATACGACCTGACGAAGGACTGGACGCAGTCGAACGACGTAGCGGCGGCCAATCCCGCCAAACTCAAGGAAATGCAGGATCTGTTCCTATCCGAGGCGCAGAAGTATCAAGTCCTGCCGCTTGACGCCTCAGTGGCCACGCGACTCGTAGTGCCGCGCCCCAATATCACCGCGGGCCGCAGCGAATTCACCTACACAAAGCCCGTAACCGGCATCCCGCAGGGCGACTCCCCGCTCTTGCTGAACTGTTCCTACACGATTACGGCAGACATCGTAGTGCCCGACGGCGGCGCCGAAGGCGTGCTGTTGACTTCCGGCGGACGGTTCGGCGGCTACGGATTTTATGTGCTCAAGGGCAAACCGGTGTTCCTCTGGAACCTGGTCGACCTCAAACGCGTTCGCTGGGAAAGCCCCAGCGCACTCGCCCCCGGCAATCACACACTCGAGTTTGATTTCAAGTACGACGGCATGGGCATGGGCACGCTGGCCTTCAACAATATGAGCGGCATCGGCCGAAGCGGCACCGGCGTGCTCAAGGTGGACGGCAAGGAAGTTGCCGCCCAGAAGATGGATCGCACCCTTCCGTTCATCTTGCAGTGGGACGAGACCTTCGACATCGGATCAGACACCGGCACGCCGGTGGACGATAAGGACTACCAGGTGCCGTTCCGCTTCACCGGCAAGTTGAACAAACTAACCATCAAGATTGAACGGCCTAAGTTGACTCCCGAAGATGAAAAACTCCTCCGCGAACAAAGCCAGCGAAACAACAAGGCAAGCGAGTAGGCAATATCCCAGCGCGCGTGATTCACTAATTCTGAAGATAAAACAGCTTTAAAACTCAATCTGGTATTTCTGGGTCATCTTGCGGCGGATGTCCGTGGTGGCGGCAATGAGGTTTTGACGCAGTTGCTGAACGTCGGTGGCCGCGATGGCCGTCTCCTCCGCCCCGACCACGCGCTTTTGGGCGCCGGCGGCCTTGAGGTCGGCCATCTGTGCACCGCGGCCGTAGACGCCATAAGCTCCATAGCGATACCCTCCATAGCCGTAATAGCCGCCATTGGCCGAATACGTGCCGCCGCCGGTAGCCTGCGTTTGGCGAACGTTCGTCTGGATTCCCATCGTCTTTACCGAGCCGGTCGCCTGGCGCAGCGTATCGGCGACAAAGGCGCTGTAATTCAGAAGTTCTTCGTCCACGCCGAGGATGGGCATTCGCTCGATTCGCTTGGCGTATTTATCGAAATATAATTGAGTGGAAGCCAGGTTCTTCGCACTGCGCATGTCTTTCTTCAGATCGTCGGCCATTCCCACCACCGCGCGAAAGTATTCCAGCGACTTCTTCCCCTCCGTCGCCGGCGTTTCGCCAGGACTGACGCCTGGCGCCTTGGACAGGCTGTTTTCGGTGACCGGCGATTCGATTACGCTCAACAGCCGCCGCCTACCGTCGGTCGAGAGTATGCCGGATAGTGAAATCTCGCTCCCCTTGGTCTGGACGGTCCACGACTGAAAGTCCTCGATCGATGCACCCTTGTCGGACAAGACCTGGAGCAATAGCGGCTTCGCATAAGATGCGGCGGCCGATGCGTCGGTGCGCAAGTCCACGGCGATCTTGCTCGATTGTTTCTCGCCGACGCGAACGCCAATTCGGATCCCCTGAATGCTGCTGAACAATTGCGTTGTCTTGACCAGATCTGCCTTCCACTCATCCAGGTCTTTCTGGTGCGATTTCAGGTACTTGCCAACTCGCTCGAACGACATCACGCCATCCAGATCCAGCGCCATAATGATCTCGCTGCCGGTCTCGTCGGAGTACACGGCCGCCTTTTGCAGGTAAGGGGAGAGCGGAGGCGGGGATGGTTTGCGCACCTCGCGAATCCAACGCACTACTTCCTGGCGGTTCGCCGGCGCCATCCCGCCGAGCGTCTTGGGACCGAGTTGCACAAGGTACGTGTCGTTCGGCAACAAGAGCGCCGGCAGACCTTCAATCGTATCCAACGTGCCGCCGCGGGCCTTCGCCAATGGTTCCAAAGGAATTTCTTCGTCAAGGTCCATGATCGCGACTTCCCAGATAGGCTCCATGAATTCAAAGTCGATCTTAGAAGCCAATACAAATCGCGCCGCTTGCGGCGGCACGCGGGAAGAACCTGCGGCAAACGCATTCTCGATCTTCTCCTTCCAATCCTCCTTCAGCCCCAGAGGGCTGTTCTTCGCCTTTTCCAGGTTCAAAAGCACCACCGCGTTGGCCGAACGCGGAATCTGATTGACCAAATCCTGGAACTCATCGGCGGCAAAAACCCCGAATTGAATAAATGCAAGCGCTGTA
>JBEKZY010000102.1:0-15035 GCA_049509395.1 Thermoguttaceae bacterium | reverse complement strand
CGTCCAACAACATCCAGCGGTCATGGATAAAAATTTCCAAAAACACGTGCCCGTTCCAACTTCCTTCCGTTCCCTTGGTTCGAAAACCGCGAATCCAATCGGCGTCCAGAGTCTTTACCCAAACCGTGGGAATCCCGCAGGCACGGGTCAAGGAACCGAATATGACTGAATAATGCGCACATCCGCCTTGAAAGCCGTCGACCAGCATTTGATCGAATGTCCGCCATTCGTTGAAATAATCGGCCTTGTAAGTAAAACGGGACTCGATCCAGCGATGGATGGCCAATAACTTTTTCTCCGGAGTCGATCCCTCGATCGACTTAGCCGCCATTATAATTAGATCGCGGCTGCCGAAATGCTCGTTCAAAAACAAATAGGCTTTGGGATTGGAATAATCGATCCTGTCAAACGAAGGCACTGGCACTTCATCCCCGCCCCTGCCCGGCGCCTCTGGCTCGGCAGCCTGAATAAAGGTCACACATAAAAAAAGTGGCAATAAGTAGTTGCAATGTCTCATAAATTCCTCCGGGTTATTTTTTCCAATGATTATTATACACATCCGAGGAATCGTTAAAATAGCTACCCTGCCCCCTCAGTACTCACTAGCTACGCCACACGACTCATTCTGACCATTATCTATAAACTGGCCAAAAAGTTCTCTAGAAATTGTGTCGGCCATTCTGCTACAATCCAACCGACTCAATCTTGCGATATCTCAAAATCAAGTAAGACCTAAACAACATAGTACGGGAAAACGTGGAAAAAATGAGATTTAGTGCCCAAAAAATCAGACTTGTGTCCACCCTATGGCATCCGGCAAAACGTGGAAAAATCGCGATTTGTTCCCCAACTGCTTCCCCCCTTGATTATCTCCGGTCAGACGTGAAAATATCTCTGACTCGTATGAGGTAATCCATGAATACACAATTAGTCGTTATCGGCGGCGGGCCGGGCGGATATGCGGCGGCATTTTTGGCGGCCGATTTGGGAATGAAGGTTACGCTGATCGAGCAGGACGCAAAACTGGGCGGCACGTGCCTGCTGCGGGGTTGTATCCCGTCAAAGGCACTGTTGCATGTGGCCAAAACCATGGCCGACGCCTGGCATCTTGACGATTGGGGCGTGAATTTCGCGCCGCCGAAAATCGACGTCGCAGTGATGCGCGACCGCAAGGAAAAGGCCATCGCCAACTTGACCGGGGGGCTAAAGCAAATTGCCGCCAAGCGAAACGTCCAGGTAATCCGGGCAAAGGCGACCTTCGAGGATTCCGACACGCTAAAGCTCGAGGGCCAAGGCGACAAACCGCTGGACGACGACCGACTGCGCTTCGAGCACTGTATAATTGCCACGGGATCCAGCCCGGCGACCATTCCCGCGTTAAATCTGCCCACACATCGCGTGATGGATTCCACCGGAGCGCTTAACCTGCCCGACGTGCCCGACTCGCTCCTGGTCGTTGGCGGGGGATACATCGGCCTGGAAATGGGCACGGTCTATGCCGCCTTGGGCAGCAAAGTAACAGTGGTCGAACTTACCGATGGACTGTTGCCCGGAGTGGATCGCGACCTTGTAAAACCCCTGCACAAAAAACTCGAAGGCCAATTTGCGGCGATATATCTGAATTCAAAAGTGACCGGGTTAAAGGACTTAAAGGACGAGATCGAAGTCGCCCTGGAAGGAAACGTCGAGCAAAAAGTGCAGCGTTTTAGCCGCGTGTTGGTTTCGGTGGGGCGCAAACCGAATAGCGCCGGCTTGGGCTTGGAAAAGACCAAGGTGCAGGTCACGCCGCAGGGTTTCATCGTGGTTGATAACCGCCGGCAGACGAATGATGCGAACATTTTTGCCATCGGCGACGTGGCCGGCGAACCGATGCTTGCCCACAAGGCCGCACACGAAGGCAAGGCGGCCGTGGAAGCCCTGGCCGGTCATGCGGCGACATTCGAACCCCGGGCAATACCGGCCGTGGTCTTCACCGATCCGGAAATCGCCTGGGCCGGACTGACCGAAACCCAAGCCAATAGCCAAGGCCGCGCTGTCGCCGTGGCTATGTTTCCTTGGGCGGCCAGCGGCAGGGCGCAGGCAGTCGGCCGGACTGAAGGGTTGACCAAGTGGCTCATCGATCCGGAGACCGAGCGCGTTTTAGGCTGCGGCATCGTGGGCTATGCGGCGGGCGATCTTATCGCCGAAGCCGTGTTGGCCATCGAAATGGGCGCATCGGCCCGGGACGTTGTGGAAACAATCCATCCGCATCCGACTTTTTCCGAAACGCTGGGCGCGGCCGCCGAAGTTTTTTTCGGCACTGCAACCGATATCTACAAACCAAAAAGGCGTGATTCCTAAGGGGCTGGCAATTTATTGCGCAGTTTTTCTGAATCCCGAATCTCGAATCCCGAAACCAGAAACCATCAAAAACAAAAGCCCACGGGTTGCAACCCGTGGGCTTATATTTTGTACTATCGGCGATTTGTTTTATAAAACTACAGCCGATAGCCTAATGCCTTTTTCTAACGCTGGCCCATCACGCCCGGGCGTACGCGTTTTTGCACGTCGGTCTCCAGCACGCCGAATGTGGCTTCATGGCGCTGAATGGTCAACTGCAAGGCGTGCAGCATGCGTTTGGCGGTGTAAAAGTTGGTGATGATCCGCTGAGTGACCGGAATGGGATGAGTGGGCATGCCAAATGGCTGCGGATTCAGTCCGAAATCGATAATCAATTCCTCCGGAGTCCCGGTGACGCGGCAGAAATTGGCGTAGGTCGCCAACACCCTCGAATCGTCAATCTCCACCTGGATCCTTTGAGGCTGCTGTTGCTGAGGCGCGGCGGCGGGCGGGCCGGCTTCCGGCTTCGGCGAAATATCATCAACGTCACGATCAGGTTTGTCAGAATCTGTCACAATAATCTCCTTACAAATATTTTATACCAATTACAACTTAAAACAGCGCGTCACCGCGTGTTTACGCTACGCGAAAACACGCTCGGTTATAGATAATGGACGCGCTGAATTAAATTAGAACGCATATAAGATGTTTTACGGATCACTAAGTTTTTTAATAGTATTAGTAAAATATAACCTAAATAACACTTAAGTTGGGTTAGAATTTCAAGATTGAACAATTATATGGGCATAACTGTTTGGAATAAAGGTTACAGCCGAACCGATTGATATATTTTGCTTGGTTTCTGCCGCGAGTTAGGATTCCTGAATCTATTCCTACATGAGAACAGCCCAAATTTCAAGGTTACACCCCAAAAAAGTCCATGAAATGATGGAGTAAGAGAAATTTACAGAAATCGGCCTGTTTTTTGCATGGAATAAACTACGCAACTTACCTTATTGTTCGCCGGACCGCTTTAAAAGCCGCCTTAGAATTACCCAAGTCTTATAGTCTAAACTCAGGTTCTTGCCCTTTTCCGAGATTTAAGACTTTGAGGACACCCCTTCAAATCCCACAGCCTTAAATTGCTTCGCCTTCACAACGTCAACGATCTTTAAAGCAAGGATCTGATTATAAGGCACCACAACGGAGCGAGCCCCCAGCGAATCGGGCGTTTGCCGCTCTAAAAGAAGAAAATTTCCGCTAGTCCAAAAATTAGAAAACGATATTTGCTCGTTAAAAGCGGTGACTAATATTCCACGCCGCGGCAGATCGGCCGGCCAGCGTAAAAAGAATTCGCCCCAGTGATTGGAATTTGTTTCCATACCCAAATATATATCAAGAAAAAGGTGCGACCCCCCCTGAAGGGATGGGGCAGGGAATCCCTTTTAGACCAAGAGGAGTCGCATAATTAAGCAAGTCAGCGTTATTTTCTTACAACTGTTCCTTAATAAGTCAAATATACCATGGTTTTTAAAAAATATATATATGCCATAGATTCCCTATTCAAATCGGGGTGAATACCCCTTTTTCTTAAGTTTATCATGCCTAATCTTGTTGTCTATCGTTTTCTTGTTGTTGTACTTTCATTCCAGGAACAAGATATCGTTGACGAACCTGTATTCCTTTCCTAAACTGATTAATCTTTCATGTTCGTCAACTAAAGATAAGATGGCGAATCCATTTCTTTTTATTGTACCCTGGATTGGATATTTATGTCAAATAAATCAGACAAAATTGAACAACTCTCGATTAATACAATCCGTACCCTCTCGATGGATGCCGTTCAAGCCGCCAAAAGTGGACATCCAGGTACGCCCATGGCGTTAGCCCCTGTTGCATACGTGCTTTTCAACGAGGTGATGCGTTACGACCCGGCTCAGCCCGCCTGGCCCAACCGCGATCGCTTTGTACTTTCCTGCGGCCATGCCTCGATGCTTTTATATTCGGTTTTGCACTTGGCCGGCGTGAAGCAGTTGGATGCAAACGGCCGGCCTTTGGAAGAACTCGCCGTGCCATTGGAAGAAATCAAAAAATTCCGGCAATTGAACAGCCGCTGTCCCGGCCATCCCGAATACGGCCACACTTCCGGCGTGGAAACCACCACCGGGCCGTTAGGCCAGGGCATCGGCAACAGCGTGGGCATGGCCATTGCTTCGCGGTGGTTGGCCGCCCGATACAATCAACCAGGTTTTGAGTTGTTCAACTTCAACGTCTACGCCCTTTGCAGCGATGGCGACTTGATGGAAGGCGTAGGCGGCGAGGCCGCGTCAATTGCCGGGCATTTGCGCCTCTCGAACCTGTGCTGGATTTACGACGATAACTCGATCACCATCGAAGGTCATACATCACTGGCATTCAGCGAAGACGTGGCCGAACGTTTCAAGGGTTATGGATGGAACGTCGTTAAAGTCGCGGACATGAACGATCTGGACAGCCTCAGGAAGGCAATCAAAATCTTCCAGGAAACTCAAGATCGACCCACTTTGATTATCGTCCGCAGCATAATAGCCTTCGGATCGCCCAACAAGGCCAATACACACGGCGCACACGGCGCTCCGCTGGGCGAAGATGAAGTCCGCTTGACCAAGGCCGCCTACGGCTGGCCGGAAAACGAGTTTTTTTTGGTTCCGCCGGATGTCCGCGATCATTTCCGCGCCGGCATCGGCGACCGAGGCGAAAAACTGCATCGCCGGTGGGCGTCTTTGTTCGCCGAATATCAAAAAAAGTATTCCCAACAGGCCGCCGACTTGCAATTGATCGCCCATCGCGAACTGCCCGGCGATTGGAACGCCGAAATGCAACCATTTCCAGCCGATGCCAAGGGCATGGCCAGCCGAGTTTCGTCGGGCAAAGTGCTTAACCAGATCGCCAAGCGCGTGCCTTGGCTTTTAGGCGGATCGGCCGACCTGGCCCCCTCGACCAATACGCTGCTGACCTTCGAGGGAACGGGCGATTTTTCCGCCGGCAACTATGCCGGGCGGAATTTTCATTTCGGCATTCGCGAACACGTCATGGGCTCGATCTGCAACGGCTTGGTGTTGTGCGGATTGAAGGCCTTTGGCGCCACATTCTTCATCTTTTCCGACTACATGCGCCCGCCCATTCGCCTGGCGGCGATCATGAAACTGCCCGTGTTTTATGTCTTCACCCACGATTCCATCGGCGTGGGCGAAGACGGCCCTACTCACGAACCGGTCGAACAACTTGCGGCCCTTCGGGCCATACCGAATTTGCTGGTGATCCGCCCCTGCGACGCCAACGAGGTTGCCGAGGCCTACAAAGTAGTGATGCAACAAAAGGACCGGCCCGCGGCCTTGGTCTTAACGCGGCAGAATCTGCCCACGCTCGACCGCACGAAATACGCCCCGGCCTCGGAACTTAAGCGCGGCGGTTACATCCTGGCCGACGCCCCAAGCGGCAAGCCCGAAGTGATACTTATCGGCACGGGCAGCGAAGTCTCGCTGTGCGTCGGCGCTTACGAAAAGCTCGTTGCCGAAGGGATCCAAGCCCGCGTGGTCAGCCTGCCGAGTTGGCGGCTGTTCGACGAGCAGCCGGCCGAGTATCGCGACGCCGTGCTTCCGCCCGACATAACCCGGCGCGTGGCCGTCGAAGCCGGAGTGAAACAAGGCTGGGAAAAATACATCGGCCGATGTGGAAAGTTCATCGGCATGTGCGGCTACGGCGCATCGGCCCCGGTCAGCGTGGTATTGAAACATTTCGGCTTCACCGTCGAAAATGTGATTGCCGCAGTTAAGGAAAAATAGTCACGTCTCCCAACAGGACGCAGGTTTCCTCCTTATCAGAACAAAAACCATGAATAAACGAATCTCCACCTTAGTTGTGATTGCAATCGCCGCAACGTTTACGCTTGTTTCGGCCCGGGTGGCAAACGCCGCCGGCGCGCCGGGGCAAACGGATTCGCCCGCTACGAAGGCCGTTGTCAAAATCCACGGTTCGCAGCCGGGCAAAGACATCAGCCCGGATTTGTTCGGCATTTTTTTCGAAGACATCAACTACGCCGCCGACGGCGGGTTGTACGCCGAACTGGTGCAAAACCGTTCGTTCGAGTATTCCGCCGCCGATAACAGGGATTGGAACTCCTTGACCTCGTGGACGCTTGTTACTCGCGGCGACGGCAAAGGGAAGATTGCCGTCGAAACGGCCGACCCGATTAACGCCAACAATCCGCATTATGCCGTTTTGACTGTAGAAAGTAGCGGCGATGGCGTAGGGCTGATGAACTTAGGCTTTGACGGTTTTCCCATAAAAGCGGGCGATAAATACGACGTTTCGCTCTTTGCACGCCAAACGGCCGGCTCGCCCGCTCCGGTCGTTGTGCGGATCGAAAATAAATCCGGCGACGCCATCGGCGAAGCGACGTTTTCTTCAATATCCGACAAATGGCAAAAATATTCCGCCGCGATTGAAGCCAAGGTCTCGGACGCCGACGCAAGACTGGTCGTTTTGACGACGGGCGCGGGATCGTTCCATTTCGACGTGATTTCGCTTTTCCCGCAAAAAACATTCAAGAATCACCCGAACGGACTGCGCGCCGACTTGGCGCAAGTCATTGCCGACTTGAAGCCGAAGTTCGTTCGTTTTCCCGGCGGCTGCCTGGCGCATGGCTACGGCCTGGCGAACATTTATCGCTGGAAGGACACGATTGGGCCGATCGAAGAGCGCAAAGAGCAATTTAATATTTGGCATTATCACCAGTCGGTCGGCCTGGGGTACTTTGAATATTTCCAATTTTGCGAAGACATCGGAGCTACGCCGTTGCCGGTTCTTGCCGCGGGAGTCTGCTGCCAGAATTCGCCCGGCGGGCAACATGGCATCCCCATGGCCGACATGCCCGCATATGTTCAGGACGTTTTGGACCTTATAGAATGGGCCAACGGGCCGGAAACATCCGCCTGGGGCGCAAAACGCGCCGCCGCCGGCCATCCCAAGCCGTTTAATTTGAAATATTTCGGCATCGGCAATGAAGATGCGCAGACGCCCGTATTCCGCGAACGATTCGAGATGATCTTCAAGGCCGTCAATGCGAAACATCCGGAAATCACAGTCGTCGGCACTGTCGGCCCGTCACCCTCGGGCTATGATTTCGACGAGGGTTGGAAATTCGCCAACCAACTCGGCATCCCAATAGTCGACGAACATTACTATCAAACGCCCGCTTGGTTTCTCGGCAATTTGAAGCGCTACGATTCGTACGACCGCAGCCGCTCGAAGGTTTATGTGGGTGAATATGCCTCGTGGGGAAGCAAACTCGATAACGCCCTGGCCGAGGCCGCCTACATGACCAGTTTGGAACGCAATGGCGACGTGGTGCATTTGGCGTCCTACGCGCCGCTTTTGGGCCGCGACCGCCATACGCAATGGAATCCGGACCTGATTTATTTCAACAACGCGGCGGTCGTTCCGACGGTGAATTACTACGTGCAGCAATTGTTTAGCCTCAATTCGGGTGATACCTGCCTTTCCACCGACGTTTCGTATGCGGCGCCCGAAATTGCCGCGGTGAAAAACGGCGTTTATCTGGGGACATGGAATACCCAATCCGAGTTCAAAGACGTGAAAGTGACCGACGGTTCCGAGACATTATTAAGCGAGCCGCTGCTGGAAAATGCGAAGAACTGGACGGCCAGTGCCGGAAAATGGGAGGCCGCCGACGGTGTGTATCGTCAAACGTCGAATGCCCAGCCGGCCATCTCCCGCTGCTTAAAGGCGTTCGATTCGCAAAAGTACGTGTTAACGTTAAAGGCCAGGAAGACCGGCGGTAGCGAGGGATTCCTCATCGGATTCGGTCCCGCCACCGGCGGCAACGATTTTTGGTGGAACATCGGAGGCTGGGGCAACACCAGACACGCCATTGAGAAAAACCAAGGCCCCGCCGCCAGGGGCGTTATCGGCCAGGATGCCCCCGGCAAGATCGAAAATGACCGTTGGTATTCGATCCGCGTGGAAGTGGACGGCAAGCGGTTTAAATGCTTCCTCGACAACGTGTTGATTCATGACATCGTTGACCCGCCCAGTGAATGTTTCGCGGCCTCGACCGTCAAGGACAAAGCGAGCGGAGACACAATCGTCAAGATCGTCAACGTATCGCCCATTCGCGCGGCCGTGCAAGTCGAATTGGATTTGCCGCAACTGAATCCCCAGGCGACGAAGATCGTATTTACGGGCGATCCGAACGCGACCGACACCTTTGCGAATCCTCGCACGGTCTTGCCGGAAACATCGTCGATCACGGTCGGCAAGTCGTTCACGTACAACGCCCCGCCGTACTCGCTAACTATCATTCGCGTGAAGACGAAATAGGGGGAAGAAAAGGAAAACGCAGCTCTTTTTCCATCCCAAACCGATTGCGGTTTCGCCATGCACTGAGTTTACCGCGGCAACAGCGCATCCAAAAATTCACGCAAAGTTTCTTCCGGATACAGGCAAAATCCGTATTCCCGCCAGGAAAGAATTCGCTCGGCTTGTTCTTGCTTGGCGGCTTTCTCTCTGCTTTCGAGCAACTGCCGGCGCGGATTTTCCAACCAAGGTTGCAAGGACTCGTTGATGCCCCGGATAGCACGGCAACGAGTTTTGGTGTTTTCGATAGTTTGAGGCCCATCGATCCATTTCTGTTTGGATTTGACTAGTGATCGCACTTTGCCTGGCATGTCCTGCGATTGCGGGAAAACACCGTTTAGAAATCGCTCCGGGTGATAAGTCAGTTCGCGCAATTGGCGGTCGATTGTCGAGGGATCTCTTGTGATTGCACCGCCCTCACCCTGACCCTCTCCCAAAGGGAGAGGGGACTGATTAATCGGCAGATGCAAAGTGGCGGAAAGGATCATAAAACCGGGCGGTTGTCGCCCGAAAAATCGCTCCATGATGCGATCGGTCACCAGGTCGTAATTTCCGCCGCCGATGCCGTGTATAAACAAATCGCCCAATACCATTCTGGCCCACAGCGTGGTGACAAGGGCCCGGGAACGAATTTTCACGCCGCTACGGGCCAATTCCGCCAACTGCTCGACCGCCCGCGAGGCATCGCGCTGGCGGCTAAGCGTTAATCGTGCGTTTATGTCCTGCCTGTCTGTAATAAGCACTTCATGGCCGCTATGCCGGGCGAATAGCCGCCTGCGCCGCGGATTTGCTTGCGACCAGATCCAAAACGGCGCCTCCTGCCACTCGCCCTCGACCGCCAGATCGGGCACTGGATGCGACGCGCTGCGAATGCGGTACAAGCGGCGATACTCTCGCACCGCCTCGTTGTACACGGCCGAAAATTCGCCCATCCGCGCCAACAAATGGGCCGCCAGCCAATGAAATGAATCCAAATCGCAGACCCAACTTTGCGGAATCTCGAGCGTGGTCAGTCCCCACTGTGCTTCGATAAGATGTCTTGCCCGGGCAATGCCCGCCCCCAGCCGGTCGGTCTCTTGCGATTGCAGAATCGCCAGGGGCCAAAATTCTTCCATCAAAGGATGCGGAATCAATTGGGCCATCTGCTCCCGTACGCGCTGGCCGAACGAATCGAACAACGCCCGGTCTTCGATGCGGCGTTCTTCATAAGGTATCGCCGGGTCCGGCCGGTCAAAGGCAACCTGCGCGGCCGTGGGATTATCGGCCGATCCGCCCGGCACGCGCAGCGACGTGGCCGAGATGGCATCGCTATCGACGATCAAGTTAATCGCGATGGCATGGTGTTTTTCGGCCAGGCGTCCCAGCGCGAAATTCTTCAGCCACACGCCGGGATGAAAGATCTGCGGCTGATGACCGGCCAGAAAAATCAAGTCCTGGGAATCGCCCGGCGTTGGGCCGACATCGTGATAAGCCGCCGTCCAGCGCCGCGCGGCATCGAGTAATTCCCGCCTTGCCTGCCGGCAAAGGACCGACAGCCGGCGACCCTGAAAATCATAATCCGCCTGCAATTGCAGGGAAAGATTCTCCTGGATCAGATCGGTCACCCTGTCCCAGGCAGGGTGGACCACCACCGCCCGGTTTTCCCGCGGTGCGTTAAGCCTTCGAAAATGTTTTTGTGCTTTATCAGAAATCATACAACCGGCGAATTTGCCGTGGCCTTTAAACTGTCTTCCAACACCCGGCGATAAACGACCAGCCGGACCTCGGATTGATCCAGCGCCCCGCCAAAGGACCGCTTTTCATCCAGATAAATCATGGGCACCGCCACCTCCACGATTTTCAGGCCCAGCCGATAGGCCTGCGCCCAGAGTTCCAAGGGCATGGCGTAGCCGGTTTCGGTAAGCGACATTTTGGCCAAGGCCGAGGTGCGATAAGCCTTGAACCCGCAAAAGGCGTCGGTGATGTTAAGTCCCATGCGGCGATTTATTTCCTCGGTCAAAATCATGTTGATGCGTTTGCGGGCTTCCGGCGGATCGCTGTCGCCGGGAAAACGCCGCAAGTACCGGCTGCCCGATACAATGTCAGCCGAATGCGAAACCTCCACGAATCGCGGAATCAACTGCGGTTGGTGCTGGCCGTCGCAGTCGATCGTAACCAGCACGTCATAACCCTCACGAATTGCATATGCAAAGGCCGAGTGCAGGGCCGCCCCATAGCCCAGGTTGCGCTCATGGGCGATCAAGTAAATGTCGTCCCGGGCCGCCAACAGTTCCGAAGTCCCGTCGGTCGAGCCGTCGTCAACGACCAGCACTTCTTTGCTGTATGACAGCGTCCCGGCCAATACTCCCGGCAGATTGGCCGCTTCGTTATACACCGGTAAAGCGGTTAGCGTACGGTCATCCATACTGCAATTTTATGCGGTGAACAGGAAGTTGGGAAGTGCGTAGGGAAAGGATGAAAGATGAGGGATGAAGGATGAAAATAAATGACGAATGACAAAGGCCAAATGACGAAAGAATGATAAAGTTCGATTGACAAAAAAGCGGCCGGTTATCATCTAACAGCAATCAGTTCATAATTTACATATATCGGTATATATTTTATATGTCAAGTTCTGCGTTCTCCTGTCCATTGTGCGCCCTTTGCCTTTGTTATTCATCCTTCGTCCCTCATCCTTCATCCTTTTTCGCCCATTTATCTTTACATCCACTGCAAGGGATTGCGTTCGCGGCAGCTGGGCCAGACCTTTAATTGGGGAAATTGTTTCGAGAGAACTTCGGCCAGACATTCCACGGCAAAGCGTTCGCTGGCAAAATGCCCGGGCAAAAGCATGGCGATCCCGCTTGCCTCGGCCTCCAGACAAGTGTGAAACCGCGCTTCGCCAATGACCATCGAGTCGCAACCGTTGGCTTGTGCGGCGGCCAGCAATTCATCGGCCGCCCCGCAGGCCACTGCCACGGTGCGGATCGATCTTGCCGGATCGCCGACTACTTGCAGGCGATCGATGTGTAAAAACATTTTTAACCGCTCACATAGTTGAGCGAGCGTCAGCGGTTCTTCCAGCCATCCCCAACGGCCCGCGCCTAGACCTTCCTCGACCGGCACAAGCGGCTGTATGCCGCGCAAACCCAATCCGACGGCCAAGCGTTGATTAATCCCTTCCCGCGCCGAATCGAAGGCCGTGTGCGGACTGTAAATCGAAATCCGTTGGGCGATTAAATCCCAAAGCAATTGCCCGGGCGTCGTGTCGGTGGTCAATCGCTTCATCGCTGTAAACGGCAACGGATGATGAGTAACGATCAGATCGGCCTTCTCCTCGATGGCCTCCGCCGCACTGGCCGGCGTAATGCTCAAGCAAGTCATCACCTTCCGCGCTTCCCGCCGCCCATCGCCCACCAGCAACCCCACGTTGTCCCACTCCTCGGCAAGATGCGCGGGAGCGAATTGCTCGAGAAAATCCGTGATTTCATGAATGGTTGTAATCATATCGCCACTATATATAAGTCAGATTAATCTGTCTACCCGACGTCATTCCGAGTGAAAAAAAGATTCCTGCTCGGCATGATGTCGATTGTGGGCCAAATGTCATGGGCGGGAAGATCCTTCGCCACACGCGGCTCGACTGAGTTCGCCGAAGTCATGATGACATTTGTTTTTTGAATAGATTTTTACCGGCCCATCGATACGGCAAGTTCTTCCAGCCCTAAGCGTTTCATCTTCTTGTAGAGTGTGGTGCGGTTTATGCCCAGGGCTTCGGCGGTGATTTGGCGGTTCCAATTATTCGATTCCAGCACTTCGAGAATGATTTGCCGCTCGGGGCCTTCCATGACTTGCTTGAGCGAACGGCTGCCCAAAGGCTCGACCGTCACGCCGCCGCCTGCGCTGACGCCCGCGGGCAGGTCTTCCATGCCGATCATGTTGCCCTTGCCTAGCAGCACGGCCCGTTCGATGACATTTTGCATTTCCCGCACGTTGCCCGGCCAGCGGTAGCGCTGCAAGGCCTGCATGGCCTCCTCGGTAAAGCCCAGCACTTTTTTGCCCGAGTCTTCGCACACCCGGGCCAAAAAGTGTTCGGCCAGAATAGGGATGTCGGAAATCCGTTCGCGGATGGGGGGCAATTCGATGTTGATAACGTTGATGCGATAGAAAAGATCCTGGCGGAACCGGCCCTCGGCCACAGCCTTGCTTAAGTCTTCGTTGGTGGCAAGTATGATGCGAGTGTCGATCTTGAACGTCTTGTTTCCGCCCACCTGTTCGAACTCCAGGTCCTGAAGCACGCGCAGCAATTTCACCTGCATGCCTGGCGAGGCGGTGGCGATTTCATCCAGGAAAACCGTGCCCTCGTTGGCCAGCATGAACTTGCCCATCTTATCCCCGGCCGCGCCCGTAAAAGCGCCGGCCACGTGACCGAACAGTTCGCTTTCCAGCAGCGTTTCAGGCAGGCTGCCGCAAGCCACTTCGACAAACGGCTTGTCGCGCCGGCTGCTGCGGCGGTGAATGGCCCGGGCGATAAGCGATTTGCCCGTCCCGCTCTCGCCGGTAATAAGCACTGTGGCGCGGGTGTCGGCCACGGCGTCGATTACGTCGAAGACCTTTGTCATGCGGTGATCGCGGCCGACGATGTTTTCCATGCCGTAACGCATATCGAGTTGGGCCTTGAGCGTCTTGTTTTCTTCGATCACTTTTTTCTGATTGAACGCCCGCTCGACGGCCAACATCAGTTCTTCGTCGATAAGCGGCTTGGTGAGAAAATCGAAAGCCCCTTGACGAACTGCTTCCACGGCCGTTTCCACGGTGCCGTAGCCCGTGATCATTATTACCGCGATGCCCGGGTAATTCTTGCGGCAATAAGTCAACAGATCGAAACCGTCTTCATTTCCCAGACGGATGTCGGCCAGAATCAGATCGTATGTTTTGCGAGTCACGGCGGCCGTCGCTTCGGACAAAGTTGAAGCGGTATCGGTCGGATAACCCTGATCGCGAAGCCAATCGGCCATCGAGGCCAGAACCTGGCGGTCGTCGTCCACAAGCAATATTGTGCCTTGTTGTTTCATATTATCACCCGATCCCTTATCAAAGGTTGATGCAAAATATCTACGTTACGGGGCGACTTATGTCAAAACAGAAATCCAGATAAACAGGTTTTTTTGCCGGTTAATAAATATTCAGCGGGAACTAGGTGCGTTTTTTCGGTTAATAACAATTAGAATTGGGTAATGAATTGGACAGGAATGCCCCGATTACCCCCTATTTTTAAGGGAATTTATTCGTAAAATGCCCTAATACATCATTGTTTAGCTGCTATATTTTCTCCCCTCGAATTGGCCCTCGAATCCGCATTTATCCCGCTGAGTCGGGGGGATTATATCGTTTTATTGGGGGATTACATGCTGCTCGATAGTGTACTAGGATAGAGTATCCCCCTTTTTAAGCGACCGACATTTGAGGGAAGCCATTTTTGGGTCTTTGGATTTTAAACGTAAAAAATAAGTGAATATTAAGAAACGCGAGAGGAATCACTTTTCCTCTCTTTCTATCACAAAAACGTAATGAGCTTTTTTTATTGGGACCGTTTTGCGGTCGAAAAAATTTTAAGGGAGGCTTAAGATGCCTATTCGTCTATTAATTTGCGATGACCATGAAGTCATTCGCACCGGCCTGGCTTGCTTGCTGGCTGGGACCGACATTCAAATCGTTGCCGAGGCGGCCAATGGCAAAGACGTCATTAAGGCCGCATTGAAGGAAAAGCCGGATGTTGTTTTGCTCGATATCCGCATGCCTGACGGCGACGGCTTGTCGACTTTGGAAAAACTTCGCGCAAAAATTCCCGAGAGCCGCGTGGTGATGTTGTCGACCTACGACAACCCCACCTACATTGCTAGGGCGGTGGCCCTGGGCGCATGCGACTACGTGCTCAAGGGTTCGCCGCGGGAAGATATAATCGCCACCATCGTGGCGGCGGCGGCCGGCGAATCGCCCAGCCGCAGCGGCGAAATGAAACGCATCGCCGCGGCCATGAAAGTCCGCCAGGTCATCGACGACGACGACGTGCCCTTGACCCAGCGCGAGACCCAAGTCCTGCGCCACGTGGCCCTGGGGTTAAGCAACAAGGAGATCGGCAAATCCCTGGAAATCAGCGTGGAAACAGTCAAGGAACACGTGCAAAACATACTGCGCAAGATCGCCGTCAGCGACCGCACCCAGGCCGCAGTCTGGGCCGTGCGCAAAGGTTTGGTCTAGAATAAAACAATGTTTGAGCGACAGTTAAACTGTCGCTCCAACTTGCTGGCATAAAAATT
>JBEKZY010000101.1:0-15166 GCA_049509395.1 Thermoguttaceae bacterium | reverse complement strand
TAAAAAGCCTGTTCTAATAGATTTTGGATGGGCGATATCCAAAAATAACGCTTTTTTTACCCCAACTACCTTAAATGCGGATGGCAGGCCGCTCGACGGTTTGCACAATGATATTTATTCAATGGGTAAAATACTTGACTCCATCAACCGGCACAAGCACCCGAAATTCGATCTTGTCATCGAACTAATGACTGAAGAAGATAGATCGGCAAGAATGACAAATTTGGATTGCTTAAAACAATTATTTGCCGCAATTAGCGGGGATGGCAATGCACGACTTTCCGCGGCAACCAATAACGAACAACTAATCATCAATCAATTGTTGCTGCAGAGCCAACGGCATAGAGCATTATTGACTAAGGCCCAAGCCCATGTGGCGGAACGTGAGCAATTAATTCAGACGCTCACAACCCAGGTGCAAACGCTATCAACCCAAGTAGCCGGAATAACAAGCAGCAAATCTTGGAAGCTTGCCTTATTGTTTAGAAAAATCCGCGTTTTGCTTGCTCCCCCAAACAGCCGCCGCTCTCGCGCCCTGCGGAAAATGGCTAATATTGCCAGCAATCTATTTAAAAAATCTGAAACACTCGAACCGTAGAGGTCGCAACTTTAATTATCCGGATTACGATTTGCGCTCGCGCAACTTACACTCTAAACGAAAGACTGAAGCATATCGAATTTACGTGCAGTATTTTTCCGCTTAACTAACCCGGAAAATCGGGACGGTTGCACACTTCACGTCCATGCGATATGCACTAATCCAGTTCTTTAATCTCTTCCAACCACAGGCGAATTTCATTATCGTACTCGCTGGCCAAATCGACCTTGATGAGCTGCCTGTGGAAACTGGCGGCTCCTTCCTTCACCAAATCGGCCGCCTCGGCGCTGGGGAAGCGCCGCATGGGATCGGGCGCTACCAGCCCGCGGCAGAAATTCATCAACAGATCGTTGCGCACGATTTCTTCGGGCAGGATGTGCGGCAGGCGCTGGGCGAGGAAACGCTTGGCCTCCAACAGGTCGCGGAAATTCGTCAGTCCCGAGAAAGTGGGCGCCCCGGACAGCATTTCAATCAGCACGTAGCCCAGGCTGGCCAGGTCGCTCCGCGGGGTGCAATCGCCGCCTTCGAGGACCTCGGGAGCGGCATAAGTGGGCGTGCAGGTGCGGCGCGAGGGCTTTTGATCCAGGTCGATTGCCGAGCCGAGGTCCACCATTTTGGCGTTGCCGGTGCGCTTGAGCATGATGTTCGAGGGTTTCAGATCGCCGTGCACGATATTTTCCCGGTGCAGCGCGGCCAGGGCCGCCAGGCAATCGCGGACCACGGCCATGGCTATGCCCGGCTTTAGCCTGGGCTGGATCGGCCCCTCGGTGACTATCACCTGGTTGACGTAATCCCAGCGCTTGTTGCTCACCCTGTTATGAATCAGTTCCAGCATCTTGCGGGTCAAGAGCCGGGCAAGGTCGAAACCATCGACCCATTCCATTTCCATCATGCGAATGCGGTCGCGCTCGACCCAGTTATGCACGTCCAGCAGGTTGTCCTGTTGGATTTGGGAAACGCGGCCCGCGACCTGGGCCATCCGGCCCATGGCCTCGTCGTAAGCGCGTTCGTCTTCGTAACGTTCGGGCGAAAAAACTTTCAGCGCCACCGGCAGCGTAAAACCGTCGGTGCCGCGGCGCTCGGTCAGGTAAACAACCCCCTGTCCTCCGGACCCCAATAATTTCATCAACCGATGATGCTGGGTCCAACTAAGGCGTTGTTCATCCAAGATGCCGCGGTAGCGGAGTAATAGTTCATCGGGACATCGTTTAACCTGATGCCCTCCCCAAGTCCTGGTGGCGCTTCCCTCGAGGAACGTCGTGCTGCACATGAGACACCTTAAGTTGAAAAACTGAAATTAGCAGGCGGAACGGGTTTTGTCAGGCATCCGAGCCTATACCCACTCCGCCGGAAGCGAGATTGAACGTCCAAACTCACTTTTACAGGAGAGAAAACTGGCCATGTAAACTCACCCCATTTTAACTTTTCAAGTACCCGTTCGTCTAGAGGAATATTTGGCCAATTACGACAATTTTGGGGTATAGGATCGACTCAAGTGGGGGATAAAGAAATCGAATTTGTCCTGTTAACGCAATTATCATAATTGCCCGCCAATGATGCGAGCCCGTTGAACTTTTACCTCCAAATTGGATAATCTCCGCCGCGAATGGGGAATCCTAAGTGTTTGTCGGATAGGTAATTAATTAGTGGTTGGCCGGTTTGCCAAAGATGTAGATTTTGGCAAAATAGGTCGGTCATGGTATCGATCCGCCATGCCGCCTGACCGCCTACGTGCGGGGTGATGATGACGTTGGGCATGTCCCAAAGCTTGCTGGCCATGGGAAGCGGTTCCGGTTCGGTAACGTCCATCACCGCCCCGGCCAGACGGCCGCTTTCCAAGGCCGCCACTAGGTCGTCGTGAACCACTATCGGTCCCCGAGCCATATTAACAAGCAGCGCTTTTGGCTTCATCTTTGCAAGGGCTGCGGAGTCGATATAGTTTTTTGTCTCGGCATATAGCGGCAAGGATAAAATCAGGAAATCGACCTGGGGCAGCAGATCGTCCAGGCGGTCGGACGGCCAAAGCATTTCGACCCCCTCGGGCTTGTCGATGGGGAACATATCTGTGGCCAGAATTCTAGTCTGAAACGGCATGAGCAACTCGACCAACCGCCGGCCGTTGCCGCCAAGGCCCACAATACCCACCGTGCCGCGGGTCAAATCGCGGGTGGGCCGGCGGATGAATTCCTTTTTCTGCTGCGCCCGAAAGTACACGGGCAAACTCCGGGTCCAGGCCGTAATCAGGGCGATGGTATGTTCGGCGACCTGGTCGGCCAACACGCCCGACGCGCTCGTGACAACGATGTCCGACGCGATGACCGACGGCACCAGACAATGGTCCATGCCGGCGGCCGACGATTGAATCCATCGCAACCGGCCTTGGCGGACCACGCCGTCCCAATCGACGGGTACTTTGGCGTGACCGCAGAAAATATCGGCCGTAAAAAGTTGCTCGGCGACGTGCTCCTGCCCGGCGTCGACGATCTCGGCCCCCGGCATGGCCGCGGCAATTTGTGCGATGTGTTTCGCTTCGACTGGATAGCAAAGTACGATGCGCATGGCAAAATTTATCCCCGATGGAGTCAGATGTACCATTGATTTTAACAACTATGTTGGGGCAGCAGTTAAACTGCTGCCCCAACATAGAAACCCCCAGTACCGGTGGTGGGGTTGGATTCTAATCTTATATCCTGGCAGAGTAATGTTTTAGCGGATAAAATACAAGTTCCAGTGCAACTTTATGGCTTTGGTTTTTGAAGGGTAGCCCAGGTTCTTGAACCTGGGCGGCTGTGCCGCAAGAGGAGATCATAAAACCTTGCCAAAACCTCTTGCGACTTCGTCGCACCGGTTCAAGAACCGGTGCTACCCAGTTAAATTTGCAATTTGCAATAAATTTGGTTGCGACCGGCCGGGCAAAGGAGGTGTATCCTGAACGAAAACAAATGTGACAATAAATTTTCCATATGCCTGCCGGCGGTTTTGACGTTGGTAGTGCTGCGGTTGTGCCTGGGTTGTCATTTTCTTTACGAAGGCGTGTGGAAGATCGAACACCGCGATCAGTTCACGGCCGAGCCATTTTTAAGTCAAGCCAAGGGGCCTTTGGCTGGATTTTTTTACGCCCTGATTCCCGACATCAACGGCCGCCAGCGCCTGCGTGTTGTTACCGATGAAAACGGGAAAAAACGGATCGACTCCGACCCCATCGCCGCGCGGTGGAACGATTACCGTCAGAACCTGGTGGATTATCTTAAGCCGCGGGACGTAACCGATCAGGCTGCCACGGCCGCCCATCAACAATTCGAAACCGACTCCGAAAAAAAGTATATCGAATTTAAAAAATCGCTGGAGGCCTATTTCGCCGCCAATTTAGATCGCATCGAGGCCTATTTCGCAGCCCTGGACCGGTTCGAAAAAAGTGCGGAGGCCCAGCAGGACGCCCCTTTTCAAAAGCAGCGCCGCTGGAACCGGATGATGGAATTACGCGGCGAAGCCAACGCGTGGATAATGGAAATCGAAGGCCGGGAAGCGTCGTATAAAAAAGTCTTATACGAACTGATGGATGACAAGCAGCGGGAAAAAATAGCATCCATGCCGGGTAATTGGAAAATCTGGCAGTGGGACCGCATGGAACAGATCAACTTCGCGGTCACATACGGGCTGACCGCAATCGGATTGTGCCTGGTCCTCGGCTTGTTCACCCGGTTGGCGGCCTTAGGCGGCGCGGCCTTTATGTGCTTCGTGGTCATGACCCAACCCGCCTGGCCCACGATTTATCCGCCCGATCCAGACATCCTCGGTCACGCACTATTAATAAACAAGGACTTTATCGAGATGGTCGCCCTGCTGGTGATCGCCTCCTCGGCCGCCGGGCGCTGGGGCGGACTTGACTTTTTCGTGCATCGCATGTTTGTAAAACCGTTTTGTAAAAAGACATAAATATGACGCCCAAGCTTCCTCCAAATAAAACAACCGTGCCGCAAGGTCAAAGACCGGTCGCCGGCGATTTCAGCCGCCGCGATTTTCTCAAGGGCACATTAGCCGCGGGCGTGGTCGTGGGCGGGGGATTGGGGGCCTTTTATTTCGGTTACGACAAGGCCCTCGGCTCACCGGTCAGGGTTGGCGTGATCGGCGTGGGCGACCAATGCGGCGTGCTCCTCGGCGCGCTCAATCCCGCCTTTATCGAGGTGAAATCAATCGCCGACATCCGGCCTTACAGCATCCATCGGGCTTTTAAAGGCGATCATTACTCCGATTACGCAATGAAACTCAAACCGGGACTTGTGGCCAAGTACCGCTGGAATAACGAAAACGAAGCCCGCAAGCACGTCAAGGTCTACGGCACTTATCCCGAGTTGATCGCAAACGCCAAGGCCGACGGCTTGGAAGGCGTAATCATCGCCTTGCCCTTGCACCTCCACGCCGAGGCGGCTATTTCCGCAATCAGCGCGGGTTTGCACGTGTTTACCGAAAAACTCATGGCCCACAGCGTCCACGAGTGCAAGGAAATGGCCCGGGCGGCAAAGCAAACCGGTTTGCTCCTGGCAGTCGGGCATCAGCGGCACTACAACATCTTGTACGCCAACGCCCAGGAATCGATCAGGCAGGGACTGTTGGGCCAGGTACATTATATTCGCGCGCAATGGCATAGGGACAATATGCCGGGCAACGACACCTGGCAGCCGCCTCTTCCGCCCGGCGTAAAACCCAAAGATCCGCAGAGCGAAGAACTGGTAAAAAAACTGAAGACCTGGCAGAAAGAACTGGATAAGGCCGAGGGCCGGGATATCGACGTGTGGCAGGCCAGAGTCGATCAACTCAAGGCCCAAATCGCCGATAAGACGGTCGATGCGGAAAAGTTCGGTTATCAAAGTCACCAGATCAAGGACGCCTCCGGCAAGGTCATATACGAAGCGCCGCCCATCGAAGAGTTGATTCGCTGGCGTTTGTGGGACCGGACCGGGGCGGGCTTGATGGGCGAATTAGGCGGCCATCAACTCGACGCGGCCGGTTTGTACGTCGCTGCCGCGCATGGCGGGAAAAAACAAATTCCGCTAACCATAGTCGCCTCGGCCGGCCGGCCCCTGTTTCCGCCCGACCGTGAAGCGGACGACCATGTTTACTGCATCGTGGAATACCCGGCCCCGGGATACGATGCCAAAGATCCCTTGAAGAACCTAAAGAAAATCGGCGTGCAATACGCCGCAGTCAACGGCAACGACTTTGGCGGGTACGGCGAGATCGTCTACGGCACCAAGCGAACCCTGCTTTTGGAACGCGAATGGGCCTTAAGCATCGTTCCCGACCCGGCGGCAGCCGGCAAAATTTCCATTTCCGCCGGCAAGCCCGCGGTCCTGGATACCCAGGCCAGCGGTTACGCGGACGTGGAGGCATCAAAATCGGCGGCCGATCCCGATGCCTATCGCGGGTATAAAGAAGAAATCGAACACTGGGCATGGTGCATCCGCAATCCAGCCCAGGAAAATAAACCGCGATGCTATCCGGCCGTGGCCCTGTGCGACGCCGTGATCGTGCATGCGGCCAACATGTCCGCCCGCGAAGGCCGGCCAATCGAATTCAAAAATGATTGGTTCACCATAGAAAGCGACGATACCCCGGAAGGAATCGCCCCGGACCTGAACCGATATAAAGGATAACAATAAATGTTGAATGATGAATATTGTATTGCAAATTGCAAATTTTAAATTGGACAAGAATACAAAAACTCTGTTTTATGAAAATATTAATTCTTCATCTTTGTTCAATTTGCAATTTGAAATTTGCAATTGTCAATTTGCAATAGAAAAAATGTACGCATAACGCATGCAATCTTCAATCTCTAGCCCCCAATCCCCAATCCCTAGCCCCTAAAATGTACTTAACTCCCGAGCAGCGAGCGATCGGCAAGGAGAATTTCAACGCGGCCGTGGGCAGCAAGCCGATCCGCCGCGATTTGCTCAAAAAAACCATCAATAACAACGCGACGTCAGGCAACGGCCTGGGCGAGTTGTATTTCGGCTACGGCAAATCGCTCAGCGAACCGCTTCGAGTAGGCGTTATCGGCACCGGCGACGAAGGATGCGTGCTCATAGGAGCCATCAATCCCAAGTTCATCGCGGTCAAGTCGATTGCCGACGTCCGGCCTTACAACGTATGGCGGGCGTTTCACGGCGATTATTACAGCGAAACCGCCCGCAAAGTCCGGCCGGGCTTGCTCAGCGTCTACGACTGGAAATCGGAGGATGATGCCCGAAAGAATCTCAAAGTCTACTCGGCCTTCGAAGATCTGATCGAAAACGCCAAGCAGGACGGCGTCGAGGCGGTCGTAATCGCCTTGCCCTTGCACCTGCACGCCAAGGCGGCCATCGCGGCCCTAAAAGCCGGCTTGCACGTGATGACCGAAAAACTCATGGGCCACAGCGTCCACGAGTGCAAGGAAATGGCCCGCGTAGCCAAGCAAACCGACTTGCTGCTGGCCGTCGGGCATCAACGGCATTACAACATCTTGTACAACAATTCGGTGGAAATGATCCGCCAGGGTTTGTTGGGCGAGTTGCACTACATCCGCGCCCAATGGCACCGGGGCAATCTGCCGGGCAACGACAGTTGGCAGCAGCCCATGCCCAAGGCCGCAAAACCCGACGATCCGCTGGCCGACGTGCTGGATAAAAACCTCCGCGATTGGACGAAAAAACTCGATCAATTGAAGAAAGAGAACAACAAATCCGCGGCGGATTGGGAAGAAAGAGTCGCCCAGGTCAAAGCCCAGATCGAAGACGCCGCGATTAATGCAAAAAAGTATGGTTACGAAGACTTGGAACTGAAAGACATCGAGGGCAAGGCGATCTACGACCGCCCGGCCATCGAGGAGTTGATCCGCTGGAGGCTTTGGGATCGAACCAGCGGCGGATTGATGGCCGAATTGGGCTCCCATCAACTCGACGCCGCGAGCATCTTCATCGCCGCGGTCCACGGCGGGCACAAGCAGATGCCGCTTAACGTGTGCGCCTCCAGCAGCCGGCCGCTCTTTCCGCCCGACCGCGACGTGGAAGATCACGTGTTTTGCGTTTTCGAGTTTCCGGCCCCGGGCTACGACGCCAACGACCCCCAGGCCGCGAAAAAGAAGATCGGCGTGCAATACGCCTCGATCAACGGCAACGGATTCGGCGGATACGGCGAAACGGTCCTGGGCACCGAAGGCACGCTCCTGCTGGACACCGAAAAGGACGCCATGGTCTTTAAAACTTCAGCCACCGATAAAAAGATCAAAGTCGCCACGAGCAAAGACCCCCAAAAAAAGCCGCGGCCCGTTTTGCTACTCGACGAAGCCGGCGATGCCGAATCGGCCGCCATCGGCGCACTGGGCACTTTGCCGGCCGAACGCGGTTACACCGAAGAATTGGAACACTGGGCCTGGTGCGTGCGCAACCGCGATCCGGAAAATCTGCCCCGCTGCCCGCCCCAAGTCGCCATGGGCGACGCCGTGATCGCGCTTGTGACCAACATGGCCGCACGCGAAGGAGCACGGATCGAGTTCAAAAAGGAGTGGTTCGACATCGACAGCGACGATACGCCCGAAAATGTCAAACCGGACTTGAGCCGGTATAGTTGACGCAAGACCGAAAAATGGGATTTATACCCTTTTTCCATCCAGGAGGAAAAGACAAAGCAGGGCCTTCGCCTGCGGCGGAGAGGCTCAAATCTCCGGCCGATATCATGCAAGAGATGGATGATCTCTATGTTTTAATAAGGGGGGTGCAGTATGCCAACGGTTTGAACGACGCGAAAAAGGCCTTTCAGGAAAGGAATTTCGTCGAGACATTCCGCTTGGTGCGGGAAACAGGAGAGCTTTACCGCCGCATGCATCTGCAGGTCATTAAACAAGATCCCGAAAAAACCGGCGGCGGAAAAAAGGAGATCCAAAAACTCCGCGACAAGCAGGCAAAGATAAAAGACGTGCTCGAGCGTTTTGACGGCCTTGACCGTCAACTGGAAAAAATGGCCCGGCTCCAGCCCGACAAACCCAAGACAATTGTTTCCCTAAGTTCTAAGCCCGGCGCAAAGCCGGAACCTGCCTTCCAGGTCTCGCAAGACGCATCCGCGGGCGAAGTGGATGATCCCATCGAACAAGGGAAAAATGCCGCCATACACATAATCGACATGGGCTCGTTCACCCAACTGCAAACGGCCGCCCAGCTTACGGGTCTTTTGCCCAACGCCGATGGAATCGGTTTTGTAAGAGATCACGAGTTTAAGTCGGGCAAATACCAGGAGGCATTCGAGCGGATCAATGCTTTTTTCATGCATTTAAAATCCGCGGCCGAAGGGCGCCAGCGAACGCTCCGCCAGGAAGAGCATGATTACAAATGCGGAATTCTTAAAATGTCGCCCAAGCAGTGGTTGATAAAACAGCAAACCGACGCCGCCCAGACGCAGAAAATCGACCGTGCCCTGCGCTATTGCACGCGGATTTTGGACGGCCTGCGCATAATGATAACATCCGGCCTCGATTCGCCGCTGTACTGTCCCGAATCGAATAAATCAGGAGGCCAGACATTCCTGTCTGGCTTGTCTGGTCCGAAAAGACAGGCAAGAATGCCTGTCCTCCTGTTTAAGATTTGACATACTATTTTGACACAAAATCTGAATATTCCTAGTTGCAAAGGATGATTGCCATGGTCCTGGTCGAATTCAGCTTGTTCCCGTTGGGCAAGGGCGAAAGCGTGGGCGATTACGTGGCGCGATGTCTGAAGATCGTAGAGCGCAGCGGCCTGGAATATCAATGCCACGCCATGGGCACGACCATCGAAGGCGATTTAGACCAGGTTCTGGACGTGGTAAAGCGTTGCGTGGAAGAATTGACCACCGACTGCGATCGCGTGGAATGTGTCGTGAAACTTGACTACCGCAAAGGTCACGCCGGAGAACTGAAATCAAGAATTGCTAGGGTCGAAAACCGCCTGGGGCGAGCGGTAAATAAGTAGTTTACACTAATTATGGCTCGGGCACTCACTGCTTGGCGTTGACGACCTTGTCCCAAGCCTATCTCTTTTTTGTCTAAAGTGCTATACTAGACTTTGCGTAAACGGCGGTTTTAGGTTAATTTCCCATGAAACCAACTCTCTATCTCGAAACCACGATTCCAAGTTTTGTGATTGGGGACATTTCACCAGTTCTTGCTACCGCGGCACATCAAGCGGCGACAAGATTTTGGTGGGCGGAAAAACGCGATGGCTATCGCATTTTTGTCTTGCCTGTTGTAATTGGCGAAATCGAACGCGGCAATAAGGAACTATCTCAACAAAGATTATTTCTGCTAAAGGAATTTCCCTTATTGGAAGTCAAGGAAGTTGTGATTCAACTGGCTACGGAACTCCATCAATATATTGTTTTACCAGCCTCGGCTGAAACAGATGTCCTTCATCTTGCCTTGGCTTGTCATTATAAAATGGATTATTTACTCACTTGGAATTTGAAACATATTGCAAACGGGCACGTAATTCGCAGTTTGTCGCGGTTTCACGATGAACACGGCATTGCCGTTCCGACAATATGTACACCCGAGGAACTTTTGGAAAGGAGTGAAGATCCATGAGCGATGAATTTGTCGAAGAAATCCATGAAGTCCGTCGTCGCATTGCGGAAGAGTGTGATCATGATATGAAAAAAATCGGTGAATATTTCATGGATTTACAGAAACGTTTTCCCGAGCGATTGATTAACAAAATACCTCAAGTTGAACATGACTCTATTAGAGCAATTGATGGAAAAGTCGGTTAATATGAAACATAATCTCATATCGTTGTTTGTAAATTGCAGCCTCAAGGGTTTGGTCTGTATTTTCATTTTAATACTATCGGCATCCGCCCGAGGCGATGACGTTAAGCCCACGGTGCTTATCGGCCCGGACGCCGAACCGATGCAGACCGGCAAGTTCGAGCCCACTTGGGAGTCGCTCGAACAGTATCAGACGCCCGAGTGGTTTCGGGACGCCAAGTTCGGCATCTGGGCCCATTGGGGTCCGCAGTGCGAGCCTGAACAGGGCGATTGGTATGCCAGAAACATGTATTTCGAGAACGAGCGGCAAGGCGAATTCCACCGCGAGAATTACGGGCATCCGTCAAAGGTCGGATTTAAAGATATCATCAACCTGTGGAAGGCCGAAAACTGGGATCCGGACAAACTGATGGCACTTTACAAAAGGGCAGGGGCCCAGTATTTCGGCGCGCTGGCCAATCATCACGACAACTTCGACAACTTCGACAGCAAATACCAGCCCTGGAACTCGGTCAATATGGGCCCCAAAAAAGACCTCATCGGCGGCTGGGCCAAGGCCGCCCGGGCCAACGGCCTGCGCTTCGGCGTCAGTATTCATGCATCCCATGCCTGGACCTGGTATGAAATCACTCAGGGAGCAGACAAAAACGGACCGTTGGCCGGCGTGCCCTACGACGGCAAACTCACCAACGCCGACGGCCTAGGCCAGTGGTGGGAGGGATTCGATCCCCAGGATTTATACGCCCAGAATCACGCACCCAGCAAGAACTACGACCAGGTCGGCAGTATGCACGGATTCTGGGGTTGGGATGCCGCCAAGGGTTGCAGCATTCCGGACGCGGCCTACTGCGAAAAATTTTATAACCGCACCGTCGATCTGATTAACAAGTATCAGCCCGATCTGGTGTACTTCGACGACACAGCCCTGCCGCTCTGGCCCGTGAGCGACGCCGGATTGCGCATCGCCGCGCACTTCTACAACAGCGACATGCTCAGGCACGGCGGGAATTTGGAGGCCGTGCTGAATGGAAAGATACTCAACGAACAACAACGCAAGTGCATGGTCTGGGACATCGAGCGCGGGCAGAGCAACCGCATCGAGCCCTTCGTCTGGCAGACCGATACCTGCATCGGCGGCTGGCATTACGACAAGGCGGTCTTCGAGCGCCATCGCTACAAGAGCGCGAAGACGGTAATCCAGACCCTGGCCGACATCGTCAGCAAAAACGGCAACCTGTTGTTGAGCATCCCGGTTCGCGCCGACGGGACCATCGATTCCGACGAGGTAAAGATCGTCGAGGGCATTGCCGACTGGATGGACGTCAACCGCCAGTGCATATTCGGCACCCGGCCTTGGAAGGTGTTTGGCGAAGGGCCGGCCATCGAATCCGCCGCGCCTATAAGCAACCAGGGCTTTAACGAGGGCAAAGGCAAACCTTTCACCGCCGAAGATATGCGTTTCACCCAAAAAGGCGACACGCTTTACGCCATCGCCCTGGGCTGGCCGACGCAACCGCTAAAGATCAAGTCGTTGGGCAAACAATCAAAGCTCCTTGACAAGCGGATTGAGAGCATCCAATTACTCGGCACTGACGAAGTTGTCCGCTGGTCGCAGGGCGACGACGCGCTGGTGATTGAACCGGCGGCAAACAAGCTGTCCGACGCGGCCGTCGTCTTCAAAATCAAATTGGAATAACAGGGGGCGGGTTTTATTATTGACTAGTCCCGATCTACAGGGTAAGGTAAGCTTTATTATGCCCAAAATCTCCATGGCAACTACTCATAACCTGGGCCGGGAAGAGGCCGCCCGCCGATTGAAAGAAAAATTCAACGTGGTGCGCGAACACTACGGCTCGCATGTCAACAACCTCTGGGAAAACTGGACCGATCACACGTTTTCGTTCGGATTCAAGGCCATGGGCATGGGCATTACCGGCACCGTGCAAGTGGAAGACGCCAGCGTAAAACTCAATGCCAATCTGCCCTTGGCGGCAATGCTTTTCAAAGGCTCCATCGAACGGCAAATCCGCCAGGAATTAAACGGCTTGCTGGCATGATTGGATGCGGGCAGGAAATTCTTTCGGCTTGTAAGAAATTTTGTGTCAGTTGGTGGCACGGGCTTCCAGCCCGTGAAGAAACACGGCCAAGATGACCGTGCCACTTGGGCACTGACACAAAAATCCCTACATGCCCAATTCTTTCGGCTTTTTAAAGCGATCTTATTGCAATCGACGTCTGTGCTGTCTTTTTCATCAACCCAGCCTTGGACAGCAGAAATCGCGATAAGTTTACATTATCAGAATTAAAGATTTTAAATACTAATACTGTTGATTCCCACATTTTACCAGGCGATTACAGTCTAAAGAGTTTGGCCAGGCGAGTGGATTTCTCGGATGATTTGATGTCTAATAAGCATATCTTATACTAAGTATTAGCAACTAAATTATTTATAAACCCATTCTCATTGACTATAATCGCCATCTAAAGCTGCCGATTGGGGAAATCGGCCGTAGGTCGATTCTCGGCAGCCGGTCTTGAGCCGATGCACAGGCATGCCGAGCGATCAGCGGTGCACGGGCTTTAACAAAAAGGATGTGTAATATGAATTTGCAGACGCCGTGTGGGAATGACATATCGCAGACCAGGAATCGATCTCGCAATGTTGCACCTTACTCAGGCCTGTGCACGCGATGCCTTGATAGCTGTGTGGGAAATTGCGAGATATTCAAATCGTCGCTGCGAGGGCGCGAAGTGATCTATCCCGAACCTTTCGGCGAGCTTACCGCCGGCGGCGACAAGAATTATCCGGTCGATTACTCGCATTTGAACATCATGGGGTACGCCTTGGGCGCTGAGGCCATAGACGAGGCCAATCCGGACAAGGCGATTTTCCCGGACGTCGACACCTCGACGGTTTACGGCCACACCCATCCCGTGCGCATGAAGATGCCCATTTTTACCGGCGCCTTGGGTTCAACCGATATCGCGCGGATTCACTGGGACGGTTTGGCGGCCGGGGCGGCCATTTGCGGAATTTCCCTGGTTATCGGCGAAAACGTGTGTGGAATCGATCCGGGCTTGCAGCGCAACGGCAACGGCCGAGTGACCAATTCGCCCGAAATGAAACGCCGCATCGACGTTTACAAATCCTGGAAGGATGAATTCGGCGACATCATCGTGCAGATGAACGTGGAAGACACCCGGCTGGGCGTGGCCGAATACGTGGTGGAAAAACTGGGCGTCGAAACCATCGAACTGAAGTGGGGCCAAGGCGCAAAGTGCATCGGCGGCGAAATCAAGGTCCGCGACCTGGATCGGGCCTTGGAGTTGCGCAAGCGAGGATACATCGTCACGCCCAATCCCGAAGATCCGGCTATCCAAGCCGCCTTTAAATCCGGAGCGATCAAGGAATTCGAACGCCATTCGCGCCTGGGATTCATCGAGGAAGATGGTTTCCTGCGGGCCGTGGAATACTTGCGGCGGAAGATCGGCGTGAAACGGGTTTCGCTCAAGACCGGGGCCTACGGCGCCCGCGAGTTGGCCATGGCCATCAGATGGTCCTCGAAGGCCCGCGTCGATCTGTTGACTATCGACGGGTCCGGGGGCGGGACCGGCATGAGCCCCTGGCGGATGATGGAAGAATGGGGAATTCCCAGCTTCTATTTGCAGTCCATGGCTTATAGTTTTGCCAAAAAACTGGCCACCCGCGGCGAGTGGATCCCCGATCTGGCCATGGCCGGCGGTTTTTCGACTGAAGACCACATCTTCAAGGTGCTGGCCATGGGCGCGCCGTATTTTCGCGCCGTGTGCATGGGCCGGGCATTGATGGTTCCCGGTTTCGTGGGCGACAACATCGAAGGCGTATTGCGCAACTCCCGCCCCACAAAATGGAAGGAATTGCCCAATACCGTCAGCGCCTACGGCGATCGGCCCGAGCAAATCTTCGTGACCTACGAAACCCTGGCCCAGCGCTTCGGCCGCGACGAGATGGCCCGATTGCCCCTAGGCGCGGTGGCCATGTATACCTACGTCGACAAGCTGCGGACCGGACTAAGCCAACTCATGGCCGGCGCCCGCAGCTTCCGCCTGGATACGGTAAAACGCGCCGACCTGATTGCGCTCAGCGAAGAAGCGGCCAAAGTTTCCGGAATTCCGTATATCATGGACGCCGGCATGGAAGAGGCGGAAAAAATCCTCAACAGCTAAACTCTGAACACGGAATGCAGTACGCAGAGCGCGGAATTGATTTTCTTCGTTCTGCGTTTTTTTTGCTTCGCTAAAAACAATACCATGCGCAAGAGACTTGCGCTTAGCAGCGTCAATGTGCCCGGCTCGGGTATGCCTGGATACATCTGAGATGTTGTATCTCTCCAAAAATATCAGTCAAAGGCTCGGCCATGTGTTTGGATTTCCTGGAAATATTGTGTTGAAATGGTATAATAATAATTGCCCATATTCTGAACTTTGCGATTTGGCGAATGAATTCTTAGCGTAGCACCCCGGGTTGCAGGGCCGGCAAGCCGTTAGATGAATCGACCATTCCGTAATTGGGGGAATTACAAATGAATGATTCCCAAAAAACCCGAGAACAACTTCTCATAGAACTGGCGGATTTGCGGCGTCGAATCGCCAATTTGGAAACATCGGAGACCGAACTGCGGGGAAGCGAGGAGCGATATCGCTCGTTCGTAGAGGATTTCAAGGGGATCGCCTTCCGTGGCAAGATAGACCTTCCGCCCACGATGCTCGCCGGCACCGTTGAGGAAACAATGGGTTATTCGGCTAAAGAATTTT
>JBEKZY010000100.1:0-15236 GCA_049509395.1 Thermoguttaceae bacterium | reverse complement strand
GGGTGGATTGACTACTCCGGGGCAGTCGGGCGCTTTCGATCTAGACCTCAACCTTGTTCCCGGCTACACCGGCACGCAGAATATCGCGGAAGATTTCTTCAATGTCAACGCCCAACCCCAACAGTGGACCGCGCTGCGCATCGGTTCCAGCGACACCACGGGGCTAGCCAACACCGTCGGCAATATAACTCCCAGCACGAGTGGCAACACTTATTTCCTGGGCGGCGGCGGCGGCACGCTCACGATAAACAGCGTTCTGAGCGATCACAACGGCGGCCCCACCGCTTTGGAGATGGGCACCAGCGGCCAACTGTTGCCTGGCCGGATCATACTCAATCCTGGCGGCACTAGTCACCAAAATACGTACAGCGGCGCGACATTGATCCGCGCCGGCACGCTGCAACTCGCCACCGCGAATGCGATAAGAAATAGCTCCAGCCTGTCGGTGGGAACCTATTCGACCGGATTCAACGGACTTTACACTGGTGCTCTCAACGGAGAGTTCAACGGCCCCGGCCAACTGCTCCTCGTCCCGGGCGTCTCCTATCTCGGCCCGGTCAATGCCCGTACCTTGGATGGCGGCGCGGTCGGTTGGACGAGCGACAAGACCATTGGATCTCTGCCCGGCAACTGGGGCACCACGCTGCTCTCCACACTTGCCAATCCGGCCGGTGCTCCGACCAACATTCTGCACCTCGGCGGTGAATATAGCAGCGGAACAATGACCAAGACCATCAACTGGATCATCGCGGATATCAACCCTAACTCGCCAGTGGCCTTGGTCAAGAGCGGTCCGAGCGTACTCGATCTAAGCCAGGGCGGCGCCAATACCTATTCGGGAGGCACGTCGATCCTCGGCGGTGAGATTAAGGTTTCGGACTCCAACCAGCTTGGCAGCGGGCCGATCTTCTTGACCAATGCCGGCACTTTACACGTCAATGCGGCGGTGGCCGTCACATTCAATCAGACGCTCAAGCTCTACGGCGGCCCGACGAGCGGCGCGGATCTGGTCCAGGTCGACGGTACTGCCCTCAACGCCTACTTTACGCAGCCCATCGACACCACGGCCAGCCCGCAATCGATCGTCGGTATCGACGGCGGCGGGACACTGGACTTTACCGCCGGTAACGTTCCTTACCCCAACAACGTGCCAAATGGCAACCGCTGGGGTTTATATCTCAACAACGGAATAATACGCATTAATCAGATGCCTATCAACACCGTTGACGGCGTTAACGGAGCCGACGGCGCACTGACCGGTGCTCTGATAGGCAACGGCGGCACGCTGTCCGTACAGCCGGTTCCAGTGGGCATGCCGCCCGCAACCGTAAACGATCAACGCTACGGATTCTCGTCGCTGGCCACGTACCAGGGCACTACTACGACCATCAAGGTCGCCGCCAAAACGACGTTGCGAATCAACGGCAGCGTCGCCTCCAACTTCAACGGCAATCTGGCTATCAGTAACACCCTCGACGTCAACGGCAACGGCGAGGTTGAGATCGCCTCGGCCAGCCCGGGCAACGACGCTACCGGCAACGGGACCATAGACATGGGGACCGGAACGCTCAAGCTCACGCAGCTTAGCGCCGCCGCCAACGCCTCGAAACTCCTGCCGCAATCGACGGGCTTTACACTCAAACTCAACGGCGGCACATTCTTCGGCAACGTGGATGGCAGCATCAACGGCAATTTGATCATCAACGACGAGGCATCGGGGGGGTCTTCCGGTTTCTCAGTGATCCAAAGTGTGGCTACGCCGAATAGTTCGGCACTCTGGGTGGTCGCCGGCTCGGGCTTGACGAGTTGGAATGGAATTCTCGACAAAGAGGGAACTGGCACGGTTCAGTTCAACCGCTGCACCGGCGCGCCGGTGACTCTAGCGTCGACAGGAGCAGATCTGCTCATAAACGGCGGCACTTTTATCGCGGGAGGCACGGGTGATCCCTTCACCGATATCACCACCAACCTCTCGCTGGACATCGTCAACAACAGCACCGCCACGGGACTGTTGATATCCCAAGGAGTTAAAAAAGTGGATAACATCACCGGCGCCGGCAACACCGCCGTCAGCGGCCCGGCCGGCACGGAATTGATAGCCACTTCCATTGCGCAGAACACTCTTACCATCGGCGCCGGCTGCACGGTGACGATTGCCGCCATACCCGGCGGCCCATTGGCCTCCACCGGTCTCACTCCCGTGCCCGAGCCTGCAACCTGGATCTTGCTGGCCCTTGCCGCGGCGGGATTGTTGAGTTGGCCTGCACGCAGCCGTCTTTTTAAACGAGACGGTTAATAAACATGCTCACATAAATTCATGGTGAAAATTTTGAAAACTGGACTTTTCGATAAAAGTAGTTTTTAAAAAATTGATGACTGGAGTTTTACAAATTGGCCCCCTCTCTATTTGGGAGAGGGGCTGGGGGTGAGGGCTGGGGGGAAGCACACCGGCGAGGCAAGACGTTTTAAAATCCACCACCCTCACCCCGCCTATCTCCCGACCGATGTGCGGTGCCCGGAGAGGCGTGTTGAATCCGCAATTTGATAAATTCCAGCGATTACTGAAAATCCGATACTCCGTGTACTCCGTTTCTCCGCGGTGAGAAAGTTTGTCTAGGCCGGCGAGCTCGTCTCCTCTCCCTTTGGGAGAGGGTTAGGGTGAGGGCAGCCTATGGCTTTTTACACAATAGGCAAGGGCATGGATCGCCGCGCATAAGACAATAATCACCGGCCCTTCGCAAATAGTCCAGGCCACCGGCATGCCCAGGCGAATGTCGAGCGACAGCATGAAGGCCCCGAAAACCATGCCCAGGGCGGCCAGGCAGATAATAAGGGGCCGATAGCGGCGGACGTCCAGCGATACATATAGCATCAGCGCCCCGTGAAAGGCGTACATCGCCGATAGCGACCGCGTCAGATACCCGACGATGGCCGTGTCCGGCAGTTCGCCCAGCCCGACCGCCCGGTTGATCGCCGCCATCCAAGCCTGCGGGAAGAACACCGGCGCCAACGCCAAAAGCAATACCCCGGCCGTGATCCGCAACAGAATTGCCAATATCTTTTCAGCCCGCATTTTCCGATCCTTGCGATAGAATTGCTTGATTTATTCTCCGCACAATTGTATTCCGCTTGTTCCGCGGCACAAGCCGCCTTGAAGCCTGTAGCAACAGGCGCGGTTGGCCCGCTTTGCATTTGCCGGAGATTGCGAAATTGGCGGTCCTTGCAAAACCGATCGGCAACAGGTAAAGTGTTGTTTTTCTAACGGTTTAAAGCAACGCGATAATCACCTTCCAGGCGCTTTCCATGTTCAATTTCCTGCCCCGGAACACCAAGTTTTTCGCCTATTTCGACCGTGACGCCGATGTCCTTGTCCGCTGCGCCGAGCAGTTTTCTCAAACTCTCGAGTGCTTCGAAAATCCCAAAGAGCAGTCTAATAAGCTCAAGGAACTGGAGCACGAAGCGGACGACATCACCCACGAGGCGATGTCGCTGTTGCACCGCTCGTTCATCACGCCCCTGGAGCGCGGCGATTTGCGCCGCCTGATCCTGGCCATGGACGAGGTGGTGGATTACATGGACGACGCCGTGCGCCGCATGGCCCTTTACGAAGTGGGAAGCATTTTGCCCGAGGTCAGCGCCATGGGCAAGGTAATGCTCGATCTGGCCCGAGCCGTGCGCGACGCAGTCCACGAATTGTGCAACGTACGCAAAAAAAACCGCATTCTCCAGCACTGCATCGAAATCCAGCGCCTCGAGAACGTCGGCGACCACTTGCATCACATCGCTCTATCCAAGCTGTTTAAAAACGGCACGGATCCCATGTTTGTGATTAAGTGGAAGGAAATCATCGACCTGGTGGAAGCGGCCATGGACGCCGCCGAGGAAGTCGCCCACGTGATCGAAGGCATCGTGCTGGAAAACGCCTGAGGGACTGTCCCAAGTTTCGCGGGCGCCATTGCACGGCAATGGTCGGCGAAAATGCCCAACAGCCGCCCGTATATTAAGAGCCTATCCCAAAAGTCATCCTGAGCGTAGCGAAGGATCTCGGTTGCAGCCCCATATTATCCATTTTCCATTGATTCCATCCAGATTCTTCGCTTCGCTCAGAATGATGAATATTGTTTTGTGATAGGCACTAGCATATCAGTAGCCCATTTTGGCCACGGCGGAGACGGCGAAGTACGCCAGAGCGCCAATGCAACCGGCAACCGGAATCGTGAGGATCCACGCCCAGATGATATTGATGGTTACGCCCCAGCGCACTGCGCTGATGCGCCTCATGGCGCCGAAGCCCACAATCGATCCCGCGATGGTGTGCGTGGTGCTCACGGGAATGCCCGCGGCGGCAGTGGCGAAGAGCGTTACGGCCGCTCCCGTCTCGGCGCAGAAGCCCCCGAAGGGATCCAATTTGGTGATCCTCGAGCCCATTGTCTTGACGATCCGCCAGCCGCCCAATAGGGTTCCCAAGCCCATGGCAGTGTAACAAATCAGCTTAACCCAGTAGGGGATATCTGTGAAGGCTTGCCCCTTCCAAACGCTCGAGTACAGCAACAAGGCGATGATGCCCATGGTCTTCTGGGCGTCGTTCGTCCCGTGTCCCAGGCTGTAGAGTGCGGCGGAGCAGAGTTGTCCTTTGCGGAACAAGAAATCGACTCGCCGCGGCGTAGCATTGCGGAACAGCCAGGTCATGCCGACGCCCATCACAAAACCCAGCACCAGGCCGATCAGGGGCGAGAGCACGATGAATGCGGCGATCGTGAGGATCCCCACCGCGTTCACCGCGCCCACACCCGCCTTGGCAATAGCTGCGCCTGCCAATGCGCCGATCAGCGCATGCGACGAACTGCTGGGCATTCCCAGATGCCAAGTGGCGAGGTTCCAGAGTATGGCGCCCAAAAGCCCGCTGAACACCAGAGCCGTATCGACGACGTCCGGCCGGACTATGCCCTTTCCGACCGTCATGGCCACCTGGGTGTTGAACAGATAGGCGGCCGCGAAATTGAAGAACGCCGCCCACACAACCGCCTGAAGCGGCGTCAAAACCCGCGTCGAGACAATAGTCGCGATCGAGTTCGCCGCGTCGTGGATGCCGTTGGTAAAATCAAAGCCCAATGCCAGCACGATCACCACCGTGACGAAAACCGGCGCGATCCGCGCCAGCATGCTGACGTGGTACAACGTATAACAGATTCCGCAAACGGCGAACCCGATTGCCAGGAAACCCCACAAAAATTGGCGATTCATACGTTCAGGCGTTCTCCATGACGATCCCTTCCATCACGTGGGCATACAACTTACCCCATTTTCCCAGGGCACGCAACATCTGGCTCAGGATCATTGCCTGCCGATGTTTGGCCGCCGCAATCGGCGCCCTCAAGAGGCAAACGTCAGATTGCTCAAGGACCTGCAAAAACCGAGACAGCCAAGACTGAAAAGCAGGGCTTGTAAGAAATTTTGTGTCAGGTGGTGGCATGGGCTTCTAGTCCGTGAAGAAACACGACCAAGATGGTCGTGCCACTTGAACACTGACACAAAAATCCTTACAGATCCATTAGCCTCCCTATCCAACACAAATTTTGTCGGTTGCCCAGATTCAACCGGACATGTAGGATTATTCAAGCGATTTGTGCGGATTGGCCGACAATCCCCCACCTTATATAGGGATATAGTTGACGCCTGCCAAGTAACTGGTATGCTTGTCTTGTGGTTCAAACAGGAGATTCACAATGAAAATCGAACTGACCAGCACGGACTCGCGCAAAAGAAAATTCGTTGTGGACCAGTTCCCGGTCATTGTCGGCCTGGACCCGGGCGCCGACATCTGCCTCGACGACTCGGCCGTGGGCCATCACCAATGCATGATCGACGACGGCGACGAAGGCCTGATGGTCTGGGACCTGGGCACGCAAGCGGGCACACTCATAAACGGCCTGCGCGTGGCTCAAAAATCCCCGCTCCTGCCCGGCGATGAACTTACCATCGGCCGCAGCACCTTCGTGGTGAACTACGAGCACGCCGGCCCAAGACCCCAGCGGCACGTCGCCCCGCCCCCAATGCCCGAGGCCCGCCCCTCTCACCCCCCCGCCCCCCGCCGCCGCGAACCGGCCATTTCGTAATCTTTTTTCCTTCGCGCCTTTGCGTCTTTGCGAGAAATCTTTCTACCCAAACTGATAATGCTTGCGCACGGGCTTTTTGATCTTCCAAGTGCAGTCCAGGCCCACGGGAAAGACCACAAAATCGCCCGGCCCGAACGAAACCGTCTGCCCGGCCGATTCCACAATCACCTGCCCCTCGAGGATCAAGCAAGTCTCCTTCTCATCATAATGCCAAGGGAATTCCGACACCTCCTTCTCCCAAATCGGCAAACTTTTCATCTTCTTGGTTTCCTCGGCAGTAGGTTTTCTGACTTCAATGGGCATAGTTATTTCTCCGTTAATGTGTTACTTTGAAAGGATTTCTGATCTAAGAGATCTCAATTTTTCAATATATTCTTCTGCTTTACCATGTAAACGATCTCGGAAACGTTGAATATCATTAATTGATTCTTCAATTCTGAGAAGTGCTTGGCTTTTTTCCAATTGCCGTAACGTTTCAATTGCGTGCATATAGAAATTATTGGCTTTAGAAAGATATTCTTCTTCTTTTTCTTTTGTAACAACAGCACCTCTCAAACAGAATAAGCCTAAATTAATTAAAGCCGGAAACTCTTCTTCACCATTTTTATTGCTTAAACTCTCATTTGTCACGGAAATTGCTTCGTCTATTCTATCAACAAGATAAGCAGACCATCCAAAATTTATGCAAGTATGCTCGTTCTGTATCAATCGATATGCCTCTTTAGTGCCAATATAAGCCCGATCTGAATCGTTATTTTCATCTGATAGGTAACGACTTTCATATAGCCATCTTTCAAAAGGTTTTACTAATGATAATACACATCGAAATGGAGTAATATTGTACCAGACATAATCGATTGATGGTTCCCAACGGTATTCTAACCGTGTCATACATTCTGCTGGAGAAGTGGCCTTAAATTTGGATAAAACTCCTGGATTCCCACTTTTATTTTGTGATTGCTGTCTCAAAAGAAATGAGAGGGCATTTTGGGGTGACAAATTAAGACAAAAATCGCTTACCGAGCACATTTCATTTGGATTATCTAATGCATGTTCAATGGCGCTTTGTGGATCCTCCATTTTAGAATCTTTGAAATGGAACTGCAATCTTGGATTATGCACCCCCAATTCATGGCCCAACAATATTCGATCCAACATTATATTGTCGTTTTTTATTTCAAGTATCCCAGGCGAAACAGTTGGTTTTCCTTCTTGATCAATTTTTGCTGCAATTTCCTGCCAAACTGCATTTGCTTCGCTTTCACATGTTACCGGTGTCTTGAGTGCTATTTCCTGAACTCTCTTAGGCCAGCCAGCAAAAGGAAACGGAATTCTTATGTGAATTAATTCTTGTATTTTTGCCATAGTCTTGAGGAAAGACTCTTCCTCTTCATCATACTCAGGCATAATTATCAATGGATTATTTTCATCTGATAGTATTAAAGGTTTCGTTGAATTAAAAGAGCCAATTACTGTCAGCGATTCAATTTGCCCTTTGGCGACTTCTAAGCACACTAAGGCATCATGACAATCCAGTAGATCGTAATTTATTTTTATGCTACATGTGAACTGAACATTCTGTGGCCCGGCTTTTAGGTTACCTATAGGTGATTTTAATTTTAAACTGATTCGAAGTGGCTCCAACCATTTATTTTCGTCACCTTGTGGAGGTTGTAATAGTTCTAAATTATAATTTCTGTTATTTGTGCATACCAATTTGCCCGGAAGTATATATTTAGCCTCTGGGACTACTAAAGAAGGTTTCGTTTCAAATGACACTATATCACGTTCACCTTCAATACCATCTTGTGTAATTTTTTTTATAGTAAATGATGCTCCCGGAACTTTTCGGAGAGCTAAAGGAAGACCAAGTCTTCTCGAAGCAGCCATAAGAGGCCCCGGATCGCAAAAAGATTCTTTTGGACTCTCGATAGTAAATTGTAATCGAAAAGGGGGCTCTTTTTCTTCGTCTTTAGAATCGCTAAGTAACCATTGTTGATAAATGATGTCTTTGTCAAATGCCTTGTGGTATTCTGCAATTTGCCATATTCGCCAATGATTCCATTCATCTAATTCCCGTTTACCATCTTCGAATATTTCATCAAGTAAAGCAGGTCTAAGCAATAGTTCTGGATGTTGCTGAAAATCATTCTCTATTTCAGCTATCAATGAGCGAAGAAAGCCCCCACCACCAGCAATATTCGCCTGTGGAAGTGTATTCACATTGTCAAGGACATATTTAAGCGCTGATGGTGACTCACGAAGAATGCGGTGAATGATTTTTTTATTACTGCTATTTGTTATGAATTTATCTGTGAGCGCGTCTAGGTAATTATCTTTTAGTATTTTTTGAGTAAAAATACTTTGAATAAAAATGAGCGGATCATCAGGTTTTTGTGTCTTAGACAAGAATATATCGCCAAGAAAATTAAAAGTATCCTGATTCTCTTTAAGACTGTATTCCGTTCCTGAAATATTGTTAAACGGAGATGAAGAACCAAATTTATGTAGGAAACGCTCTAGATCCTCCTTTTGTTCATCGGTCATTTTTAATAATATTTCGATTGAACATATTTCATTCTGAAGTAAAGCGCGTATGACCTTGTATCTAATAAAATTATCACGGGATTCTTTCCATATTAATTTAGATTTGGAATATGGGATCATATTTTTAGTAAAGATTGGCTCCAGATTGTCCATTGCACTTTCAAGCTTATCTCTCGCAGCGCGATAAAGTTTATCAGATCGTTCATCATCTATTGTAACATTGAATATAATTTGCCCAATGTTTGGCTCAAAAGTTCTTGCGGTTATATTACGGTGGCATTGGAAATGATCTGCATCTTTATCAGATAATTGCAGTGTTTCATAATTAGCAGGCACTCGATCATTCGTAATATGACATTCATCAGCAAATCTCAGCAATGCAGCGCATAGTTTTGTCCTTGGAATGGCTGAAGAATTTATATTAATAGGTCGTTCTACAATATCTATTTCTATGTCCCATTTTCTATGTGCTGCTGCTACATCAGCTATCGACTCTGCATGTCCGTGAGGTATATGTAATTGATCGATATGATCCAATATATAATGATGCGTCAAGACATGATGTTCACGTCGTAAACGATCATGATCTTCGACAGAACCAGAGACAGCACCAACCATACCAATATCGTGGATCAAAGACGCACAAAGGAGTATATAAATCTCATCAGCAGAAAGTTTTATCTTGGATAAAATTGATTCTAATGCTTTATCGAGAATATCCACAAGAGCCAATGCATGATCGGGGCCATGAGATGTATGAGATGGATGAGTACTCGCGGCATGTCGAAGAAGTGGTTCAGCTTCTTTCCAACCATTGCATAACCTTTCGGCAAGATTATCATCTTGTTCCTTAAGACTACGGAATAAAACAGATTTTTCTAAAGTTGATGACATAATTATTTCTCCCTGCCATTTGAGATTCATTATGAATAAATACCCAGGATAAATAGGAATAGAGAAAATTGGTTGTTATTGCCAAAGATGTTTGATCGATAGAAGTGGCATATATTATACCAGAATTAATGGTCTAAAAAGATGGACAAGTCGTTGTAGACCAGTAGGACTGCAACATCATTTTTCCCCCCGGCCAAAAAATTGACTTGAAATCCAAACCCAAAAAGCACACATTAACCGGCCACCGGTTATCAACCTCCAGATTTCAGACATTTTCCATGGCAAATCGCGCAAGTTGTTGTGTTTGTTCAATTTGAGGATAACCGTTTTGTCGGATGTAGGCCCGAAAGGACGATAATTCGCCCAGCCCACGGCATCGCCCTGGGTTTGGCAGGGTTAGATTAAATCCCTTGTCGGCCCAACCTGCCAACGGTTCCTTTTATGGGCCGCGAATCATTGGCCCGTTGGGCCGGAATTATAGCACGATTTCGGCATTCATCACCCAGGGTGTTACCCTGGGCTGGGCGAACGTACGGCCTTTGGCCCAAAAACACTACGCAACTCCAAATTGGCCCATTTCTTTCTCTTGAAATCACTTTTCCAATCTGCTACGCTCTTCGCTCCGTACCACTATTGTTCTTTTCCAATCAGATTAATGAAAACCGCTAAGCCAATGCCGTCCCCAAACGTGGAAAAACAGCGATTTTGACCCCAAAAAATTCGGACGATATTTTGACTAACACAATGCGGCAGTTCAATTTGCAATTTGCATTTTGCAATTTCCAATTTGCAATAAAAACCATGCCCACAAAAAATATCAGGTGGCTATCAGTTGTCAGTAATGAGTTTTCGGTTAAAAACACGACAAACGCGGTAAAGAGACAAATCGCGCAAGTGGTTATGCTTGTTCAATTTGCAATTTGCATTTTGCAATTTCCAATTTGCAATTTTCCTTTCGGGAAAGGGGTCGGGGGTGAGGGCCGGGCGTGGAAAAATCGACTTTTGTTCCCCAACTAACATGTACTGTCCCCTCTCCACTCTCCACTATCCACTCTTCCCCTTTTCCCGCCACCACGCCGCGGCCTGGTCTTCGGTCCATTGGTCGGCGCAGGCGCAGGCGGCTAGGGCTTTTTCAAGGGTGTCAACGTCCTGGTAGCGGTTGGCGGGCATTTTGGCAAGGCAGCGATTGATTACCAGTTCCAAATCCTGCGGCACGGCCGGATTCAGCTCGGAGGCAGGCGTTACCGGATCGCGGGCGTGGGCGGCGATTACGTCGTAGATGTTGTCGGCCACAAACGGCGGCCGGCCGGTGACGAGAAAATAGGCCACCGCGCCTAAGGAATAAATGTCGCTGCGGGCGTCCAGATTGTGGTAGGAATGTTTTTGTTCCGGGCACATGTAAAGCGGCGATCCGGAGAACGTGCCGGCCTGGGTCAGTTGCAGGTCGTCGGACTGGCCCGATTGTTCGCGGACCAGGCCGAAGTCGAGGAGTTTTGTCACGTCGTACACCCCGCCGCGTTCGGCCGCAAAGATATTGGCGGGCTTGATGTCGCGATGTATGAGTCCCTTGGCGTGCGCCTCGCGCAGGGCCATGCAGGCCTGACGGAGGAAATGCACCGCCCGCGCGGCCGGCAGCGGGCCGTGAAACTTGACCAGTTCGTCCAGGCCCAGACCGGGCAGGAGTTCCATGGCGTAGTAGAAAGTGCCGTCGTCGGAACGGCCGTAATCGTATATCTCGACGCTGTTCCAGTGGGTAAGTTTGGCGGTGGCCTGCACCTCGCGTTCGAAGCGGGTAAGGACGGTGGGCTCGACGACCTTGTCGGGCCGGATGAGTTTAATGGCGCAGGGCCGTTTAAGGAGTTGGTGTTCGGCCCGATAGACTTCGCCCATTCCGCCCGCGCCGAGTTTGTTTTTCAGCACGTACTGGCCGAGTTGCCTGGCCTTGAAGGCCTCGCGGCGGATGGAGTTGATGATGTACGCGCCGAACACGGCGACCAGGACCGCCAGGAATGGCAGGATGACGGGCGTGTTCATTTTGTCGGCGTCAAGCGCGGCTTCGACGGCCGGATTGGACGACCGCAGCCAGAGGACCAGCCCGAACGGCAGGAAGGCGGAGGGAAGCAACACGGCCAGCGCCCGTTGCCAGGTATTGGGCATGAGGATGCCGTATGTGAGAATGAGGAAGGCCCACGTGGAAAAATAGGCGTACTGGGCGGCGACAACCGACAAGGGATCGTTGATGCCAGCGAAAAAAACCATGCGGGTCCACATCATGAGCACAAACTGCACGACGACCGCGCCGAACAAGCCGGCCTCGACCCAGCGGAGCCTGGTCAAGGAAAAATCGCTGTTGCTTTGCAAGGCGACAAAGCCGCCGATGAATATAAAAAGGATAAGAGCGCGGACCCCGATCAGCGGGGCGTATTCGGAAAAGAGATTTCCGATAAAGGCGACAGACAAGAGGATCGACAAGATCAGTGCGACCGCTTGGAGGCGATGGCGGAGCAGCCCGGCCGTTTCTTGTGAGAAGCGGGGTCGCGCGCCCTCGACGAATCCCATTTTCGGCCTGGACACGTCCATAGATTTCTGGCCGGCGCGGCTGGGGTTTGATCCGAAGCGACGCTCGACGGTGTGTTTAAACTGATCGAATAGGTTCATGGAATGATTACACGTCGAGATTTCGGGCTTCCATGGCGTGTTTTTCGATGTATTCGCGGCGGGGCTCGACCTTGTCGCCCATGAGAATGCGGAACAGGTCGTCGGCCGCGCCGACGTCTTCCATGGTGACTTGCAAAAGGGTGCGATGGGCCGGGTCGAGAGTGGTTTGGCGGAGTTCTTCGGCGTTCATTTCGCCCAGGCCTTTGAAGCGGGTGACTTGCATGCCCTTTTCGCCGGCGGCGCGGATGGCGGTCAAGAGGCCGCGGAGGTCTTCCAGGCCGGTCGTCAATTCGCCGCGGCGGAGCCGGTAACGCGACTCCTGCACGCCCGTGCGCTCCTGGGGGATGAGGCTGTCGATTTCAAAACCCATGGAGCGGAGCACGGCGAGTTGTGTGTTGATGGAGCGGACTTCATGCAGTTCGACCAATCGCAGGCGGCTGACGGTGGCGGGCTCGGCGCCGTTTTCGCCGGGCTCGTCGGTCAGGCTCAGTTCTCCGCCGCTTTCCAGTTCCTGGGCGGCGAGAAATTCGTCGAGTTTTTCCCGAGTGGTAAACCAATGTTCCTGGCGCCCGAGGTAAACGTGATACATGGGCAGCCGGCCGGAGACTGGATCCTGGCGGGCGGAAAACGCGCGGAGGTTTACGCCGCGGCGCTCCAGCGCCAGAAGCGATTCCTCCAATGCAGCCAGGGAGCGGCAGAGACGCTCCATGTTGGCCCCGGCGATAGTGCGGCCGTCGCCGGGCTCGAACTGGGCGTCTTTCAGGCCGGCGTCGAGGAGCTGTGCCTTCATCTCTTCCTCGGTCTGTACGTAATAGGTTTCTTTTTTCTGGCGGACCCGGAACAGCGGCGGCTGGGCCACGTAAATGTATCCGCCTTTTACCAGGTCGTACATCTGGCGGTAGAAGAAGGTCAAAAGCAGGGTGCGGATGTGCGAGCCGTCCACGTCGGCGTCGGTCATGATCACGACTTTGCCGTAGCGGCGTTTGGTAAGATCCATTTCCTCGCCGATGCCCGAGCCGATGGCCGAGATCATGCTGCGGACTTCCTCGTTGGCCAGGACTTTGTCTTCGCGAGATTTGTAGGCGTTGATGATTTTGCCGCGCAGGGGGAGGATGGCCTGGAACTCGCGCATGCGTCCGCCTTCGGCGCTGCCGCCGGCCGAATCGCCCTCGACCAGGTAGAGTTCGCAGCGTTCGACGTCCTTGCTGGTGCAGTCGCGGAGCTTGCCGGGCAGGCCGCCGCCGGAAAGGGCGCCTTTTCGTTCGCGGACGAGTTGCCGGGCCTTGCGTGCGCTTTCGCGTGCCTCGGCCGCCAACAGGCCTTTATTGACGATGATTTTGGCGGTTTTGGGATTTTCTTCCAAGTACTTGGAAAGGTAGTCGCCCACGGCCGAGTTGACAATGCCTTCTATTTCGCTGTTGCCGAGCTTGGTTTTAGTCTGGCCTTCGAACTGCGGCTCGGGCACGCGGAGCGAGATCACGGCCGTGAGGCCCTCGCGGCAGTCGTCGCCGCTGGGAATCAGATCCTTGTATTGTCCTTCCTTTTTGCCGTAGGAGTTTATGGTGCGGGTAATGGCGGCGCGGAAGCCGGAGACGTGGGTGCCGCCCTCGGTGGTGCAGATGTTGTTCACGTATGAATGGACATTTTCGGTGTATTCGGCAGAATACTGGATGGCCACTTCCAGGCCCACGCCTTCGTATTCGCCGGAGATATAGATAATGTCTTCGTGTGCGGGTTCGGTGGCGCGGTTCAGGTGCTCGACGAATTCGAGGATACCCCGCTGGTAACAAAAAGTTTCGCCTTCGCCGGTGCGCTGGTCGCGATAGACGATTTTCACGCCGCGGTTGAGGAAGGCCAGCTCTTGCAGGCGGCGATACAGCAAGTTGTACTGGAAATTGGTGTTGGGGAAGATCTGCGGGTCGGCCTTGAAAGTGGTTTTGGTGCCGCGGCGGTCGGTCCGGCCGATGCGGCGCACCTCTCCGGTGGGTACTCCGCGCTCGTATTCCTGTTGATAGAGGTGGCCCTGGCGGCGGACTTCGACTTCGCACCATTCGGAGAGGAAATTGACCACGGTGACGCCCACGCCGTGCAGGCCGCCGGAGGTTTGATAGGCCCCTTTTTTAAACTTGCCGCCGAATTTCAAGACGGTCATCACGCCTTGGAGGGTGGAAAAACCCAGGTCGGGATGCTGTTCCACGGGAATACCGCGGCCGTTGTCTTCGACCGTGACCGAGCCGTCGTTGTTTATGATGACCGAAATTTCGCTGGCGTAGCCGGCCATAGTTTCGTCGATTGAATTGTCGACCACTTCGTACACCAAATGGTGCAGGCCGCGGGGAGTAGTGTCGGCAATGTACATGCTGGGGCGCTCGCGAACGTGCTCCAGGTCGCTGAGGTGTTCGAGGTCCTTTGCGCTGTAATCGCCGTCGTCCGGGGTGCGGACGAGGCGAAATTCATTAAGTTCGGAGGATTCAGGTTGTTGTTCGCTGGGATTCGACATGTATCGGGCTAGGGGCTAGAGATTAGGGGCTAGGGAGAATGTCGAAGAACGAATGTCTAATTGACAAAGAAAAACATTCGGACTTCGTCATTCTTTCGTCATTTGTCATTCTGGTTTTGTCATTATTTATTTTATGTTTCCCGCGCTGAAGCGGAGACATTTTATGCCCTGGTCGGGCAACAATTGTTGCAGGGCGGCGAGTATGTCGGATTTTTGGTAGCCCAATTCCTGGACCAATGTGGAATTGGCCACGATAACCTCGAGTACGCCGCGGCGGATCGATCCCACCCGGGTGTACTCGGCAGCCAGCGGACCGGCGGCTTGGCGCCAGGCCGTCTCCAAAACCTCGGTGCTTTGGATGCGGGCGAAGCCGCGCCGGGCCATCAGTTCGGAAAGGATGTTGCCGATTGTTTCCGGTTGTTTAGGCATTTTAAATATTCAACACGGAGGCACGGAGATCACGGAGGTAAGCAATCAAAGTAATGAATAATTTATTGATGTGTAAAAATCATTATGTGTTG
>JBEKZY010000010.1:0-34374 GCA_049509395.1 Thermoguttaceae bacterium | reverse complement strand
TGTAAATAAATTAGCTAACACATTTCTTTATTGTGAAGGAACATAATTTGAACGAATTTCCCGCTTCCACGTCGCCGCCGCTTGTGGTTGAGCAGGCGACTAAACGATTCAGGCAGGGTGAAGGAATCATCGAGGCCCTGAAAGGCGTTTCGCTGACAATAACCCGCGGCGAGTTCGTGGCCGTGATGGGGGCCAGCGGGTCGGGCAAGAGCACCTTGCTGCACGTGATGGCCGGCCTGACAAAACCCGACCAGGGGCGCATTCTGGTCGACGGGCAAGACCTCTCGGCCATGTCGGACCGGCGAATGACGCATTTTCGCCGCCGGCACATCGGCTTGGTATTCCAGGCATTTAACCTGATCTCCACGCTCACGGCCGAGGACAACATTTTGCTGCCGCTTTTAGCCGCCGGGCGGAAAGATACAGGCAACGGCCAACTCGATAAGCTGCTCACCCGCCTCGATCTTGTCCAGCGCCGCCGCCATCGCCCCGACGCCCTTAGCGGCGGCGAACAGCAGCGCGTGGCCATTGCCCGGGCCCTGGTGACCGATCCGTCGATCATTCTCGCCGACGAACCAACCGGCAGCCTCGACTCGGTAAGCGGGCAAAACATCTGCCGGCTGTTGCGGGAATTGTGCCAAGAGCAAAATCGGACCATAGTTGTCGTGACCCACGAGCCGGCGGTGGCGGTTTGGGCACAGCGAGTAATTGTATTGAAGGACGGTAAAATATTGTCCAAATTCAACGGGGGCGATTATCCCGACGCGTACTTATTGGCCGCGCAATATCACGATGTCATAGGCGATGCAACGGCAAAGGAGGTTCACCTATGAATATCGTATGGAAATTGACGTTTGCACAAGTTTGGGCGCATCCGCTGAGGATGTGCCTGACTGCGTTAGCTGTTGTGGCGTCTGCCTGCGTGGTGATCTGGGTGGTAAGCGGCTACGATGTGCTGGTCGGACAGTTCAGCGGTTTCGCCTCGGACTATCTCGGCCGATACAACATGATCGTACTGCCTGAAGTCAAGGGCGTAAGCGAGATTCCGCAGTTGTCACCCGAAGTGATCGAAGCCCTGGGCCGAGACCCGGAAGTGGCGGAAATCAATCCGGTCATGCAAATCCGGGCAAGAATCACGAATCCCAAACTGCCGCCGGAAGAACAGACACCGTTCGGGCCGGGAAATATGCCGAGTTCTCCGGCCGGCGGAGTGCCGGGCGGCAATTCGGCAAGCGGAACCGGGCGCCAGGGCGGCGGAGGAAGTCGCGGCGGTATGAGTCCGGGCATGATGTTCGGCAGAATGCCTGCGATTGTGGGTACCAAGGCCGTATTGCCTCCATATAAAATGGTCAAAGGCGATTGGATCGATCCCACGTTGTCCGATCGGATGGAGGGCGTCTTAAGCGGCAACTCGTCCGAAGCATTGAAGGTGGACGTCGGCGATGAAATGTCGGTGACAACTCAGGCGGGCGAATTTCGCCTGAAAATCATCGGCATCATCAATCAAGCCGCGCAAATGCCCTTGCTGGGCACGCGAGGTTCCGGTCCGGGTCCGATGCGCGGTCCGGCCATGGCCGCGTTGTATGTACCCTTTGCATTGGCGGAAAAAATCAGCGGAACACAGGGCCGAATCAGCTTTGTCAACGTCGTGCTCAAGGAAGGAACCGATGCGGACAAGTTCGCCAAAAAATGGTCGCAGCGTTTGGCCGAGGCCAAGCCGCCGGCCTTGTTGGCCAATCTCAAGGATGTAAAGACCGGAATGGAAGAAGGCATGTCGGCCCAAAACGCCCGGAACCAGGCATATTCGGCCACCGGACTGTCGCTTGTAGCCTCGCTGTTTATCATATTCAGCACCTTGAGCATGGGCGTAAACGAGCGAATCCGGCAGTTGGCCATGATGCGGGCTGTGGCGATGACCCGTGCTCAAGTGGCCGGTCTGATAATCGTCGAAAGCCTGATCCTGGCGCTGATTGGATGGACTGGCGGTTTGGCGGCCGGTTGGGGATTGCTCAAGATCATGAGTTATATCAAGCCCGAGTTATTCATCAACGGGGCATCTTTGGGTTTTTGGTGCGTGGCTCTTTCCGGGATATGCGCACTAGGCGGGGCATTGTCGGCGTCGGTTTTGCCCGCATGGCGGGCGACTCGCGTCTCACCCCTGGACGCCATGGCGCCGCCCTCGATCCGCCGCATGAGGCACTGGCCCGTAACGACCGTAGTTTGTGGCCTGTTGCTGATTGCCGTCAATCCGCTTTTGGTATTTTTGCTTCCCATGCCTGATGGCAGCCGCTATGCAATCTACGCCGCGTTGGGATGCACCAGCATGGCGATTGGTTTCGTGCTTTTCGCTCCGCTTGCGATTATCGCGGCCGAGAAAGTTTTCGGCCCTGTCATTGCCACGCTGATGCGAGTGGATCATCGCCTGCTTACGGCCCAATTGTCGAGCAATCTCTGGCGCACGGTCGGAACCACCGCGGCTCTGAGCATCGGATTGGGATTGTACGTGGCCATGCAAACCTGGGGCTACACAATGCTCGGGCCGTTCGTGCCTGGCGATTGGGCGCCCGACGTGCTTGTTTCATTCCAGTCCGGCGGATTGCCGGACGAGGAGATCGAAACCGTGCGTCACCTCAAGGGCGTGATTACCGATCAATGTCTGCCGTTGGCCGTCGAGCAGCCCCGATTGGCCGAAGACATCACCAAAAGCGAGGAGCGTTCCTCGGTTGCCAGGCAAGACAATGTGATTATGATCGGATTGGATCCGCGGGCAGGTTTCGGGGGCCAAAATCCGCTCATGAAACTGCAATTCAGCGAAGGCAATCGCGAGGATGCCGCGGCGAAACTCAAGCAAGGCCGTTGGTGCATCGTGCCCGATCATTTTTCCTGGGCCACGGGGCTGCACTTGGGCGACGGCTTTACGGTGTTGCCGCCGGAATCGCCGGAAAAGCCGGTGGAATACAAGATAGCCGGCGTGGTTTCGCTGCCCGGCTGGCATTGGATGACGAAATTTTCCGGCCTGCGCAAGCGGAGTGGCAGATCGGCCGCCATGGTCTTCGCCTCGTACGACGACGTGAAAAACGATTTCCAATTGAAAAAAGTCAACTTCTTCTGGATGAATCTGGAAAAAAACGCGGCAAATGTCATCGAATATTCGCCGGCTTCAAATGGGAGTTTTTATGCCGTTGAAAAAAATCCGGCCCTGGATTCCGTAGGCCCTGCCCTGCAAACGATCGCCGATAAATACCTGGGCGAATCGCAGCCGGTAAACGATCAAGGAAGATGGGGCATGGCAGCGAAAATGTTTGGCTCCTCGGCAAGAATCACCACGGCAAATGAAATCCGCGCCCGAATCGGCAACCGGGCCGACGGCATGATCTGGGGTATGAGCCAACTTCCCCTGGTCACCTTGCTGGTCACTTCGATAGGCGTAATAAACGCCATAATGGCCTCGATCCGCGCACGGCGCTGGGAAATGGGAGTGCTGCGGGCAGTGGGAATCACGCGGTTCGCACTGTTCCGGCTGATCCTGGCCGAGGCGGCGTTGATCGGCCTGGTGGCTTGCTTGTTGAGCCTTGCCTTCGGCGTGATGGCCGGCTGGTGCGGCACGGGTGTGTCGCGATATGTGAGCTTTTTCGGCGGCATGGCCACGCCGTTGGTTGTGCCATGGTTGAAACTGGCGTTGGGCTTTGCCGTCACGTTGGCATTATGCCTGGCGGCGGCTTTATGGCCGGCAATTTCCACGGGTCGCACGGAACCGTTGCGGCTCCTGCAAGCAGGGCGAACCGCCATGTGATTTACCTCTAAACTCAAAAACCGACTCCGGCCGGCTCTGCCGTCATCTTCTTGGTCTTGGCGGATACACTGCCGTACTTGGCGGCGATCTTTTCCAGCAAAGGATTGCGGAACGGATACCAGAGGCAGACCGGAACGGTCCCGATTTGCTCGTTTTCCACGTCTTCATAGGCGAAGACCGCCTTGCAGTTCTCCATGCGCGCCGCGTCAACCGCGTTCTGCTCCTCGAACGGCAATACGGCGATGCGGAGCATTGGCACCGGGCGGCGGCGTTTGGCGACCTGTTTGCTAAAGCGTTTAGAAAGCTTGCGGACCAGCACGCTCCATCCGATCTTCAGCAGACTCAGTAAAGGATTACTCCCGGCCAGGCGACGGAAATTGACCGTGCTGATGAGCCACGGGGCCAGGGTCGTCACGATTAGAATTTTACCCCGCAAACGCTGGGAGTATTTTTTGGGATCCAAACGGATTAGCTTGGGATCGATCTTCTTGAGCAAGCCGATCAACTCAACGACGGCCTTGCCGAAAGACTTGTTCAGATAGTAATTTATGCCTCGGTATTTCTCGCCGTCCGAGATCAAGAAAGAAAACGATTCGCAGTTGGGGTGGACGCCGGCCAAGAGCAGCACTTCCGAATGAGGATTGTCTCGAAAGAAGGAGCGTGGTCGTCGCAACCAGTACGATAATCCGGCGGGGATAAACTCCACTCCGCCGTCCGGGACGGCCTGGTCGACCATCTTCTCCACGTCTTCCATCGTCGTGCGCCCCTCGGCCTGGAAATCGCCCTCTTCCCAATCCTGCGCCAGGGGGATGATCCCCAAGTCTGAAATCAGGTCGCGGTTGTCGTGGCAGTATTGAATCAGGTCCGCCATGGACTTGTCATTGATGCCTTTGGCGGCGCAAGAGATGATCGTGAGCCTTCGTTTGCCGTACTTCTTGAGGTTCTTAAGGCCCTTAAGCTTCATCTCGCAGGCGCGAGGATTGTTGCGCAGGCGGGCATAGATCTCGGGCGTAAGACCGTCGAGAGAGAAACGCAAGCCAATCCTTGACTCGCAAATCTTTTTGCAGTATTCCTCGTCGGCAAAACGTAATCCGTTGGTCGTCAAGTGGGTTTCGAGGCCGTGCTTGTAAGCGATTTTGTAGATCTCCAGCAGGTCGTCCCGAACTGTGGGTTCGCCGCCGAAGAGCTGAAGCACCGGCTTGGGTTGTATCTTCGCGATCTCGGAGAAAATGTGCTCGAAGTATTCCAGCGGCGGGTTGAAGTCGAAGCCCATGCCGCGAAGCTTGGCAATGCAAATGGGGCAATTCATGTTGCAGCGATTGGTTATGTCCACGAATACCACGTTGGGATTGTGGTCTTTCCGGCATCGGTCGCAGTCAAGCGAACACGCCTTGGGCTCGGTCGGAACGCCGTCCCATATATCGCGTTTGGCTTGCCACACGCTTGCGTCTGAACTCACCAGCCATTTGTTCGATCCGCAACTCGGGCAATCCTTGCGAATCCATACCTCTCCATCGGATAAGACGAACTCCGCGGGAACCGGGGCGCGGCAGTCATTGCACAGGGCGACGTTGGGTTTTGGCACGGCTTTTACACCTCACTCGAGTTTTGCAGATCTAGAAATGAAGCAGCATGCTTTTATTAGATTGCTGCACACGCTAATTAGATGTAATAGTCTCTTTTTATCCAATACCATTTTTGTTTTTTTAGGGAGGTTGACGGACTGCGCCGACTTCAACGGGCAGGTATCATAAGCCCATGGATTGGCAGGACTTACAACAATTGGATAAAGGTGGGATTGAATGTCCAGCCTCAAGAAAATAGAGAAACCCGCCTCTTTCGAAGCGGGTTTCCCCTTAAAACTACAGCTCATTTTGCATGTTGAGCCACAATTCGATGAGTATCATCTTTGCTGGCAAATTCAGTAGATAGTATCCCAGCGCAAAAACGACGCTGTAGAATTAATCGAAAAGTATCTATCGAAAAGACGGTACGTCAACCTAAATTGTGCTATCCGTCGCAGTTGACTAATCCTTGAAGGGGCGTATCGGCCTTCATTTTCAAAGCACGCTTTTTCCTTCCACATTTATTTTATTCGTTCCTACATGCCGGTCAAGTATTTTGTCAAAAAAATTCCGCTGGCGCTGATTGCTTGCATGCCTTTCTGAAAAGAACACATTTTTATGCATCTACGGCAAATAAAGGCCTCGCCGCCAGATCGACGAGCGCCGGCGATATACCGAACAATTGAAGGGAACCCAATAGAGTCCGGGATTGAATGTGCTTGCCGGATGCCGTGCTCAGGACCGCGACGCGGCCATGTATGCTCCGATTGCCGGCTATTTCTTTTGGAATGCGCCTCGGATCAAATTGGGATCGAACGGTCCGGGCACTTTTCCTTCAGCCGCATAAACATACACCGCAGCCAGTAGAATCGCGCTGAGGGTGGATGAAATCAGGGAGATCAGGATAAGGATAACGACCGCGGCAGCCAGGGCAAGCCCGCCCAGGATGACGTGCCCGCCGGACAAACCGTAAACTCCCAGGGCTGACACGATAGCCAATGGAACCAGCGCCACCAGGAAGACCACGAAGAAAATCAGCCCGACGCTGACATGCGCGCTTAGCGCCTCTCCCCAGGTCTTTTTCAGCAGTGCGGTCGAGCGTTTGACTGCTTCGATTGGGCCGGCCTTTTCGACCACGAGCACGGGCACCACCAGGTAAGTGACGATTGCCCAAGCCATTCCTATTAGGCCGGCGACAATTTGCCCGATCTTTTCCGATCTGGACTCGATAATCTTTAGAACAAGGCCGACCGTGGCGCTGACCAGGGCCCAGCCGGCAATCTGCGGCGCTCGGGCCATGGCGACTTGCAGTCCGAAACTGATCGACGGCGTGCCGCCGCGGAATCGATGAACCACGCAGGCGACCAGTGCCGAATTGAAGAACACAATCACGAAGTAGTTTATGAAGTAGAATATAAACAGCAGTACATAGGAAAATACATCGTTGGGCACGCGACCGTCTTTGATGATCGTCTGAAACTGAGGCGTCCCCCACAAAGGGATCGCAAAACTGGCCAGCACCATCATACATGCAATACTGCTTAGCAACGGAAACACTATCAACCGCTTCTCATCTTTCAGCACTCGGAAGCTTTGCATCGCCAAATCCCAGCCAAATCCGATTTTTGTAAACATGGAACGAACTCCGAGAAGGGATCAAATGAAACATTTTCTATTCGAGATGGGCCTGAAGCCGATCCAAGCCCACACTATGCAGTATATCATACCAAGCCGCCCAAAGTTGTCCAGCACCCGCACCGGGGGCCTGAAATTGCAGTGCCCCGGATGCCAAAATTCCAGCTACCTTGAGCAAACTCGATGGGTATTGATAAAATGGGTTCAATGTCTTGAGATGCCGATTTTGAAAGACTAAAATAGAAACCGGCGGCTCAAGAGGTTATGACTCGGCCGCGAGATGTTCTAAAATAGAACCAAGCACGGGAGAAAACAATGATGAGCCTAAAATGCAGCAAAACGTCAGCCGTCTTGGGCATGGTTGCCGCCGCTATAATAACCGCAACATTGATAGCCGCCGACCCCGCTGAGCAAAAGGGCCTGCCCGATGCAAAGCAAGCCGTACCCGCGCCTTCACAGCCTGCGTCTATCGAGGAAAAAGCGGTCAGCCAGGAGTCCGTTGATGCGACCGGTCAAACCAGCTGGCAAAAAAGCGCTCGGCAAAAGCGGGAACTAACCCGAGACGTGACCTGGCTCACGCACGAGCCGCTGGAATTCCTCATGCGCCGCGGCGAGCATTTCGACGACGAAGCCGAACGTTACCAGCGCATGTGCGATCCCGAGAACCTGAAGCGCATGGCCGCGGCCGGCGTGCGTTGGGGCCGGATTTTCTTTTATAAAGGATTCGGCCTGGAATACGAGCGGCCGCACATCGAGCAGGCCAAACAAGCCGCCGACATCATGCACCAGTTGGGCATGAAGGTGGCCCTTTACATGGGCGGCACAATGTTTACCGAAACCATGTACCACGAAATTCCCGAGGCCAAAAACTGGGAGCAGCGCGACCAGAACGACCGCTGGGTGCCTTACGGGATCCAAACATTCCGGCATTATGCCTGTCCCAACGAGCCGGCCTATCGGGAGTATTTGAAGCGCATATTGCGGATCGGAGTGGAAGACTTGCATGCCGACGAGATATCATTCGATAACATCATGCTTCAAGCCGAGCCCAAGTCCTGCCGCTGCCCGCGCTGCATTCAGGCATTCCACAATTTCATCAAGCGGCGTTATCCGACCAAAGAGGCTGTAATGCGCCGCTTCGGTCTGCCTGACGCGGATTGGATCCGGGTGAACGAGTGGGACTCGTCTGCACAGCCCGACGGCCTGACCGCGCTCAACGATCCGGTGCTCCAGGAGTGGGTCCGATTCCGCTGCGAGTCGCTGGCAAATTATACGAATGATCTCTACGACTACGTGAAGGGCCTCAACCCCAACGTGGTTGTGCATCTGAACATCAAGGGCGTTTACAGCTTCAATCGCTACTGGACCAATGCCGTATACCATCCGCTGTTCGCCAATCACGTCGACGTGTTGGCCTTCGATACGGGCGGGTACGATGCCCGCATAGACCCGGCCACCGGCGCGTTGGTTTCCCAGATCCGCTCCTACAAAATGGCACGGCGATTGGGAGCCAGTTGCGAAGATTCGATGCGCGACGATCTTCGCGCGGCTATCCACATGGCGTTTGGCCGCCAGTCGTCCGTCGCCGGATACGCCGGCGCCCCGTTCGGTTCAGGGGCGCACAACGTCTTCACGCCCATCCTGGAGTTCTTTCGCGAGTACAACCAGCGCTACTACACCGGCACCGACAACGTGGCCGACGTTGCCGTGCTGCGGAATTGGCCTTCCATGGCTTACAGCATCAATTCCACGTATGTTCCCGCCACACTGATGGAGCAGGTGCTCATCCAGTACAAAATTCCTTTCGATCTTTTGTTCGATGAGCAACTCGACCGCATCGGCCGTTACGGCGCGGTAATTCTGGCCGGACAGGAATGCGTTTCAAACGACCAGGCGGAGACCCTCCTTAAATATGTCCGCGGCGGCGGCTCACTGGTTCTAACCGGCAACACCGGGCAATACAACCAGTGGCGGGAACGGCGGCGCGCAAACCCATTGCTCCCGGCGCGGACCGAAGGCAAGGGCCGCATCGTTTACATCCCGGAAATTGTCCGTGCCGACTCGCGGACTTCGAGAACGCCGGCCGACGACCAGGACCCCGAGCCGGGCGCCAACCTGACGAGAGGCCAGCGCATGTCGCCCGCCCAGTGGGTGCTGCCCAAAAACCACGGGGAGATTTATAAAGCCGTAGTCGACGCCCTGCCTCACGGCCTGTCCATCACCACCGAGGCCCCGCTTACCACGGTAATGGAACTCCTCAATCGGCCCGCGACTCGCGAAACCATCGCTCATTTCATCAACTTCGACCGCCAAAACAAACTTGCCCCTTTCAGTGTCACCTTGCGCAGGCAATTCCCAGGCCGGGTAAAATCCGTAACCTGCTTTTCCCCTGACGCCGATGATCCGGCTCCGGTGATTTTCCAGGAATCGGGCGAATCGGTAACCTTTACGGTCCCTGCCACAAAGCTCTATTCGATGATCGTGGTCGCACATGAATAATGTTTTTTAAGAATTACCCGAATTTCTACGCGTTTTATTGGGCTTTTATTTCGATATTTGCCGAAACAATACCGCTTCCCTAAAAAATCAAAGGGGCAGGAAAATACACTAGACGAGGCAAGTATTTTATTATATAATTTAATCTAAAAGATGGGGTTCTGAATTTTTAATGGAACAGTACTATGAATCGCAAATCGGCAAAAATACTCAGACATAACATCAAGAACAAAACAGCAAAAAAACCGTATTGGGAAATGAACGCCCAGGAACTGCAAAATTCGACCGCCGAGTTCGATAAGGAATTTGTGGGCGATACGTTTAAGCGACCAACCGCTACACAAAAAGCACGTCTTACAAAAGCGAAACTCAAACGAGGCCGGCCAAAACTTGGGCGGGGCGTGCAAGTAATATCTGTAAGCGTGGAAAAGAATCTGCTAAAGGCCGTCGATCAACTGGCCAAAAAGAAGAACACCAAACGCGCCGAGCTAATCACCTTCGGCCTACAAGCCATCCTCAACGGCGATGTGCCGATAACGACGCATTAATTCTTATAGATCATTAAATTCCATGCTTTCTTTCCTTCCGTTTTTCCCGTTCCGTAAGCGGACGTGCATGGATCACAAAGATTGAATCCTCTGGATCTATTACAAAGATAACTTGCAGCCAACGCCCGCCGTGCCCTCGGCCAACCACTCGCCATTTATCATCTTCGCGAGCTTGCGGATAAGGCCGCCGTGCGCTTACGACAATATCCTCGGCCTCTTCGGGACTGACACCGTGCTTAGCAAGATGCTCGATGTTCCACCGGTTCCATTTGAAGTCCATGATTTTACTCTCAAATAAAAACTTGTAATACGAGAATATGAATCATGATATATAAAGCAACCGGGGACAAAAAACTGGGGACAAGTGGGGACATTGGGGACATTATTTATGTTTTTCACTTTTGATCCCGTTGAAGAGCTTTTTTTACCTGTTCTCTGCTGACATTTCCGGGGGCCTTTGGAGCAATTTGCCTGCGTTTATCTAACGGTATGGCATTCCATTTTTTCGCAATTCCGCCTGAACCGAATCCTCCTTCTTTTTTCCATTTTTGAAAAATTGCATTTCTTGGGCCAACTGCGCGTTCTGGAATAATACAACTCTCCAACAATAGAATATCTGGCTCATCAAATTTGAAGAAACTGGTATCACCCTGCCCGTATTTGAAAGTCCATGCTCGCGGAAGCTCTTGCTGGAGGCGTATAGATAATCCTTTCCAATCATTCTCTAATTCTTTCAAAACATTTTCAGTTGGTATTAGCGCATTCTCTTCTAGTTTGTCTCTTACACGCGTGAATTGAAATAATGCTTTATCAAAACTTTCCAGTTTAATATCACTTACTTTGAATATCTTTCTTTGAGCAGAATTCAATTTATTCCCGTAATACTCCATATAATTTTTCTTAATAAATTCTCTCCAGTCTGACATTTTCATTATTGAAATGTGATTCTTGGAACCCAATTCGATACCTAAATCAATAGACTCGATTGCTTTGTCGGCATAAATATTGATAACCCCATGCCAAGAAGAAGACTTAAGATTATTGAATTCACATTCAGTAATATTTGCCGATGCCAGTGAGGGAGCAAGTCCATGATATAGTGCATCATAAACAGCTTTCCACAATTTAATATGCCCCGTCCAGTATTCCACAGTTATATTATTTTCCTTTTTTTTTGAATAAACAGAAAAGTCCAAGAAAATAAACGGAGATACAAGTATAAGATGACCCATCAACATAAGAAGAGCATATTCCCAGGGAGCCATCCTAAGCAAATCAAAAAATTCCAATCCAGTGAGAGGCGTTATTACTTTTTGAAATTCACTATTGGTAAAAAAAGCAACAAATTTACGCAACTCTTGTGGCTCGGCTGCCGGCATTTTCTTTTCTGCCAAGGCTCTGCGGATATTGTCCGCATTATTTTTTATCGATTCCAGTTGTCTATCAAAAGAATGAATTTCTTCTTTGCTCAAAATGTCACCTACCTTCCCTCGGGCCGGTCGATCGGCGGCCGTGGAGTCGGTGGTTCCACGACGCGCCGATCGAACCGCTTTGATGGGGATCAACCATATACCCGTAATCCAAAAATGTTCAACCTATCTTCTGCATTATCACGGTGGTCTGCGATATTCCCCTAATCCATGATTATTCACAGGCATAAAGCAAATAAAAGCATTCCCCCTTACTTATTAGAAGAGGCGGTCCTCGTAATGTCAATAATGGAACCGAGTTACGAAAAAAGTCGGGGAATATTGAAAACGGACAGCGCCGGAATTGAACCGGCGACACCTGATTTTTCAGGGACCGCTTGGAGAGTACTAAAAAGCCCCTTTTTCCCGGGAATTATAATATGGTATGATCCGCGGCCGATTCGAGCGTATCCGCGTCTTTCCAGGCCGATGTCAACTCCGGGGGAACGGCTGTCCGCAGGATTTTAGGATGCCCCGCCATGTCCTGTAGACTACTACCGCCCGCCATCGCAAACTGTTCGAGTATTGTACGGCAGCGGAAGTCATAGCAGGCCAACAGCGGTTCGACGTGCCGAGGCTCATCCAAATAGGGAAAGACGGCCCAAACGCCCGGGCGGCGTTGCGCCACAAGCCACTTTAGCGCGTCGGGAGACAAACTTGGTAGATCACATGCCGCGAGCAACCATTTCGCATGCGGGGCCCAGCGCATGGCCGCCAGGAGCCCTGCCATCGGTCCTTCAATTTCCATGGCATCAACCAATCGCGGCACGTGTTGCAAGTCGTCGGGCACGGCTCCAGCCCCAACAAAGATGATCTTCCGGCATATCTGCTCAAGCAGGCTCGCTGTGCGGTGCAACCATGTTTGCCCGGAACCGTCGGCACACGGCAGTAGATGCTTGGGCAAACCCATGCGTTTACTCTTGCCGCCGATAAGTATGCAACCAAATATGGGCGCGCGGTTCACTATATCCCTGAGATAACCATCTAAGATTGCTACCAGAGCCGCGGTACGGTCGGTATTCCAGGGCAGTATGCCCAGCAAATTGCCGATGCCTTGCGGCGGGGCAGACTCGCCGCTCTTAGTCAGCCAAACTTTAGGCCACGGCGCGCGTTTATATCCTTCAACGAGAATGAGATCATATTGTTGGGCAAGTTGCGGCAACTCTGTTTCCAGCGAATGTTCATCGCGAATCTTGCGCCGCAAGACCGACTCGCCGGGACCATGCAATAACACGTCCGCGCCCGTGCAAAAAAGTCGTTGGCTGTCCTTGTCCGGCGATTCTTGTGTAATGCCATGCACATCGTGCTTGACCACTACGACGCGCAGTCCGCGCTCGAGAAGCAACGGCAGAACGCCCTCGAGCAATGCTGTCTTACCTGAACCGCTCCAGCCGCACACTCCAAAAACAGGCAGGTCGTTAATCATGATTCATGTTCACTGTATAAGTTGGACTGTAATCGGATGCATAGCCACGTAGTATCGGCAATCGCTGATCCATGATATGGAAAATATTTTGCCGCGTATCTAGCGCATCTACGCGGGTTTGACGCGCACGGCGGTGACTTTGTACTCGGGAGTGCAGGCCAATGTGTCCAGGTAATCGCCGGTGAGTTCGTTAGTGGGCACCTCGTCAAAATGGAAGGATAGAAATACGACTCCAAGCGAGACGCGGTCGGTAAGGTGCGCGTGCACTGTCAACCGGCCCCGACGGCTGGCCACTTCGACCAGATCGTGTTCCCGGACGTTGAGTTCCGCGGCATCTTGTGGATTGATCTCCAGATGCTCTTCGTCCATTAGGGTTCGGAGTCCCGGCGAGCGCCGCGACATGGAGCCGCAGTTGTAATGTTCGAGCCGGCGGCCGGTGGTGAGAATAATGGGATACGCCTCGTCTTTTCCTTCCATAGGTTCGCAATGGTCGATGCTTTGAAAAGCGGCCCGGCCGCGGGGAAAACTTGCCTCGTACAACCGCTGTGCTCCAGAGTCGGTCTCATCGAGGCATGGCCAGACAAGGGGCTGCTGGTCGAGCCGCCGGTGGCTGATCCCGTGCATCACGGGCACGAGCGAAGCGATTTCGTCCATGATTTCCGACGGGGTTCGGGCCGGCATTGCATAGCCCATCTTGTCGGAAAGTTCGCAAAGGATCTCAACGTCGGTCTTGCAACCCTGTGGCGGTTCCACGATCTTGCGCACTCGTTGCACTCTGCGATCGGCGTTTATAAACGTGCCTTCTTTCTCGGCGAAAGTCGCGGCGGGCAGCACGACATCGGCCAAAGCAGCGGTCTTGGTAAGAAAAATCTCATGCACGACGACAAAATCCATCGCCTTAAGCGCTTCGACGACGCGCTGGCTGTGGGGGTCGGTCTGGGCCGGATTATGACCCAGGATGTATGCCGCCCGCACGCGTCCCCGGCGGGCCAGCGGCCAGGCCTCAGTGAACTTCAGACCCCTGTCGACCGGCAAGTTGCGCCCCCAAGCCTTTTCGAACTTGGCACGCACCGCTTCATCGTCCAGGGGTTGGTAGCCGGGCAGCACGTTGGGCAAGGCACCCATGTCGCACGATCCCTGCACGTTGTTTTGCCCGCGGAGCGGATTGACGCCCGTGCCTCGGCGGCCGACGTTGCCCGTGAGCAAAGCCAAATTGGCGCATCCCATCACGCCCAGCGAACCATCGGTGTGTTCGGTAACGCCCAGCCCGTAAAGAATCATCGCCCGCTTCGCCCGCCCGTAGAGCCTTGCCGCCGCTTCGAGGGTGCTTGCGGGAACGCCGGTGATCGCCTCGACCCGCTGGGGCGGGTATTCTCGCGCCTTTTCGGCAAAGAGTTCGAACTGTTCTGTCCGCTCGGCGATGAAATCCACATTGTGGAGTTTGTCGCGGAGGATCACGTGCGCCAAGCCGTTCAGCAGCGCCACGTTTGTCCCCGGGCGAAGGGGCAGCCAGTAGTCGGCCAGCCGGGCCAGTTCAATTTTCCGCGGATCGGCGACAATCGTCCTGACGCCCTTCTCGAAAATCGCCCGCTTGATCCGCATGCCGATCACCGGATGAGCTTCAGTCGGATTGCAGCCCACCAGGAGCAGTACTTCCGTCTCTTGAATCTCGTCGAGCGAATTGGTCGCGGCGCCGCCTCCGAAGGTTGCAACTAGCCCGGCCACCGATGGGCTGTGGCAAACCCGCGCGCAATTGTCCACGTTGTTTGTGCCCACAACCAGGCGCATGAACTTCTGAAACAGGTAATTTTCCTCGTTGGTGCCTCGGCTGGATGAGATGCCCATGACGGCAGACGGACCGTATTGATCTTTGATGGCCGTCAATCTGCTTTTAATTAACTCCAATGCTTCGTCCCAAGCGGCCTCGCGGAAACCGGGAAACCGCGAGCTGCTCTCCGGGTCTTTGATCAGCGGCGCGGTAAGCCGGTCGGGATGATTCAAGAAGTCGAAGGCCATCCGCCCTTTCACGCACAGATCGGTCTTGTTGAAGGATTCTCCGCCGGCCGGCTCGACGCCGATGATCAAGCCGTCGGCCACGCGTGCGAATATCTGGCAGCCCGTGCCGCAATAGGGACACAAGGTCGGCCCGCGGCGCTCGGATTTTCCGAATTCATGGCGCCAGAGTTCGGCAATCGCGCCGGTCGGGCAGACCTCCGCGCAACCGCCGCAGTGCTGGCATTTGGTCGCGGACAGCGGATCGTGGAAAAATGTGGCTATGTGGCTTTGCACTCCGCGCCCGACCGGCGCGATCGCCCCAATCCCTTGGTTGACGTCGCAATATCGCCAGCAACGGTCGCAACGTATGCACAGGGCAAGGTCTTGCACGAGCAGCGGGTCGCCCTTGACGATGGTCCGCAGTTTTTGCGCGCCGGAAAAGCGATCGGGATCGGCCCCGTATTCAGCCGCAAGTTTACCCAGCCGCGTGTCGGACAGGCGTGAACCGCTTGCCTTGACGCCCGCAATGGCCAATTCGAGCAGGGTGCGTCGCGCGCCAATCACCCGCGGCGAACGAGTGTGGATGACCTGCCCCGGCTGAAGCCGGGTATGGCAAGCGGCGGCCAACTCGTGTTGGCCTTCGACTTCCACCACGCAGATGCGGCATGCGCCCCGTTCGCTTGCACCCACGCCGTGGCAGAGCGTAGGTACGGAAACGCCTGCTTGCTCAGCGGCCTCTAGGATCGTGAGATTGCCGTCGGGCAGAACCGGAAGGCCGTCGATCAAAGCAGTGGTGGACGTTGACATTTTCGCGGCTCCTTAACGGGACGCTTACCTTTTCAGATTGATCAACTCCTTGGCGGCTCGAAAGGCGGTCTTACCCAAGCCGCATCGCGAGGTGGTCTCCAAACATTCGCTTAGCAGTTCGAACGATTCACGCTTTTGGGCCGTAAGTCCGTCGGCAGCGGCGGACTCCATCAGTGCGCACGCTTCGGGCACTCCGACGCGACAGGGCAGGCAACCGCCGCACGTTTCACGGCTGAAGAATCGCAAGATGTTCGCAGCGATCTCGATAGGCGCCCGCCCCGCGTGAAGCGCCATCACGGAGCCGTTGCCAACCTGGTGCTCGAAATCCAAGGGGCAGTCTAATTTATCGGCGGCGAATACATGACCAGCCGCGCCGCCTATAACCGCAAAACCGAACTCGCCGTGCATGCCGCCGCCAGGTCCTTCGATCAACTCCTTAAGCCGCGTACCCAGCGGCATTTCGTAAACACCGGGCCGGGCGACGTCGCCGCTAAGACAAAACAATTTGGTCCCCGGCGAATCGGCTGTGCCGATTTCCCGAAACCAGGCGGCGCCGTTTTCCAAAATGCCAGGCACATTTGCCAGAGTTTCGACGTTGTTCACTACGGTCGGGTGGCCGAACAAGCCCGATTGCACGGGAAAGGGCGGGCGCAGCCGGGGTTCGGCCCGCTTGCCCTCGATCGATTCCAAAAGCGCCGATTCTTCGCCGCAGATATATGCTCCGGCCCCCACTTGAATTTCGATCCGCATGGAAAATCCACTGCCGGCGATGTTTTCTCCCACGAGTCCCGCGGCCTCCATCGCAAGCAAGCCTTTATCCAGGGCGGGACGCAGGTAAGCGTAGTCCGAACGCAGATATAGGACGCCCCGATCGGCGCCGATGGCGTAACCGGCCAGCACCATTCCCTCCAAAACCAGCAAGGGCCGATGGCGCAAGAGAAAACGGTCTTTGAACGTGCCCGGCTCACTTTCGTCGGCATTACAGACCAGCACCCGCGGAGGCGGATTGGCCGTGGCCAGTTCCCATTTCTTGCCCACGGGAAAGCCCGCGCCGCCCAGGCCCCGCAGGCCTGATTTTTTCACCACATCGATCAACTTGGCCGGATAAGTGCGACCCACCAGCCGGCGCAATGCTGCAAATCCGCCGAACGCTTCCCACACTTCCACTTCAGTGAGCGAAAGCGACTGAGCGCCCAGAATCCTTCTCTGCTCTCCCGGCGCGGTCTTGGGAAAGTCATCGTATCGCTCTGCGCGCTTGCGCAACTCGGCTAAACTCGTTTCATCGCTGTTTCGCACGGTATGCAGAAGCCACGATATTTCCGACACTGTTACCCGGCCAAAAACCAAATCGTCGATCCGCACAGCAGGACAGAGCGCGCAATGCCCCAGGCAATTAACCGTCTCGAGCCGGAAACAACCGTCGTCGGTAACTTCACCCGGCAATATACCCAGTTCCCCCGATGTTGTTGAGAGGAGATCGCGGCAAGCAGCCAGTTCGCAGGCCGCTCCGTCGCAGATGCGAATCACGTGTTCGGCCGGCCGGTCGAAGCGGAAATCGTCATAAAACGAAGCGACGCTGTAACTAAGATGGCGCGGGATGCCCAGCCGGGCTTCGATTTCTGTAAAAACTTCCGCCGGAATGAAGCCGAGCCGCTGCTGGACGGCCCTGAGCAATGGAAGCAGAAACGTACGAGGATTGCCGGTTACATCTTCATGCTCGGCGAGGATGTCGTCGATAAGTTGTCGGACTTCCACTCGTTTATCTCCTCGTTACATTTCACGTAATTTAGCCCGCGATGGAATTTATAAGTGTTTTGCGTAATAGGCAAGCACGTCTTTCCTGCCGACGACGCCGACCAACTTTTTATGACCATCAACGACGGGAATACAGCGTATTCTCTTCGATTCGAACATGCGAACCACCTTGGCGATTGTGCAGTCCTCCCGAACAGTGACCACTTCCATGGTCTCGATATCGCTCACGTTCCTGGCGATGTTGGAGGGGAACATGAGATCCGTCTCCGAGATGATGCCCATCAACTCCCCCTGTTCATCCACGACCGGCAGCGATGCCACGCGCTGGTTCACGAAGATCTCCAGGGCGTCCTTGCAGGACTGGTTATGGCGTATGATAATGACGTTTCTGTTCATAATCCCGGACACGGTCGCCTGGACCAGTTTATGATACCGTTTCAAGTCCAGGCTCATATCCAACTCGCGTAGGTCTCTGCCGGGCAGGTTCTCGAAACCGCATTTCTTGTACACGTGCCTCGCCCTGACATTCGTGCACTCCACCGGCAGCCAAATCCGGTCGAAGCCGATCTCGTAGGCCAGTTGCACGCTGCATCGCGTGAGCTGAGTGCCGATGCCGGTGTTCTGGAACGGGGGGCTGACGACCACAAACATTTCACAGACCTCATTATCCATGGGGAACAAGGCGGCATGCCCGACGGCCCCGTCGCCAAACGAAAGCGCCACTATGTTGATGCCATTGCCAATCATGTGCTGGACCCACTTCGTGCAGGCTTCGTCGGTCACCGGCGGAAGCCCCTGGAAGGAATTTCTGGGCTGGAACGCGAGGTACATGGCGATCATGCTTTGGCAGATCTTTTCGTCCAGCATCCGAATGAGGATAGCCTCCCCTTTCTTGGTGATAAACGCCCGCGGCTTGCGGTAGATCGTGGATTCTTCGGCCCTGGGATCCAAGCGGGGAACCATATCTATTGCAGACCTTTTTGCATTTTCCAAGCCTTGATGTAATCGTCGCTGTAAAGTTGTTTGCCCAACAGGACATCGGCGGTAATCAGGGCCTCGATAAGGTCCCAATCGGCGGCATCGAGGATGGCCGCCGTCAAACCCGCGGCCAGACACATCACCAAGTATGTCCGGTTGAGCAGCTTGTGCAAGAGGCACTTCTGGCTCACGTTCGACAGCCCGACGATAAAATTCGGTGGCGGATCGTTGACGATGGCCAACTGGCGGATGGCCTCGACTGCGTTCATCTGCTGCTTGGGGGCGGCGTGAATGGGCAAGATGATGGGATCGATAAAAATGTCTTCGGGCGTTAGGCCGGCTTCCAGGGCCCGCATCATAAAAGCCGCGCCGCATTCAATGCGTTTTTCGACGTTGCCGGGCACGCCATCCTGGTCCATTGTCAGGCCGATGATGCCCGTGCGCTGTGCCACGGCCAGCGGAATCAGCTTGTCCATATAGTCCGGCGCGGCGGTGCAGGAGTTAATCACCAGCTTGGTTTGGGGCAATGCCTGCCTGATCTTGGGTATGACTTCGACCAGCAGAACGGCCTTAGCGCTGTCAATGGAAAGAGGCAAGTCGGTGATCTCGTGGACCGTTTGGGCAAGCCAGATAAAGCTCTCCACGGGCTCGGCCTTGGTGGGGCCGATGTTCAGGTCCATCACGTCCGCCCCGCCGGCAAGTTGCTCCCGGGCCAGATCCTGAATTACCTGCTTGTTCCGCTCTTGGATGGCGGTGCGGACGTCGCGATACATGCCGTTGATGCGTTCGCTAAAAATAATCATGGAATTGTTCTCTCCGGTTTGATTTCAGAATTAATAATTACAACTCTTTATCTCCGCTTGCGTATTAAGCGCCGGCGAGCTGCCGGACCAAGTTGCGGACGGCGGCCATAGCCTTCGGATGGCGCATTACCAGCAGATCGGCGCCGCCCTGGAGCAAGTCGGCGGCCGTAATTGCCTCCCACGCCGGGCCGCGATCGGCGATCGGTCCCCAGGCGACGGCATCTCCGTCAGCAGCGCGGGCCTCCTTTGCCCGCCAGGCTTCATATCCAACGTCCAAAATAACGGGCTGCGCCATCAACCGGTCGCCGGCAAGCGCGGCCAATCTTCCGCGTTCGAGAATCGAATAGACATATTCCATTCCATATCCCAATGCGGCGGTGGTCGGGTAAATTACGATGTCGGTCAAGGGGAAGCCCGTTTCGCTAACAAGGATGTTCACCTGCTTCGACTTGTTGATGTCGCACGGAGCCAGCGTGATCAGCTTGTGCCCGTAAGCCTGCGCAGCGGCGGCCAGGGTGCGGTACTCCGTTTCGGTAGCCGCGCCCAATAGGCAGTTCTCGCCTTGGGCGGTCTCGGCAATCTTGGGCATTACAGCCTGATCCTTCTCCGGGACGTCGCAACCCCAGACGATCAGCGGCAGATCGACTGCCGCCAGCACGGCTCGGACAATCTCGGCCGCCTCTTGCGGCGAGCGATCTCCTTCATCGGGATGCGTGCTCACCAGGCGGAGATTGACCAGATCGGCGCCCAAATCGCGAACGCGCCGCGCCCATGCGGCCGGATCGGACCACACGTCGCTATATACTTCCTCCAGCGGTCGAGGCCACTCGGCCGGCGGCTTGTCGAGCACGTCCAGGGCGATGGCCGGGGGATGGGGCGTCTGTCCGTCGAATTTGAGGAATGGAATTCCGTTCGCGCCGCCGATGGTCACAGTTCGTCCGCGAGTGCCGCCACGCGCTTTCGTGGCCCCGATGGTCACCGGGTTTACCCGCCCGGACCATTTTTCTTTGGCATCAGGCACAATCATTATAAAATCTCCTTGGATCGGTTGATTTCAATGCTTATCCATAACCATCGCGGTGGAACACAGTTCTTTGACGACACAGCGGACTGCCAGCAGCGCCGGGCTATGTGCCGGGAGGCGGAATACATCGTGTCCGGCGACTCCCTCGCGCTCAAGCTCGTCGTCTTGCGGTACGTCGGGAAGGCGCTTTATGTGAAGCCCGGCCAGTTCACTATCGACCGCTTCAGGCATGCCTTCCTGGCCGAGGCGGTTGACCAACAACATCCGCTGGCCGATGACGACCGGTAATTCGTGGGAAAGCGCCAGGATGCGGCCGGCCGCCCGCGCCGATGGCAGCGTTGGATTCATGATGATAAGCAGAAAGTCCACGTTATTGGTGGTGCGACGGGAAATGTGCTCCATGCCGGCCTCATTGTCCACCACCACCGCGGCGTAGTTTTTCGACAGCGAGTCTAGAGACTTGCGCAAGAGGTTATTTACCGCGCAATAGCAGCGCGGGCCTTCCGGCCGGCCCATGGTGATCAGGTCGAAGCCGTCGTCCTCGGTAATAGCCCTTTGAATTTCGTCTTCCACAGCGCGGACCCGGCCGATGCCGCTGGGCGGCGATCCTTCGGGACTGGAGCCCACCTCGCGGATATCGGCCAAGGGTCTGCCCGGCTCGACGCCCAGGGTCTCGGCCAGGTTGGAATTGGGATCGGCGTCGACGGCCAGGATCGGCCGGACGCCCGCTTCTCTTAGCGCGCGGACCAGCAGGGCGGAAAGCGTCGTCTTTCCGATTCCTCCTTTTCCGGCAATTGCAATGGACAGGGTCATAGTAATCTTTTATTCCAGGAATCAGTTTGTTGTGGAAAACAACGCCACTTGCCTTAGGATAGAGGGGAAACGGGAAAGGTCGGTATGCGGCAGAAAACAGGCGGATGTGAATTGTTCCATATACGTCGGGTCCACTATCAGCTCTCGATATGTGATCCGGTCGCGGATGCGTAGGACTTCGTCGCACATCCGCCGGCTGGTCATCACCATCTTCGCGCCCGCCACGGAACTGTTGCCGATGAATTCGATGCGGTCCATGGGCACATCGGGCAGCAGTCCGATGGTGATGCAATGGGGCACGTCGAGGCGGTTGCCGAACGCGCCTGCGATATAGATCTTCTTGACGTCGGCAAAAGACAAACCCACGCTTTGGACCAGCGCGTCGGCGGCGGCGTAGATAGCGCCCTTGGTGCGGATCAGGTTTTCCACGTCGGCCTGAGTTAAGACGACGTCGCGGCCGGAGCCCGACTCTTTGGCCCCGACCAGCAAGAATTGCAAGCGGTCGTCTTCGCCGTTGGATCGGAACCGTCCGGGCGCGCGGCCAGCCTGGAAATGTCCGCTGCGGTCGACAATGCCCGCCAGGAGCATCTCCGCGATCAGGTCGATCAGTCCGGTGCCGCACAGTCCGACCGGCGGGCGGCCGTCGATGGTAGTGGCCGACACAACCGGTTCCTGGTGAAAGATCCGCACGCTATCGATAGCGCCGCTAGTGGCCCGCATGCCGCAGGAGATAGATCCGCCCTCGAAAGCCGGACCCGCCGAGGCCGAGCAAGCTACCAGGAAATCGCGGTTGCCCAATACCACTTCACCGTTGGTGCCGATGTCCAGCAGCAGCGCAATCTCCTCGCTCTGGTGCATGCCGGAGGCCAGGATCCCCGCGGTAATATCGCCGCCGACGTAGCTTCCGGCCATGGGCAGGGTATACAGGATTCCGCGGGGATTGATCCGCAGGCCGATCTCGGCGGCCCGAAGCGGCGGCGGACTGGTCGCGGCAGGGACAAAGGGCGAAATCCGGATCAGATCGGTCTCCAAAGCTAGCAGGAAATGCAACATAGCCGTGTTGCCGGCGGCGACCACGCAGGAGATATCGCCTCGGCCGACTTTTGCCCGCTCCTCCAGATCGTCGATCAGCGTCTCTATGTCCTGGATAATGGCCCGGTGCAGGACCTCGGCGCCGCCCGGCTGCCGGGCATAGTTGATGCGGCTGATTACGTCCGCGCCATATTTAATCTGTGAGTTGTACTTGGCGGCGGCGTCGCGGGTGATGCCCGACGTAAGATCGACCAAGTGTGCGACTACGGTGGTAGTGCCCACGTCCAGGGCAAGGCCGAAATTCCGGTCCGCCGTGTTGCCTTGCTCGACGCAAATTACCTCGCTTGTATCGCCGCGGCGTCCTACCGTGGCCGTGACATGGCCGTCCCATAGCCATTTCCACGATGTTCGGTTCACATTTTTTCGGCGGAGCACCCGCGGCAGTTCCCGGGCAATCTTCAAACCCATTTGCAAAGTGCCGGGCCGCTGCTTTCGGATCGCTTCCAACAGCCGTTCCTGGTCGGCCGTGGGATCGTCGATGGTTGGCTCGGGCAACGTCAACGCGAGCTTCTCCACCAAGGGATCGAGTTCCGGCGGCGGTCGCTGTGCGCCGCGATGGGCGAAGTCTCTGAATTGCTCGCTGTCTTGGCCCAGGCCTTCATATCCGCCCAGTCGCGATTCCGGCGGCACCTCCAAGACCATGTTGCTCCGAGGCATAACCTTGCAGGCAAGCACGTAACCGTGAAGAATTTCGTCGCGCGTAAGATAATCCGTCGATTCCCCTGCGACCTCTCCTTGGCGGACGATTACGCGGCACTTTCCACAGACTCCTTCGCCGGCGCAGATTCCATCCACATAGACGTTGGCCTTGCGCGCCGCATCCAAAAGCGTGGTGTTCCCGTCTACCACCGTTTCGCGGTCATCGGGCAGAAAGTGAATATTATATTGTGACACGACATTCCCCTCTGACTCACAAGTTGCGTCGGATGCTAGACGAACTTATTTTGGTTTCCATTGTTTTTTGAGATAGTTCGGTATGCCCGAGGCTTCTTTCGGTCCAATTTGCACGGACCAGCCCGACTCGTCTTCCACGCCGGCCGATAGCACGGCCACAAATCCCGGCAAGATCATGGTGCGATGCGGCAGCTTGCCTTCGATCTCCGATTTTGTCAGGGCCTTGCAAATCGACTCCGCGTTGAATTTGTCCGAGGCCCAGGCGGTCAGCACGGAGGTTCCCTCGGTATCGACTGAAAGGACGTAAGCCGGAACGCGGCTGGCTTCCACCTCGCCCGCCACCGAATAATAGCTCAGCGAGAAGTTGGTGGTTACCAGCAGCGGCGACTCGGGTCCGACTTCGCCCACCGCATAAAGTTTCGGCTCGACGGCCACCGGCTTTTGCGGATCGGTATAGATGTCCTGGCGCGTGGTGAGTAGAGGGAGCATTTGCCAAGGCTCGATGGCGTCGGTCACCACGACGGCGGCATACTTTGCCACGTAAGTGCTGGCCTCGATGGCCTGCATCAGCGGATCTGGGTCCGTAGTTATCGCCATGGCCGGATAACCAAGCGGGCGAAAGTTTTTTAAACCCAATCGGCGAATTTTGCTTAATGCTTCGAGGGTTGGTTGCAGTCCGCGCGTGCCCGGGTCGAGCACGATCTCCTCCACACCCGCGGCGGCGATCTGGGTCGTCAGGTCGGCAAGGCCCTCCAGTCCCTCGGCGCGAACGGCCAGCGGACAACCGGCCAGTTTGGCGACTTGGGCCGCTGCCAAGGCCTGGGCCGGATCGGATATGTACAACAGCGATCGCTGGCCCGCCAAGGCGGCGGCCGCTTTCTGCAGGTGGTCGGACTTCGATGACATCAGCATGCACGGCAGGCCGGACTTCTCCGCCGCCATGCCGGCCGCTTTGGCGAATCGCTCGGCGTCGCCCGACTCGTTGTCCACGGCCACGAGATTCACTCGGATCTGATTGCCGACTCGCTCGAAACACAATTTGCCTGCCGCAGTAGCCCGGGCGGCCAAGGCTTCGTCGTCAAGGGTGTCCGAAATCCGCACGGCCACAGCGGCGGGGCGGTGGAACTTCTCTTCGTGACGGTAGAGCTGCGTTTCGTTGCCGATCCTGATTTGCACGTCGCCGTTGCAGATGGTTACAAGTTGGATGGGAGGGCGAGCGGATGACTCCAGCGCCGCTTTGCCCGCGGCCGTCACGTGCGGACATTTATCCAGCGACACTTGCTTGGTGGCCATCTTCATGGCAAAGGCCAGACAAGTAGGAAAACCGCAGTCCTTGCAGTTTGTCTTTGGCAGGTTTTTGTAAATCTCCAAGCCGGTAAGGGCCATTGCAATATCCTCTGAAAAGTCGTTGATACAATATTAATTGATTATATTAGCGGGGCTAGAGATAGGGCAGGATGAGCTACTTTCTCCAAGTGTGCGAGTACCTCTTCCTCCGTCATTGCGTCCTCCTCCGTGGCGATCTTGTCCAGCAGGTCCGGCGCGCCGATCCGCTGAGCTTCTTTCTGCAATCGCTCGCGGATGCCTTCCTTGAGCGACTTAGGCATCCACACCAGACGCTTCGCTCCTCCGTCGGCCGCCAGGAACTTCGGACTGGAAAGATAGAGTCGTCCGACGCCCACGAAACCGGGCGTCTGCGCTCCGCCGCCCGCGACTGAGGCAAGGTCGCCAAAACTCATCCCGCAGGGCGTCACGCCCTGGTATTCGCGGTTGACTACCATAACGCCGTTGGCCAGCGGCAGGACCGCGACAATGCATTCGAAGCAGCCGCAGCTTGTCATCGGCGATTCCAGCAGGCTGTAGGCGCAAAATCGCTCGATCTTATGGTTGGAGTGCTGGTAAACGAAGCGGTTGACGCCTTCCCACTCGCCTTTGGCCGCGTCGATGGTGCGTCCCTTGGGGATGGGCTGGTTGGGGCCCGTCGGGTTGATCTCGAAGTTGGCCCGGCCGTCGAGCCAGTTATAGGCGCCGCACAGACCAAGCCGCTGCGGCGTGATCACGCATACATGATCCGGGGCGTAGCTCTGGCATATCGTGCAACTGTAATAGGTCTCGACCGACTCGTCGGTCAGGCCGGCGATGCGGTCGTCGCGAATTTCAAAGGCCTTGCGGGCCTCGGCCACCTTGGCCCGGACATTCTCGGACACGGTGTCGATGCGCACTGCCACCTTGTCGACAATTCCGCCGTATTCGCCGTGCAACTTTGCGTAAAGGATCGTGCCCAGGTGTTTCAATCGCAGGCCGGCCTGGAAGGCTTTTTTGCTGATGCGGCACCAGATTTGGTCGCGCTGGCCGGTGTGCATGAAGCCCATGGCGTGGCTGAGCCAACGGTGAATCTGCCGTTCGAGTATGCCTTCGAAGTCGCGTTGCATTTTGCGCCCGGCCACAAGCACTTCGATCGACAGCGGCATAGCGCCGCCTTCGGGAACGGAGTCGATGTCCGGTCCGTTTAGGCTGATCTCGCCGTCCTGGATCGCGCCGCCGTCGACCATGTGCACGAACTCCACGGAATCGGAATACTTGTAGCCGAACTGCACTTGCATGTCGTCCTTGCGCACGCGTTCTCCCTCGAAGGCCGCCGCATAGCCCACGGGAATGTCGATGTTCTCGATCTTGACCTTCAAGGCCCGGGTGTCGATGCAAGTCGGCACCAGCTTTTTGTAGTCCGGTTCGACCACGATTTCCTCGCGCACGGTAACGCCGGTGGGGCGGATTTCCGGCGTGGTGGTCGAGTCGGATATCACCGGATAGCCCATCAGTATCGCCCCGGCACCAAGAGCGAACCAATCGTCGGGGATTTCGCCGAAGGTGATGCCGAATGCATGGATTCGCCGCTTGGTGTAGTCCAGGCACTTTCGCGACTCGCCCCGTTTGTGCCCGCCGAAGGTCAGGGCGCTGCGGATGGACCAGTTCAACACGTAGATGCCGTCAAGCGTGTCCGGTCCCACCGGCACCACGTACTGCTCCCAACATTCCTTCAAGGGCGCGTCTTCCTTCAGCACTCCGCCTTCGATCATCTGCTCCCGCGCGGTGCGGCCTTGGCGGTTGGCGCAGAGGAATGTCAGGATGTTCCGCTTTTGCAGTTCCCGAACGATATCCACCGCGATCTCGGTCGAGGGCGCGGGCCCGAGAATCAGGGCGAATCCCGGCATGCGCCCGTCGACCAATTGAATGCCCAACTCGCGCATGATCGTGTCGGAGATAAATCCTTGCCAGCCGGGCGGCGATTGGTAGCCGTTGACTGTTCGCAATGCCGTGAGGACCTCGGTAGCGAGCATCGACGCCGCTCCGGCATCCAATCCCGCGCCCAGGTACGGCAGCCAAAGTTCGTCCGAGGGAATCGGGCTGAGCAATTCGCGGGCGTGCCGCACCTGTGCCTGCAGGTCGCCTACCGTCTTCACTTCCAGCCCCATCAAGGCATAGGACATCGGCAGGCAATAGGACGTTTGCAATTCCCAACCCACGGGCTTTTCCGGCCCATACTCGGCAATCGCCTTTTCCAGGGCCTCTTCGGCCTCTTTGACCCACTGGTGCGCCCCGCGAACCACCTTGGTGAAGACCTGCTTTGACATTTTTACTATTTCCTCATAATCCGTAGATAACTTAGGAACAAGCCCTGCTCTGGATTATTCCGGTTTTGTCGTGAAGTTGCGCCGGTTCGGCGGCAGACGATTCTCCTGCTGCGGTGGATTCAATTTTCTTCGGCGCATAGGGGGCTTCATACAGCGGAGGCGGCAGCCCCAAGGCCGTACGCTTACGGTCGATAATATCTATCATGTGATGCGCGGCTTCCACCGGATCGGGTTGGAATGTCCAATTTGCGCCGAAATGCTTTTCAAAAAGCTTGGTCAGAAGCTCGACAACATATTCACTTCCTTCCACGGGCAGCGGCTGGCCGATGACCACGTTGATCCCGCTGGCCACGAAATACATGCCGATGGCTATGGCCTTCTCACTCATCCACTCGGGCGCGGCGCCGACCACGGGGAGCTTGTCGAACGAATCGCCGATCCCGCCCTCTTTGACCATTTCCGCACATGCCGTGAGGATCCGCGAATTATCCACGCAGCTTCCGATATGGAGCACGGGCGGAATGCCCACCGCGCTGCAAATCTCTTGCAGCCCCTGGCCCGCGTATTTTACGGCCGCCTCGGGCGCTAATAACCCACCTTTGGCACAGGCAATCGCGCTGCATCCGGTCTGCACGACCAGCACGTCGTTGCGAATGAGTTCCTTGACCATGGCTAGGTGGCACTCGTCATGTCGGAACTTTGGATTGTTGCAGCCCACCACTCCGGCGACGCCCCTTATGCGTCCCGCCTGGATGCCATCGTTAAGCGGGCGGAAACTGGGACGATACCGGCCGCCGAGGATATTGAAAATAACATCGGTGGTGAATCCGGCAATCAGCGGTTGCTCGATTTTTGGAATATTCACTTTCGCCGGGTCGCGCCGCGCGTAACTGTCGATGGCCGCGCGGACGATCTTCTTAGCCGTCTCCATTGCATGATCTTCGTGAAACTCGATATGCACGGAGTCGGGAAACGTCGCCTTCGAGCTCGTGGAAACGATCTTCGTATGAAAGCATTTTTGCATCTCGGTTAACGCCGGAAAGACGCACTGCACGTCGACCAGCATCACATCCACCGCGCCGGTCATAATAGCCAGTTCCTGTTGCAGGAAATTGCCCGCGATGGGTATGCCGTGTCGCATGAGTATTTCGTTGGCCGTGCAGCAGATGCCGGCAAGGTTGATTCCCTTCGCGCCTTTGGCGGCGGCCTCGGCCAGCAGTTCGGGGTCCCGGACGGCAGCCACCATCACGTCGGAGAGCGTCGGCTCGTGCCCGTGCACGAGGATATTCACCTCATCCGCCTTGAGCACGCCCAGGTTCACTCGCGAGCGCAGTGGACTGGGCGCTCCGAAAAGCACGTCCGAGACGTCCGTGGCGATCATCGAGCCGCCCCAGCCGTCGGCCAGCGCAGTACGCACGGAGGCCAGCAGCAGGTGCTCGGCTGCGTTATCGACTCCCATGTTCGTCATGTGCAGCCCGCTGACGATCTCACGATCGATGCCTCGTGGAGCCGTGTTGGCGGCGGCCCAGTTTTTTTGTTGCTGCTCGGGCGCCCGGCGGAGATTGATCAGTGTCCCGTCTTGCTTGCCGAACTCGCCCGAAAGCAGATTCGCCAGTTCCTGGCCCACCTCCTGGTCGTTCAGGCCGCTGTGCGTGATACCATACTCCTCGGCCAGGGCCCGCAGCCGCTCGGGGCTGCGGATCTTGTAGGCTTCGGACGGCGCAGTGGCCGCCAGCAGCAATGCGCGGACGATCTCCCGGCCGTGATCGGAGTGTGCCGACACGCCGGCGGCGATGTGCCGCAACAGATTTCGCGCCACAATTGTATCTGCGCCCGCCCCGCAAACTCCCTGCTGCGCGCCCTTGCCGTCGGGATTGACCCGGCAGGGCCCCATGAAGCAGTTTCGGCAACATAGCCCTAACCGGCCGAATTTGCACTGCGCCTTTTGCGCGTCGAGACGATCCCAAACAGTGGCGATCCCGGCTTCATTTGCCAGTACGATCATCTGTTGGGAAGCTGGATCTACTGAACGCACTTCGATGTCGGCCATGTTGTTTCCTTTTCGAATAAGTGCCGCGATGAATCCGCGGCATGTAAGCGGAAGATAATCATATTGATGACCATCACAAAACGATCACTCCACCACTGTGCACTGGGTGCTTAAAAGTTTACCTAAAGTCTCTTCAATGTTATTGACTGCCTCGAGAAAGTTCCGATCTTCTACTTCCGCCGCGCGTCCTTCCAAATCGGCACGGGCCAATTCCGCGCAATATGGAAGCATGCCCAGGAAAGTTTGCCCTTTGAGCGACTGCTCGATCAGTTTGATCTCGTGCCGGTCGCGAATCCGATTGCCCACGACGAAGGTCCGGTGGATGCCGATGTCCGCGGCCAGGCGCCGTGCCCGCTCGGCGGTTTGCACGCTGCGCATTCCCGGCTCGACCACGGCGATCATGGCATCGACTCCGCGGGCGGAAGCCCGTCCAAGGTGTTCCAGTCCGGCTTCCATGTCGAGGATTACATCGTCGGGAAGACGCAATAGAAGAAGTTGCAGTAAGGCTTTCAACAGTGCGCCTTCCGGGCACATGCAGCCTTTTCCGCCCAACTCGACCGTTCCCAGTTCCAAAAGCCTTACCCCGCGGGTGTTGATGGCAAATCGCTCCGGCAGATCATCGACCAGTGGATTTAGCTTGAACATCAGGCCCGAGCCCTGGTCTTTTGCCTCGGTGCGCTCCAGGATGAGGTCGCGCATCTGGGCAATGGGCCGCGGCAGGTCTTTTTCACAAACACCCAGCGCGGCGGCCAGGTTGCCGTCGGGATCGGCGTCCACGGCGATGACCGGCCGCCCCAGCGCTGCCAGACGCCTTGCCAACACCGCAGCCAACGTTGTCTTGCCTACTCCGCCTTTGCCTACAATTGCCAATTTCATTCTGCAACCCCGACTCACACACTCATAAATAAAAAATTACCTTGTGCGACTTTTAACGATATTAATATTTTTGCGACGATTGGCTCGAGATGATTTCACATTCTTGCCAGGCAGCGGATTGGAGTTTCCGGGCTCGCAACATCCTTTGCCGTCGGTGAAAAATTTTTTGTGCACGTAACACGAGACGTCGGTAAGAGTCATGCGCCGCAGTTCCTTTTCGATTTTGGAACGTTGGACCTTCCAAAAATTATGCGTTGGGCAAAAGGGCACCGCCGAGCAGTCGGCCAGCCCCAGCATGCAGGTTGGCAGCCAATCGGGGCCTTCCACCGCCTCGGCAACATCGAACAGGCTGATTTCATCGGCAGATCGCGAAAGAGCGAAGCCGCCCTGGTACCCGCGTTTGCCGACTACCAGCCCGGTCCGAGTCAAGGCGTTGAGAATCTTGGACAAGTAAGGCAGCGGAATGCCCGTGGAGTTAGTAATATCCTTGGCCAGCACCAGCCGGCCGCCGCATTCCTGCAAAAAACCCAATGCCAGAATGGCATAACCCGTGGTTTGTGAAAGGCTGAGCATGAAACGCCTCTTTACGGACCGAGACTAGAACCCTCAGTGAATTTTATCCCAATATTATCTTTCCTGACAAGGATGTCAAGTATATTCCTGACAAGTAGGTAATAAAATAAGACTGCTGTGTGGAAAGTCCCCCAAAGCCCCGCATATTTTGCCTATTCACCGCGAATATGCCCTGTCGCCGGCGATTCCCGGGGCCATCGAGTATTTCCTTTGAGGAGAGTTAGTGCCTATCCCAAATGTCCCCTCTCCCTCTGGGAGATGGTTGGGGTGAGGGCTGAATCGCCGTTGATAAGACCCAACGGGCGGATATGGCCTCAAGATTGACAATGCCATGCTCGGCTGCGAAAATGCGGTAAAGTTTTACTGCACTTCGGCGGTCGAACACCTGTAAGTCTGCGCTCGGCGGCAGATGCTAGGTGATGATTTCATGAATACCCAAGTCGCATACGCCCGGTTCGCTAAATTCTACGACGCCTATACGGCAGATTACATCGGCGATATACCTTTTTATTTGGTCGCCGTCGCCGGTATTAAGCCGCCCCTTTTGGAAGTTGGCTGCGGGAGCGGCCGGATACTGGTTTCGCTGCTTCGCTCTGGCCATACTGTTACCGGCGTCGACATTTCAAAAGAGATGCTTGCACTGGCTCGAAGGAAATTGCAGCAAGAACCGCTGGGGCAAAACGGCGCATTGGTCTTACACGATTTTGCAAAAGGGCCGTTGCCGGGGCGATTTGGGGCCGCCTTGATCACCTTCTACACCTTCAATTATGTTCATCCCGACCAGCGGCTAACCTTTCTCGAGCATCTTGGGCAGAATTTGGTGGAAGGCGCGCCGATTATCTTGCACTTGTTCTATCCAGCCACGTTGGCTCATCCTGAACTAGATGGCAAGTGGCAAGAGAAAGGTTGCTATCGGATAGAGGGGGAGGAAGTCAGGTTATATGATTGCCGCCGCATGCTTAACGGGCATACGGAAGAGCGATGCCAACGATATGAGATGGGTTCAGGCGCGAGCGAAGAAATTCAAACCGTGCGATACTATCTTTCGCCGCTCGAAATGGCGGAGTTGTTGAGCGCGGCGGGCTTTGCACAAGTGCGGGTGGGATGGGATTTGCAGTATGGACACCTCGAGCCGCTGGCAGCGCGGGATGGGCCGAGTGGGGAATATATGGTGGTGGCGGAGAGAGAGTAGATACGAATAGAAATGGGAGGGGAGTAGAAACGGGGAGCAGGCTAGTTTATTATGTATGCTCGCTCGCCGGCGACACGCCGCAACTCGTTTTGCTGTATAAACAAATTATTTAACCGCACATGGGTGACATCATGGTCGAGGAATTCATAAGCGAGGCGATTCAGCCGGTCATTGAAACGATCGACACCGCTCGGATGGCGGCGGGGGAACCAGGACTTCCCCGGCAGTTTCGATGGAGATCGCAAATTGTACAAATTACGCAAGTATTGAACACGTGGCGGGAGACCGGCCCTTGCCATCATGGCAGCGGCGAGCAATATGTGCGCAAGCACTGGTTCGAAGTGTCAACTGATTCCGGCGTGAAGATGAAGATCTATTTTGAACGTCAACCCCGATCAGCAAATAAGAAGAACCGATGGTGGTTGTTCAGCGCCGAAAGACCCTAATAGTCCCCACCCGGCGGTAATAAATGCATTACAGATAAATGGAGAATTATTATGGATCAAGAGAGACTTTCTCGGATTGTCTTTTTTGGCTTATGTATTTTATTACTGCTGGTAAGATCTTTTTTTGCGATAAAATTGCGTAAAGAAAGTGGTAAAAAGCAAAAAGACAGAGATGCAATTGCTCGGGAGGGAAAGACGAATTTTGTTTTTCGCCGGTTAATATTACTTCCGGCCCTTGCTATTTCCATATTTCTTTATTCTATACATCCGCCATGGATGGCAGTTCTTTCAATTCCATTTCCTCGATTAGGAATGTGGATTGGGGTCATCCTGGGACTGTTTGGCACCGCATTTCTGATATGGGTCCATGTATGCCTTGGTACAGAATGGTCAGTAAATTTGCAATTAAACAGTGACCATCGTCTGATAAAATCCGGCCCTTATTCCAGAATCCGGCATCCCATGTATACGGCTTTATTTTCTGTTTATCTTGGTCTTGGTCTCATCTCATCCAATTACGTCATAATAATACTTATGATAATGGCGGTAATCAGCCTGGCAATAAGAATACCAAAAGAAGAAAAAATGTTGATTGAGAAATTCGGCGACGAATATAAAACATATATGCGGAATACAGGAAGGCTTTTCCCTAAACTCTAAAATGTTATTCCGGCCCAGCTAGCCCAACAACTCTTTGGAGCCGACCGCTCCTAGCGGCGCGGATTTTTACCGGCCGCGAGCTTTCATAGCCAAATCGGCCATAATTGTAGTTTGAGGCGCGGCGATTCTCCCGGCCGATGGCGCTCTTCTCACGCTCGAAAACGGCATTAATGCTAGAATTAGATTGGGTAAATGCTCGCCGTTATTTATCGACCTGAGATAGATGTCTGTGGAGGAAATCGAGAATGACCAAGAACAAATGGTTGATGCTTTTTGCCTTGGCAGCGGCGCTGGGCATAATGCTCTGTACAATGGCTGTCGTGTTTATCGGCATTGTCGGCGGTTTCGTGAGCCAACGTTATAATCCCCTTTATTTTGGGCCCGTTTTTACCTCCGATCAATCACCTTCGACCCATAGCGGTTATCGGCACTCCACATTTTCATCAGGCAGCACGGTATACGTGAATGACTATAATGAAAATGCCCTGCTATCGGCAAACACAAATCCCACGCAGGTCGTCGGGCGTACGGAGTATGGCGGAGATACGATCTGTGCTATACCCGGCCAAAAGCCCGCGTCTTATGTGATGCATGTCGGGTGGATGGGACCGGAGGGCATCTACAGAAACAGCCAAATCCCGCCGTTCGACTTTCGCAACGCCACATTCCAGAAAATGCAGTTTGCCATACCGGATGGCCCCGCCGCAAACAAACAATCAACCGATTCGGCCCTTATCGAAGACGTTGTAACAACCCTGAAAACGGGAACGCCAACTACTCCGCCGTCGCAAGTGCCCGGCAGCTACGATAATATTTATGGCTTATATCTTTACAGCGACCAATTGCCCGGATTGATATATTGCGTGGGTGTTTACATGGATAAAACGGGGCAAGTCTATCTGGCCGAGAATGTAAGCTCGACGCAATGGATCCAAGCCGGCCCGCGTTTTACAAAATGGGTGCAAACGCGTTGAAGTTCCGGGGATCTAGAGCCGATGCGGCCGGAAAATGCCGGCTTTTTCAGAAAGGCCGGCCGCCAAGCCGTGAAACTAAACCTTCGGAAAGGACCACTATGTCCTCGATGCAAAAATAGGTCTCGATGTTGGCAGGCAAGAGTAGCGTTGCGGAGGGCGGGAATTCATCGTCGGCCGCGTGCCAAATCACCCTTACGCACAAGCGGGGAAACAGGTCGAAGTCAAAGGCCGTGTCGCCGCCGTCGACAATATACCCTCCCAGCGCATCCGCTGCTGCGCGCAGATGTTTTTCATCCCGGCCAGCAGTGGCGCACAACCGTGCGATTACCCGCTGATGGTATACGCGGGCGTACGTTCTGGCCGCGGGCAGATCGGCAAAAGTGACTTCCGGGCCCAGAGCCTCGGGCCGCGAATCAATTGCCAGGTAGTGCAGCAATAGTATACGCCAAACAGGGCCGACTTCGCGGCCGGCCGATGTAGTAACGCGTCTGGCCGATAAATCCACTGTCAGCAAATCGTTCAAGACGGCAATCCGCCAGGCTGCGTCTACAGGCTGTGCCCCGAGCCATAGCAACTGCTCGGTGTTCTGATTACACACGGTATCGAAGGCCAATTCGGCCGCACGCCGCAGGTTGTCTTGGAATTCGGGCATCCGCGACGGTCCTTGATTTGTTCTAGGGGTAGGGTGCGTGAAACGCACCGTCTCCTACAAATTGTGGTGCGTTTCACGCACCCTACAAAAATCCACCACCTCTTAGTTCAAGTTTTGCACATATTTTCAGTGAATTTTATTTATTTCGCAGTGATTTTATAGCGGTAAGAAAACGATTGGAGGTGATAACACCCGTCGTTTGACACGTGCAAGAAGATGTTAACCG
>JBEKZY010000001.1:0-46206 GCA_049509395.1 Thermoguttaceae bacterium | reverse complement strand
CGAAGTCGATAATGTAACCGCTTCCAACGGTGACGGCTCATATTCTTTTGATCCCGGCAATTTCCTGCCGGGCAAGTATTACATCGGCGGCTACGTATACGACAAAAAACTATGGACGTTTACGGAATCGCACGCTCCCGCGCCGATCACGATTCCCTCCCCCACTTTCAAGCTCACCGGTCCCGCTTCAGTTGCATTTTCCCCTAGTCAGCAGATTACGATCGCGTGGACGGCCGGCAATGTTTCCAGCAACAGCGTAATCAGCCTGTGCTTGGATGCGGATGCCGCACTATGGAACGGAAACGAGAAATGGATCGAAATCGACAAGAAGACCGCCGCGAATGGCAATGATTCGTACACCTTTAATGCATCCGCATTCGCACCGGGCGTATATTACGTCGGCGGATACATGTACGACAAGGCAACGCACATTTTCACTAATTCGCATTTGATGCAACCCATAGTAATCTCGAACGACCGATTCCTCCCGGTATTTGGCGCATCTGGCAACAATGCCTTGACGACAAAGAAAAATGAAAAAGCGGCGATAGATTCGGTCTTGCAGCAACAAGACACCTGGCTTGATCTACCTTATTAACTGGAGGCTGTAACTATGCGATTTGTTCTTTTTGCCGTGTCCGCCGTGATTGTTGCATGGACAATCGGGATTGACGCGACTCCCGCAGCGGGCCAACAAGGCCCCAGATTGCCGCAAAGGCCCAACATCGTCTTCATCCTGGCCGACGACCTGGGCTACGGCGACGTGGGCTGCTACGGCCAGACAAAAATCAAAACTCCAAATATCGACCGCATGGCCGTCGATGGCATTCGTTTCACCCAAGCCTACGCGGGCTCCACGGTCTGCGCCCCGTCGCGCAGCGTTTTGATGACCGGACAGAACACCGGCCACACGCGCGTGCGGGGCAATAATTGCTTTGCCGGCGGGATTCTTCAAGGCAATTCCCGCCGCATGAACCTTACCGATCAGGACGTCACTTTGGGCAATGTTCTGCAAAAATCCGGGTATCGCACGGGCCTGGTCGGCAAATGGCACCTGGAAGGATACGACCCAAAGGCCTCGCCTTTGGATCGCGGATTCGACGAATTTTACGGCTGGCTCTTGACCGAGCCCGGTACCCATGATCCCGCCTATTATCCGGCCCGCTCGGTAATCAACCGGCAAGTCATCGACGTTGCCGGCAACGAAAACGGAAAACAAGGCGCCTATGAGACCGACCTTTACACCGGCTACGCGAGCGACTTCATCCGCAAGAACAAAGACAGGCCGTTTTTTCTCTATTTCTGTTGTTCCGCGCCGCACGATCCGCTGATTGCGCCTCCGGACCTGGAACCTTACGCCAAGGAGCCGTGGGATAATTCGGAGAAGATTTACGCCGCCATGGTCACCCGCCTGGACCGCACGGTGGGCCAAATCAGGGACTTGCTCAAGGAACTAAAAATTGCCGACAACACGCTGGTTATATTTACCTCAGACAACGGTCCCCGCTCGCGCCCCACCGCCGAACTGACGCGCGTGGCGGAGTTTTTCAATTCCCACGGCCCTTTGCAGGGCTATAAACGCGACATGTATGAAGGCGGCATTCGCGAGCCCGCCCTGGCCTGCTGGCCGTATAACATTCCCGCGGGCGCGACCAACGACGCCCCTTTTTATTTTGCCGACTACATGCCCACGCTGGCCAGTTTCGCCGGGGCTGCTGTTCCATCGAACATCGACGGCATCAGCGTTGCCCCGCTTTTTTTAGGCGGGGCAAAGCAAATGCCCGAACGATTTCTGTATTGGGAATTCTACGAGCGCGGATTCGAGCAAGCCGTCCAGTGGGGCCAGTGGAAGGCCGTTCGCCACAAACCGGGCGGCCCGTTGGAACTCTACAAATTGCCCGACGACATCGGCGAGAAAAACAACGTCGCCGCCCAAAATCCCGATGTAGTAGCCAAAATCGAAGACTACCTAAAGACCGCGCGGACCGATTCGCCGGAATTCCCCATTAACCATAACCAAAATGCGGCGGCAAGACTGAGTGCGGCTGAATAAGCAATGTAGCAGGCACACTCCGTGTGCCGTTTTGAATTTTTACGTAACATGCTATTCCAACAGACGGCACACGGAGTGTGCCTGCTACATTAGACCGCATACCCATCAACGATTACAGCAAACTGGAACTCCGTGTGCCATCTGCCCGAACAAACCGCATAAATGTGGAATCATTGGGCCGTGCCGGCGGCCTTGTCGAACTGCGACTTTAGCCAGGCGTCGCGCTTGGGACGCAGCGGTTTATCGGCTTCAAGGTCCAGCGAAACGCTGAGCTTGTTGGGCAGGGTTGCCTTTTGGGCCTGCAAAACGCCCGTCTCGTTGGCGGCGGCAAAGCTCTTGATCGCCTCGCGCAGGGCCTTGTCTTCGGCAATTGTCCAACTATGCTTTTCGATCTTGTTTCGGACGTGCTCGGCCAGTTTTTCCTCGGCCCCGTCTTCACTCAGGGCGCCGGGCAGGGGTATGGAAGGGTATTTGGCCGGATTGGCCAGGATCTCGGCCAGAAACATGGCCCCGGCGGCCTTGCGCGAACCGACCGTCGGCATCTCGCTGTATTTATCCAGCCAAGATAAAAGATATAGAAACAGTCCCCATCGCCGCGCCCTGGGCGTGCCGTAGTACAGGCCCGCAAGATGACCGCGGAATTCCTGGTATCGATCCAGCCGCAGCTTGTCCGCCCCGCTGCGATTGGCCAAGGCCTGGGCCGATGTCTGCGACCAGACCATGGCTATGCCTATTGTGTTCCAGGCGCCCAAGTTGCACAAATCGCCTTTGGAGTAGCCGTGTTCGGCATGTTCCGGGTTGTCCATATCGGCGGCCTGCCAGGACACTGTAAGCGCCTTGGCGGCGCCGGCTGATTTCATTTCCACGCCCTCTTTTCCCGCCGGATCGTACCAGAGTTTCAGCGAATGGCCCCAGACGACCGGCCGGATTTCCACCTTTTTCGCCTTTTTGCACTGATTCCACCAGGAGGGTTTACACTGGGCCAATGCCCCGCGGACATAGGCCGCGTCGGCCTGCTGGGCAGAACTCAGTGCCTCGATTTCCTTCGACGAGTCACCCAAAACCTTTTCCAACTCGTCCCAATTGCCGTCCAGGTAGGCCTGCGAGATTCGTGCGTATAGATCATTGCTTTTTGCCCCCTCGCTCTTGGCCGAATCGCCGCCAAAGGCCGCAGTGCAAAACATCACAATTATCGCCCCACAAAGCCAATTCGATTCGAGTTTCATCATCCACTCCTGGGATGGGGGAATATTTCCACGGGCATAATTGCAGATAACCGGTCCTTCAGCCTACCACATATCAAAAATGCGGACAAATGGCCGAAAATCGTTTTAAAACCGTGGTTGACTTTTTAGGTAAGTGAGTATACACTAACAAGCGTCGATCTAATGAAAGGCGTCCCATGAAATCAACCCTGAAATTATCGAGCGCCCAGCGGCGAGCGGACATACTCAAGGCCGTACGCAGGGTCTTTGTCGAAAAGGGCTTCCACGGAACCACGACCCGGGAATTGGCCCGCGCGGCCGGAGTTTCCGAGGCCCTTTTGTATAAACACTTTCCCAGCAAAAAAGCCATCTATTCCGCAATACAAAACTCGTGCTTCAACGAAGAACGGGCGAAAATCGTCGAACGCATGCAGGCTTTGGAACCATCCACGCCGAACCTGGTCTTTCTCGTGCATTACCTGTATTCTCAACTCTTCGGCGAGCGTTTATCCGACGACAATGTCCGTTCATTTATCCGATTGGTGCTTCGCAGTTTGATGGACGAAGGCGAATTTGCCCGCTCCGCCATTAAAGAAGGACCCACGCATTGGGTTCGCAAGGTTGACGAGTGCATCAAGGCGGCGATTGCCGCCGGCGACGCCGTGAACGGGTCCGCTATGACCAACCTGGCCGGCTGGTTCGCTCATCACCTGGCCATGATGATCATGATTAATTTATTACACGCAAAGCTGATCGCCGAATACGGAGTTTCGCGAAAGAAACTTCAAGAACAGGCGGTTTTGTTTACCTTGCGGGGCATGGGACTCAAGGAAGAAGCCATTAAGCGATATTACCATCCCGGGGACATGAAGCCGTTTTTGATTTAAGGAAATCCAAAAATGCCCTTGATCCAGTTGCGCGACATCCGAAAAACATACTCGCTCGGCGAAGTCGAAGTCAATGCGCTCAGCGACGTTTCCCTGGACATCGAGCGCGGGGAATACGTAGCCCTTATGGGCCCCTCCGGTTCGGGTAAAACGACGCTCATGAACACGCTCGGCTGCCTCGATCATCCCACCAGCGGCAGTTACCTGCTCGAAGGCGAAGAGGTCGTGGACATGTCCGGCGACGAACGCGCCCGGTTGAGGAATCAAAAAATCGGCTTTGTATTCCAAAGCTTCAATCTCCTCTCGCGCACCAGCGCCTTGGAAAACGTGGAACTGCCGCTCTTGTACTCCGCTCTGATCAAGGGCCGTGAGCGCCGCGATCGCGTGAGGAAACTGTTGAAAAAAGTGGGGCTGGAGTCGCGCATGGACCACCACCCCTCGCAACTCTCCGGCGGCCAGCAACAACGCGTGGCCATCGCCCGCGCCCTGGCCAACCAGCCTTCGATCCTCCTGGCCGACGAGCCTACCGGCAACCTCGACTCGCGCACCAGCCGCGAAGTTATGGAGATCTTCCGGCAGCTCAACCAGGAAGACGGCATCACGATTATCCTCGTGACCCACGATCAAGAGGTGGCAAAAAACGCCCGCCGGGCCGTTGTCATCCACGACGGGCAAGTCATTTGCGACTCGAGTGAATTTTCGCAGGCCATCGAAGCCCTGCACGCAGAGGAGAGAAAAGCAGCATGAAACGCCCTCTTTTATGGCTGATTGCCACGGTCGTCATCGTCGGCGCAGGGGCCGCCGGCTACAATCGTTACTATGCCTCGCGAAACGGGGCCGCCAACGGCCAATACCTGACCGCCCCGGTTAAGCGCGACGACATAACGCTTACCGTCAATTCCAACGGCACCGTGCAACCCGTGCTCCAGGTGCAGGTCGGCTCCTACGCCTCAGGTCCCATTCAGAAAGTCTGCGTGGATTTCAACGACATAGTAAAAAAAGATCAAATCCTCGCGGAAATCGATCCCCAGATCTATAAGGGCCAATGCCGGCAGGCCAAGGCCGCGCTGGATCATTCTGTCGCCGATTTGGAACAGTTCAAGGCAAGGCTCAATCAGACGGAACGGGATTTTAAACGCGCCAAGGAACTTTACAAAATCACCGACATTCCGGGGACGGATCGCCCGATCAAAGGCATCGCCGACAGCGACTACGACCTGGCCAAGGCCAATTTCGAGATGGCCTCGGCAAACGTGGAAGTCGCCAAGGCCACGGTCGAGCAGAACAAGGCCACCTTGGACATGGCCGAAACCAGTCTCACCTACACCACGATCCGATCGCCCGTGGACGGCGTTGTCATCGACCGCAAAGTCGATGCCGGCCAGACCGTGGCCGCGCAGTTCCAAACCCCCGTGTTGTTCATAGTCGCCCCGGATTTGGAGAAAAAGGTCTACGTCTATGCCTCGGTGGATGAGGCCGACATCGGTCTGATCCGCGATGCGCAGTCGCGCGACCAGCCGGTGGAATTTACAGTGGACGCCTATCCCAAAGACGCCTTCCAGGGAAAGATATTCCAAGTTCGCCTGAATCCTACCACGGTTCAGAACGTGGTGACCTATACGGTCGTGGTGGAATCGCCCAACCCGCAAATCAAGCTGCTCCCCGGAATGACCGCCAACCTGGTCTTTCAAATCGAGATCCACGCCGGAGTGCCGACCGTCCCCAACGCGGCCTTGAGGTTTTATCCCAGGCCCGACCAGGTCCGCCAGAGCGACCGGGCGATTCTCACTAGCGCAGCTCCAAATGCCGGCGCCGCCAAGGGAAATAAGTCTACCCCGCAAGGCGCCGTCAACCGTCGATACGTCTGGGTAGCCGACGGAGACCTGCTTGCTGCCGTCAAGATTGAAACCGGCTTAAGCGACAAGAGTTGCACGGAGGTGCTTTCCGGCAATTTGCGCGAAGGGCAGGAAGTAGTGATCGGCATGCAATCCGACGCCGCTAAAACTCCCTGACAATTCGTATCGTGAAATAATCAATCCAAGCCCACGGGTTGCAACCCGTGGGCTTAATGAATTTTTTTTAGAGTTGAACATAAACGACTTCATAACTATTGCTCATGAATCTTCACGTCATATTGCGAGTATCCCTGCGGTCGCTGTTGAAAAACAAGACCCGCGCCGGATTGACGGTGCTGGGAATCGTCATCGGCGTGGGGGCGGTAATTTTGCTGGTTTCAATCAGCCAATCGGCCGGCAGGATGGTCAAGGACCAGTTCCAGAGTTTAGGCACGAACGTGCTGTTCATTCTGCCAGGCAGCTACACCGGCGGAGGCATGCGACTCCCTTCGGGGACCTTCACCACTCTTTTGGCCTCCGACGCCGACGCCATGGCCGCCGAGTGCCCCACCGTGCTGGCGGCCTCGCCCGAGGTAAGCGCGAAGGCTCAAGTCGTGGCCGGAAACTTGAACTGGGCCCCCGACTCGATCATGGGAGTCAACGAGACATATTTGACCATCCGCAACCAGCAGGTCGAAAAAGGGGAATTCTTTAGCGCCGCCGATGTCCACACCGCGGCCAAGGTCTGCGTCATCGGCAAAACCGTGGCCGACAACCTGTTTCCCGGCATGGACTGCGTGGGCGCCACGATCCGCATAAAAAAAATCCCCTTCCGAGTGATCGGTCTCTTGGAGCCGAAAGGGGCCAACCTTTTCGGCCAGGACCAGGACAACATCGTCCTGGCGCCCTTCACCACGATCAAGAAAAAGGTCAGCGGCAGCAATTTCAATAACGTCGATTGCGTCTTCGTTTCGGCTCGCTCCACCGATCAGATGAAACAGACCGAAGACGAAGTCACCAATCTCTTGTGCCAACGGCACCATATCCGCCCGGGCAACGAAGACGATTTCACCGTGCGAAACACGTCCGAAGTCGCCAGGGTCCTGAACATCATCACCATGGTGATGACCTTGCTCTTGGGCTCGGTGGCAAGCGTCTCGCTGGTGGTCGGCGGGGTCGGCATAATGAATATCATGCTGGTCTCCGTAACCGAGCGCACCCGCGAGATCGGAGTCCGCCTGGCCGTGGGCGCGCGCTCGCGCGATATCCTGCGGCAGTTCCTGCTTGAGGCCGTAGTGCTTTCCTTGTTGGGCGGCGTTATCGGCATCATCCTGGGCATAAGCGCCTCGGTTGCCGCGACATACGTTGTGAACCTCTTTCTCAGCGGTTCGCGCTGGCCTTTGACAATTTCCATCAATGCCATCCTTGTGTCACTTGGCTTTGCCGCCTCGGTGGGCATGTTTTTCGGTTATTATCCCGCCCGCAAGGCCAGCCGCCTCGATCCGATCGAATCGCTACGCTATGAATGATCGCTTGGTCGCCTACGAATGATCGATTGCTAGGTCGCCAACGTAGTATTGCTGGATCGCCAAATTATAAAACATCGTGCCTTTTCTCTAGCCCCAGCCCTTTCAATCCTGAGATGCATACTTTTCTCTAGCCCAGGCGTTTCACTCCTGAGATGCATACTTTTCTCTAGCCCAGGCGTTTCACGCCTGGGATCAAGGTTATCCAGCGCCCCCTTTTCTTGTCAGCCGCCTTTAGGCGGCGGCGTTTCTCCATTTCGTGCCAAACGCCCAACATATATACTACAGGCTCAGGTCTAATACCATATATTGGGGGGCGATAAAGCAGTCGTTTTTTAAAGCTTTCAGCGTATTTTTCTCTATAAAAAAACACCAACAGGAACGCCGTCATAACATCTTATGTATAAAGGACTTGCATCAACAAAAACTTCCTGCCCGGCCATTGTGGAAATAGGGCTGAATGGATATATTTAGAGTCCTATTATAAATGACTTGATATTTATTTCTGCTGAAAGGACTCGATTTGGCTAACGATACGAATCTTCCCCCCGATCAGCCGGGACCTGAAAATGTTCCTCCTTCCGAACAACCGGCCGGCGGCGGCGACGGCAATCCAGTAGGCCGGCTGTTGGAGATGCCCATCGAGGAGGAACTCAAGGGCAGTTATTTAACTTACGCCATGAGCGTGATCGTTAGCCGCGCCTTGCCCGACGTCCGCGACGGACTTAAGCCCTCGCAGCGCCGCATCCTGGTGGCCATGAACGATTTGAATCTTGGCCCCGGGGCGGGCCGCGTCAAGTGCGCGAAAATCTCCGGCGATACCAGCGGCAATTATCATCCGCACGGCGAGGTGGTGATTTATCCCACCCTCGTCCGCATGGCCCAGGAATGGAACATGCGGCACGTGCTGGTCGACAAGCAAGGGAATTTCGGGTCCATCGCCGGTTTGCCGCCCGCGGCCATGCGATACACCGAGGCCCGGCTATCGCCCATTGCCGCGCTGATGTTGGAGGATCTGAAGCTCGACACGGTGGATTTCATTCCCACTTACGACGAGCGGCGGACTGAGCCGGTGGTGCTGCCCTCGAAATTTCCGAATCTGCTGGTCAACGGCTCGAACGGCATCGCGGTTGGCATGGCCACGTCCATCCCGCCCCACAACCTGGGCGAGATTTGCGACGCCCTGGTCAAGGTCATTGACGAGCCGGAAGTATCGATCGACGAATTATTGGAGATCGTGCCCGGCCCCGATTTTCCCACCGGCGGCGTGGTCTGCGGCAGGGCCGGGATCCGCCGCGGATATTATACCGGCCGGGGAAACGTCGTCGTACGCGCCCGGGCCGCCATCGAGGAACACAACAACCGTTTCCGCATCGTAGTCAGCGAGATACCGTTCCAGCAGTCGCGCGACCGGATCGAGGAGCGGATTGCCGACGCGGTCAACGAGGGAAAGATTCCCGGTATCTCGGGCTGCCGCAACGAAAGCGACCTGGACGAGCCGGTTCGACTGGTCCTGGATTTAAAACGCGACGCCGATCCGGAGATCGTGCTCAACCAGCTTTATCAATTCACGCCCCTGCAAGACAGTTTTTCCATCATCTTCCTGGCCCTGGTCGACGGCAAGCCGCGAGTGCTTTCCATCAAGGAACTGCTGGAAGAATTTTTACGCCATCGCGAGACTGTTATCCGGCGGCGTACTCAATATTTGCTCTTCCGGGCAAGGCAGCGCAAGCACACGGTCGAAGGCCTGCTCTTGGCCCACGCCAACATCGACGAAGTGATTCGCGTCATTCGCTCTTCGGCCACGCAGGCCGAGGCCAAACAGAGATTAATGCAAATTCAAACCCCGGCCGCCTTGTTGCAACGGGCCTTGGGCGATGAAGGTTTTGCCGTGTTCACGGCCGAGCACGGCCAGAGCGAAAATTATAGTCTAACGCCCGTGCAGGCCGACGCCATCCTGAAAATGACGCTCGGCCAGTTGGTCAACCTTGAACAAAACAAGCTCTCCGATGAGCACCGCGGCTTGCTCGCCGAGATAGCCGAATATAACCGCATCCTTTCCGATCGCAATAACATACTGGAACTGATCCGCGAGGAATTGCGCGAGCTTAAACGCAAGCACGCCGAACCGCGCCGCACGGAAATCAGCGGCGAGGAGATCGGCGACATCAACCTGGAAGACCTGATCGAAGAAGAGATGATGGTCGTGTCGATCACCAGCAACGGGTACGTCAAGCGGACTCCGGTTTCGGCCTACCGCGCCCAGCGCCGCGGCGGCAAGGGGCTTACGGGCGCGAAAACCGAAGAGGAAGACCCCGTGCAACATTTATTCGTGGCCAGCACGCATGCCTATCTCTTGTTTTTCACCAACAAGGGCAAGGTCTATTGGCGCAAGGTGTACGACCTGCCGCAGCTTGCCCGGGACAGCCGCGGCCGGGCGGTGGTAAATTTGCTCAATCTGTCCGAGGGCGAGCAGATCGCCGATTGCCGGGCGGTTAAGGATTTCGACCTGCCCGATCATTACCTGGTGATGGCCACCGCTCGGGGCCTAGTGAAAAAAACGCCCCTGGCCGCATACAGCCGGCCCATGAAGACCGGCATTATCGCCATTAAACTCCGCGAAGGCGACGAACTGGTCGACGTGGTAGTGGCCAAAACCGGCGACGAACTGGTCCTGGCCACGGCCAAGGGGATGGCAATCCGCTTCAAACAGTCCGACGCTCGGCCCATGGGCCGAAATTCCAGCGGCGTAAAAGGCATCAAGCTCACCTCCGGCGACTCGGTCGTGGGCATGGTGGTCGCCGATCCCGAGGCCACCCTGCTGACCGCCTGCGCCAATGGCTATGGCAAGCGCACGCCGTTCGGGCCGAACCTGGAAATCGACCTGACCGGGGAAGGCGCTACGGTTGTCGAAGAAGCCGAAGCGGATGAAGACGCGGCCGAGCACGAAATCGAGCAGCCTGAAGCGGAAGGTGAAGAAGCCCGGGAAGGCGAAGAAGGGGAACTCACCTCCGGTCATTGCTATCGCACGCAGCGCCGCGGGGGCAAGGGCCTGCGCGACGTAAAAACCACCGAGCGCAACGGCCCGGCCATCGGCATCGTCTCGGTCCGCGACGAGGACGAGTTGTTCATGATAACCGCCCGGGGCAAAATCCAACGCATTGCGGTCGCCGACATCAGCATCATCGGCCGCAACACCCAAGGCGTGAAAATCATGAGCCTTGACGAAGACGACAAGCTGGTGGCGGTAAAACGCGTTCCGAAGGAAGAAAACGGCGAAAAGGAAGGGCAGGGAAGAGTGGAGAGTGAAGAAAAAGTTTAACCGTTTATGGGGAATCAGAAAAATAATGTCACGCGCAATAGCCGGCGGCTAACAGCCGCCGGTGGAAATTCGCATGTCTTCCGGCGATCGTTTAGCCCCGGCACTTGTGCCGGGAGTGAGTGCCGTGATCATGAATAATAATCCATTGCCCCGGCTCGACAATGGCTCGGAAATCAGAGAACAACTTCTGCCCTATTGCCGGCTCAAACCGGGTGAAATCTGGCGTGATCCGCTCGGGCGGCACGCCGTCGGCTGCTTGGACGCAACGGACCTAAATGCCGTGGGCGAACTGGTGCAAAATCATCGGCCGGCGCTGGCCATTCAAGATCCGCCTTATAATCTGGCGGTCTTTGAAGTCCGCGGCATCGACGAATACATCGAGTGGTGCAGGCGCTGGGTGCGCACTACAAACGCCGTATTGGCCCGCGACGCATCGCTGTATATTTGGTTGGGCGCCGATCAGAACGAAGGCTTTCAGCCCTTGGCCGACTTCATGATCATGATGCGCGGAGAGCCGTTTTCTCCGCGCAGCTTTATTACCATGCGCAATCAGCGCGGCTACGGCACGCAAATGAATTGGATGGCCGTTCGTCAGGAATTGCTGTACTACGTCAAGGGGCGTCCGGCTTTCAATGTTGAGGCCGAATATACAGACATACCTAAAATCCTCCGCGGTTATTATAAGGACGTCGGCGGCGCGCTTACCGAAAATCTCCAGCGCGGCAAGGCAAAAACGATCCGGGCGGGCAACGTGTGGGTCGACATTCAACAGGTCTTCTACCGCATGCAAGAAAACGTCTCCGGATGCTTCGCGCAAAAACCGCTCAAGTGCATCGATCGCATTATCCGAGCGAGTTCCAACCCGGGCGACGCGGTAATCGATCTTTTCGCCCATTCGGGCACAACGCTCCTGGCGGCCGAGATCCTCGACCGACGTTGTTTTACCGCCGACCTCGATCCGCTGTTTTGTGAAATTACAATCCGCCGCTTGGAACATTATCGCCAAACCGGAAAATCAGGATGGCAAAACGGGCATCCTTTTGAGCAAGAAATACCGGCTTTAAATGGCAATCCCGCCTGTTACGAGGAACTACTAAAATGAAAATTGTTGTCATCGGCGCCGGGTACGTCGGGCTGGTCACGGGAACGTGTTTGGCCGAGACCGGCAATAACGTGGTATGCGTCGATTGCGACAGAAAAAAAATCGACCTTCTAAATCGCGGCCATATCCCGATTTACGAGCCGGGACTGGCCGAACTGGTCATGCGCAACGTGAGCGCGGGAAGGCTGCACTTTACCACCGATCAGGCGGCTGCCGTGGCTAAGTCGCACATGGTTTTTTTAGCCGTGGGCACGCCGCCTTCGGAAGACGGTTCCGTCGATGTGACCGCGCTGTGGACCGTAGTGGAGGGCATCGCGCCGCATTTGAACAAGTGTGCAATTGTGGTCTGCAAGAGCACCGCGCCCGTGGGCACAAACGCGAAAATCGCCGCCCGCCTGAAAGAACTTACCGGACGCGACGTCGACGTGGCCAGCAATCCGGAATTTCTCAAGGAAGGGGCGGCCATCGATGATTTCATGAAACCCGATCGCGTAGTCTTAGGCGTGCGCCGGGCCGAAGTGGCCGAAATCCTCAGAGACCTGTACCAGCCCTATCTGCGAACCGAAAAACCGCTTTTGGTCATGTCGCCCGAAAGCGCGGAAATGACCAAGTACGCCGCCAACGCCCTGCTGGCCACGAAAATCAGCTTTATCAACGAGATGGCCAACATTTGCGAGCTGTTGGGGGCCGATATAAACGAGGTCCGCCGCGGCATGGGTTTTGACAACCGCATCGGCTTTGCATTTCTCTTTCCGGGCGTGGGCTTCGGCGGAAGTTGTTTTCCCAAAGACGTGCTCGCATTGATGGCCGCCGCCCGCGGGCAGGGCGTGGATCCGCACGTCCTCGAGGCGGTCCACCGCGTGAACCAAGCGCAGAAAAAACTGCTCGTCGATAAGATCGAACGGCACTTCCAGGGTAAATTGGGAAACAAGGCGATTGCCGTTTGGGGGCTGGCCTTCAAGCCCGGCACCGACGACATCCGCGAGGCCCCGGCCCTGACCCTCATCGACCGCCTGCTTGAGCACGGGGCGAAACTCCGCGTGCACGATCCGGTGGCCATGGACAACGTCCGCCAGGCGTACGGTGAAAAATTGGTGTACTGCGACCGCCGCGACGACGCCTTGATCGGCGCGGATGCCTTGGCAATCATGACCGAGTGGAAGCAGTTCGTGCATCCCGACTTCGAGGAAATGGGCAAGCTGATGCGTCAGAAGGTGATTTTCGACGGCCGCAATATCTACAACCCCCAGCGGATGCGAGAAGCCGGTTATACCTACTACAGCATCGGCCGCCCGTCTGTAACGCCTTCATAAAGGTGGTTAGTAGATAGGGGTTAGAAGTTAGAGATGAATAACGCATTCAAGATACAATTCAACATCCAATTCTTTCTCTTTCTCTTGGGCCTGACTGCATGTGTGTGTGCTATTTGCTATTCTTTGGGATCGAACAACTGGATTATGGCGCCGGCCTTGATCATTGACGGACTATTATTCTGGCACACCCGTCGATCTCGTTACGCGGTACTGCCTGGTATCGTAATCGGTTTTATAGTCGGAATTGTCTTGAATCTAGCAGTGAATCCAGTTGACATAATGGTCGGAATATAGATGATAGAAATAGGTGCATTCAATACCGAACCACAAACGCCAACTCCCGAAAAAAACGGAAAATGCACACCGCATAAAATAAATCTCGGATCTCGAATCCCCACGGACTAATCCCGTGAAATACGACCGTTTTGAAGACCTTCCCGTCTGGAAAGCCGCCATCGATCTGGCCGATCGTATTTACCTGCTCACCCGCCATCGCTTTTTCAATCAACCCGGCGATTTACGCGACCAATTGCGGCGCTCCGCCCTTTCCGTCTCGAATAATATCGCCGAAGGGTTCGAACGCGGCTCCTCCGCAGAACTTATCGCCTTCCTTTACATCGCCCGCGGCTCCGCCGGTGAAGTCCGTTCCATGCTCCATTTTTCCGACTGACTACTTATTTCCATCGATCCCCAATCTACAATCCCCGTCTCCGAGATATCAAATCTCAAATCTGAGATCTCAAATCTCAAATCCCTCGCCGAATCCTGTTCCCGGCAAATTCGCGCTTGGACCGATAACCTGCAAAACTCCGATATCAAAGGTCAACGCCACCTCACCGAGCAAACTCGCGCCCAATACGAATCCAAACAGCGTGCCGAGGAATTTCAGCGCCAAATCGCCGCAAACCTCCACAAATCCCATCCCCATCTTTATCCCGACCCAAACAAAACGCAATGAACTCTCCCCTCTTCAGATTTCAAATCTGAGATCTCAAATCTAATTCCGTAATCGTCGAAAACGTTTCCAATCGATGCCCAGTTTGCGCATCTTGGCCCGCAGCGTATGAGGATTGATCTCCAACAATACGGCTGCGCCGTGGGGCCCTTCGATGCGCCCTTTGCACTGCGCCAGGGCCTTTTCGATGTGCCCCCGCAAGGTTGCGTTTAGCGGCTCGATGCCGGCGGGCGGGGCAGGGGATTGGGATTTTAATTTCTGGGCATCCGCGGCGGGTATCGACCGCTCCGCGCCTACGCCCAGGGCCTTGGCTACTTCCAATGTTTTGCCTTCGCCCAGAATCGCTGCCCGATCGATCACCGCCGCCAGCTCGCGGACGTTGCCCGGCCAGGAATATGACGCCAATAATTCCAAGTCTTGCGGGGCAGGCAGGACTGGGGCCAGGCCGAAACGGGTGGCCGCGCGCTGGGCAAAATGTCCGGCCAGCCGTGCAATGTCTTCCCGGCGCTCGCGCAGGGTCGGCAGCACAATGGGAAACACCGCGATTCGGTACCATAAGTCCTCGCGGAACCGACCATCAGCCACCATGGCCGCCAAATCCCGGTGCGTGGCGGCCACGATCCGCACGTCTACGTGGATCGGCTGCTCTCCGCCCACGCGTTCCATCCAGCCGTCTTGCAATATCCGCAACATGCGGACTTGTGCGGCCAATGGCAAGTCGCCGATCTCATCGAGAAACAAGGTGCCGCCGTTTGCCCGTTCAAACCAGCCGCGGCGACCTTCCACCGCCCCGGTGAATGCCCCGCGCTCGTGGCCGAAAAGCTGCGAATCGATCAGTTCCGGCGGAATGGCCCCGCAGTTCACCCGGTCGAACGGCCCCGCGGCACGGCGCGATCGGGCGTGAATCGAACGGGCGATCAATTCCTTGCCCGTCCCCGTCTCGCCGAAAATCAACACCGGCGCGTCGGACGGGGCGACCAGTTCCACCCGCTCCATGACGGCCCGCAACCCGGCATCGGCCCCGACGATCGTATCGCCCAGTTCCTTGCGGCCGAGTTTGGTCAAAAGCGAACGCTTGTCGGCCTCGGCGGCCTCGCGCAATGCGGCCATTTCGTTCAGCCGGTAGTCGTTTTCCAAGGCTATTGAAAACGGTTCCAGCAGGCGCTCGACCAGTTCCGCATGCTGCGGGGTGAATGACCGACGCGGACCGGCGCAAAGCGCCAAGATGCCGGCCGGCGCCTGGGCATTGCCCAAAGGGCCGACTAAGATGTCGCCTTCGAAACCGCTGGGCAGGAGAAAATCCCATTGGCCAACTTTTGACGCTCCAGGACTAATGCGGATGATCTCCCCCCGGGCACACCAGGTCAAAAGGGAATCTAACTGATCGGCGGAGCAAACCGTCCGGACATGAGGAAGCGATGTTCCGGCAGGTTCCAAGCCCACGGCCACGGTTTCCAGACTCGATCGCTCTAGGTTTAAGCGCCGCACCAAAACTTGCTCAAGCGGCATCCACTCGACCAGCATGGCGGCAATGTTCGCGGTGGACTGCGTGATTTCAATATGCCGGCAGGCCTCGCGCCAGACGCTCAATAGTGCGGCTTGGAATTCTTTCATGATGGGTCCTGTTTAGCCTTCTCTGGATACACGACCATTAAAATAATATCATATATCACAGATATTATACCAAATAATTCAGATAAATCTATCGTATTTGGCAGTATAGCATGACTTTAATATATCACTATGATGATTGTTATTGACATATATATCAGATTCCTCGATAAAAGACCAGTTCAATTAACCCGGCACAAGACTTGCCATTAAAAACGTAGTGAACTAGTTCAACTTGGATAAGGAGGAACATAAATGTTTTGGGAAAAATTTTGGCATTGTTGCTTATTGGTTTTTTTAGGCTTTGCATTGTTTGGCTTTTGCCTTTCCGGAAACAAACTTCAGGCTCAAGCGGATGCAAATCTTTCGGGCACGACTGTGGAGTTGTTAAATGTCTCCTATGATCCCACACGGGAGTTCTATCGCGATTTTAATGCCGCTTTTGCCGACTACTGGCAGAAGAAGACAGGGCAGATTGTAAAAGTGAAGCAGTCGCATGGCGGATCGGGCAAGCAAGCCCGTGCAGTTATCGAAGGTCAGGCGGCAGACATTGTGACTCTGGCATTGGCCTACGATGTCGATGCGATTCACAAGAATGCCAATTTACTGCCCGAGGATTGGCAGTCGCGATTGCCCAACAATAGCTCTCCATATACGTCCACGATCGTATTTTTAGTGCGCAAGGGCAACCCCAAGGGGATTAAAGATTGGAACGACCTCGTCAAGCCCGGCGTGGAAGTGATCACCCCCAATCCCAAGACCTCGGGCGGGGCGCGATGGAACTATCTGGCCGCATGGGGTTACGTGCTTAAGCGCGAACTGGGCGATTTCGCCAAGCTCAAAGATCCCAAGGCCGCCCCGCAGGTTGCCAATGCACAAGCCAAAGCGCAGGAATTCGTCAAGGAACTGTTCAGCAAACACGTACCTGTGTTGGATACCGGCGCCCGGGGTGCGACCATGACCTTTGTTCAGCGCGAGATGGGCGACGTGCTTTTAGCCTGGGAAAACGAGGCCTTCTTATCGCTAAAAGAATCAGGGCCCGACAAGTTCGATATCATAGCGCCGCCGCTGAGCATCCTGGCCGAACCCACGGTCTCTTTGGTCGATGCCGTGGCCGATAAGCACGGCACGCGCAAGGTGGCCGAAGCATATCTGCAATACCTTTATTCGCCCACCGCTCAAACTCTGGCGGCCAAACATTATTATCGGCCTCGAAACGCCAAAGACGTGCAAGCGGATCTATCCAAACGTTTTGCCAAGGTTGAACTTTTCACTATCGATGACGTATTCGGGGGATGGAAAAAAGCTCAGTCCGAGCATTTCGACGACGGCGGCTCCTTCGACCAAATTTCAAAACCCTAGTAAATGTAAAAAGCCATTTGTAATTGTAGTTTTTACAAAGAACACAAAAAAGTTTTTATAAAGGAATTTTCGATGATTGAAACGATTTCGATTTTCAGCGGTCGCGGCAGGGACGGTCGGCAAGAGCCCTTTGACCGCATCGATCTTAAAATGGGGCAGGTTGTGAGCATCGTCGGCCCGACCGGATCGGGAAAGACCACGTTCATCAACGACATCGAGCTTTTTGCCGACGGCGACACGCCCAGCGGGCGGCGGGTTCTGATCGACGGCGCGCCCGCCCCCGCCGATTTCCGCTGCAATCCGGCCCGCAATCCCATCGCCTTGATCACCCAGCACACCACCTTCCTTTCGGACATGCCGGTGCGCGATTTTTTGAGCACGCACTGCCGCGTACGGGCCTGCAACGGACAGACCGGGCAGATGGTGGCCGAGGCCATCGAATTCGCCAACCAGTTGACCGGCGAGCCGATTGACATGGACAATCGTATGACCGAGCTTTCCGGCGGCCAGACCCGGGCTTTGCTCATCGCCGACGCCTCGGTGATTTGCAGCACGCCCGTGGTGCTCCTCGACGAGGTGGAAAACGCCGGCATTCACCGCACCCGGGCCGTTCAACTGCTTAGGCGGCGGCGGAAGATATTCATCTTCGTCACCCACGATCCCCGCATCGCCTTGTTGTCCGACTTCCGCATCGTGATGCAAGGAGGCTCGATTGTAAACGTGCTTACCACCAGCGATGACGAACGCACCGTCTCGGTCCGCGTCAACCGGCTCGACGACGCGCTGTCCGGTTTGCGCGACAAGCTGCGGCACGGGCTGCGCCTGGGCGCCGAAGAATTGCTGGAGGTAATATGAGACTTGCCATTTGCGCGGGCCCGGCCACCACGGGCAAGACCTCGGTGCTCCGCCACATGACCCGCAAATTGCTCCGCGCCGGGCACCACGTGGCCTTCGTTAAACTCGACGTGCAATACGCCGACGAAGACGAATTGCTGGCCAAGGAATTCGACATTCCCACGAAAAAAGTGTACACGGGCGAGCTTTGCCCGGACCACTGCCATGTCATGATCCTCGGCGACGCCCTGCGCTGGGCCGAGCAAAACAGCGCGGATATACTGTTGGTCGAGACGGCCGGACTGTGTTTGCGGTGCGCCCCGTACGTCGACGGCGGGTTGGGCATGATCGTGCTCGAGGCCACCAGCGGCATGAACTTGCCGCTTAAGGTCGGCCCCATGCTCTCCCTGGCCGACATCGCCGTGGTGACCAAAATCGATCGCGTGTCTCAGGCCGAGCGCGAAGTGTTCAGGGCCCGGATCCAGGACGTGGCCCCCGAGGTCCTGGTCCGCGAAGTGAACGCCCTGCACGGCATCGGCATCGATCCGCTGGTCGCCCGCATGCTGGAAACGCCCGAGGTCACCGGTTCGCTTTTCCTGCGGGGCAATCCGCCGGTGGGCACGTGCACCATCTGCGTGGGCAAAAAAGAAATCGGCTGGCAAGCCCACTTCGGCGTTGTGCGGGCCCTGGAAAGCCAGACTTTTTACCGGGGAGAATAATAGCCCATCAAAAAAGTCCCCTCTCCCTTTGGGAGAGGGTTAGGGTGAGGGCTAAATAGATGTGAATTCACCGTAATCATCTATTGTTGTGATTGAACTTTTATTTTTTGGATTGGATTATAACTATGGCCCAGCGGATTTACTTCGATAACGCCGCCACTACGCCCCTGGACCCCCGCGTTTTTGCCGCGATGCAGCCCTATATGCAACAGTGCTGGGGCAATCCATCCAGTTTGCACTGCGAAGGGCGGGAGGCCCGCGCGGCCGTCGATCGGGCCAGGTCTCAAGTGGCGCAGTTGCTCGGCGCGGAACCGAACGAAATCCTTTTTACCTCCAGCGGCACCGAAGCCGATGCCCTGGCGATCCGCGGCTCATTGACCGCCAACAGTCTTCGCGGCGCCCACCTGATCGCCAGTGCCATCGAGCACCCGGCCGTGTTGACTTGCTGCCGGCGATTGCAACGCGAAGGCGTCTCGCTCACGCTATTGCCCGTGGATGAAGACGGGCTCGTGGATCCGGAAAGTCTGCGACGGGCATTGACGCCGGAAACTCGCCTGGTATCGATCATGGCGGCCAACAATGTAATCGGAACAATTCAGCCCATCGCGGAACTTGCCGAGCTTGCCCACCGGCACGGCGCGCTGTTTCACACCGACGCAGTACAGGCTGCCGGCAAAATCCCTTTCGACATGCGTAAACAGACGATCGACTTGCTCTCGCTCTCCGCGCACAAACTGCACGGGCCCAAAGGAGTTGGGGCCCTGTACGTGCGAAGCGGCGTGGAGTTGGCCCCGCTCTTGGAAGGCGGCGGCCAGGAGAAAGGGCTCCGCTCCGGCACCGAAAATGTCGCCGGCATCGTCGGCTTGGGCGCGGCTGCCGAAATCGCCCGCGAAGATATGGCCGACGAGGCCGCGTGCCTGGTGAAAATCCGCGAGTACATTATCGATTCAATTACGAAACATATTCCTAACGCTTATCTAATAGGCGACCGGTATCGGCGCCTGCCGGGCAACATTTGCCTGGGTTTTGCTGGCATGGAAGGCGAGGCTATCCGCTTGCTGTTGGAGTTGGACGCGGCGGGGATTGCCATCTCATCTGGCAGTGCCTGCAGCGCCTTGCATGCCGGCGAGCCTTCGCATGTATTGGAGGCCTTGGGATTCGACGCGTTTAAAGCCCGGGGCTCGCTGCGAATCAGTTTGGGACGTTTTAACACCCTTGACGAGGCCGGGCGATTGTTGGAAGTGCTTCCCCGAGCGGTAAGCTCTCTGCGATCGATCACTAGCCTCGCAAAGGCAAGTTGATAATCCATTATTAATATAACCTTTATTGAAAAAACCTAGTTGGGGCGACAGTTGCACTGTCGCCCCGGGGTGGAAGTACAACTTCCACCCCAACAATTAATATGGAGTTACATTGGCATGACGGAAATATCTGAAATCCAACTACCGGGTTTGAACTGCGGTTTATGCGGGTATCGCACCTGCGATGAATTCCAGGAGCGATTGGCTTCCTCGCCGGAGATGCTGCCGCGCTGCATTCATCTTTCAAAAAGCCGCATCCGCTCCGAGACCTCGGCCACAACGGCGGCGGAGCCTACCAAGAGCCCCATCGCGGACAAAACCTCCTCTAATCGCCGAATCGATGCGATTGATGACGCACCCGGTCGGTTGCCGATATATGCCGCCGGCGTCAGCGCCGGCCCAGGCGCGAGTTGCACTGGATGTGCGGACGAGGAACAATTCAGCACTTGCGGAATCCGGACTTGCGCCCCCGGCACCGCAAGGAGCCAGTCGCACGAGCCCGATTGGCTCGACCATTTGGGTCGTGAGTTTGACTTTTACCTTGAGCATTTTCCCGAGGAGCCCGGCCCCCGCGAGATCATTTTGCCGCATAATCCGCTGTTGACCCGGGAGATGAATATCCAGGTCGGCGACATCATGATCGGCCGGCCCTTGGGCATGTCATGCGGTTGCCCAATCACCCATTGCGGCGTGGCAATGGAGGTCGATCATCGCACCGGGGTCATCGTGTGGTGCGTGACCGGTCCGCTGGGCCCCCGCGAAAAGGGATACAAGGACCTCGGCTACTATATTGCCGAGGGGTATGAAGGACTAGTCAAGGAAACCCGTTGCGAACTACGGATTGGCATGCGGTACTTCTTCCAACCCCGAATGTGCATGTTACAATGGCGGCACAGCGGTTTGATCAATTACCTCAGCCGCAACGGCGGCCAATACCAGGTGCGTGTGGAAGGATTATGGATTGGATAAAAAATTAGGGGTTCGGGGTTCGAGGTTTAGATTTCAGCAATTGTTATACAACAATATTATCCGATCCTTTATAAGGTTGGAATTTCGAATCCTTTTAGGGGTTAGTCGTGCAAATCCAGTTAAAACGGCAAAGCGTCTTGCCCGGTTTTGGGCTGACCATAGGTTTCACGCTGCTTTATTTAAGCCTCATCGTGTTGATTCCGCTCTCCGGGCTGTTTCTCAAGTCGGCCACGTTAAGCTGGTCGGAATTTTGGAAAACCGTGAGCGATCCCCGCGTCGTGGCCTCGTATCGCTTGACTTTCGGGGCATCGCTTGTGGGGGCGCTTATAAACGCGGTATTTGGGCTGATAGTGGCCTGGGTGCTTGTGCGATATTCATTTCCGGGCAAAAAGATCGTCGATGCCTTGGTCGATCTGCCCTTTGCCATGCCCACGGCCGTCTCGGGAATCGCACTGACCATGATTTACTCGCAAAACGGCTGGATCGGCGGCATGTTTTCGCCCCATGGTTGGCTCGCCCGCTCATTTTCACCAACCGGTTGGATCGGCGGCATGTTCGAACCCGGCACCTTGGGCAGCCACATTTGCGAATTGTGCAGCTCTATACGCGAATACTTGAATATAAAAATCGCTTACACTCCGCTGGGCGTGATCGTGGCTCTGACTTTTATCGGCCTGCCTTTCGTGGTCCGAACCTTGCAGCCGGCCTTGGAAGACATGGAAACCGGCGTGGAAGAGGCCGCCGCAAGCCTCGGCGCCAGCCGTTGGCAGACATTTATAAAAGTAATTCTGCCCATGATCTTTCCCGCCCTTTTAACCGGTTTCGCCCTGGCCTTTGCCCGGGCATTGGGCGAATACGGTTCGGTGATTTTCATCTCCGGCAATTTGCCAATGAAGACAGAAATTACCCCGCTTTTGATTTATACCAAGCTGGAAGAATATAATTACGCCCAGGCCGCGGCCATTGCCGTTGTTACCCTGGTAGCCTCGTTCGCCGTACTGCTGTTTATTAATTTGGTGCAATGGTGGAGCCGCCGCTACGCCGCCTGATGGATAAGAACTAATCGTTCAATTTACAATTTGCAATTTGCAATTTTAAATTTGAAATAAACAATATGGCCTCAACAATCACCAAAAAATCCGCCCCAAGCGCAAAAAGCCATCCCGGCTCCGCGGTCCTCGAGCCGTTCTGGATCCGCTTGTTGCTTATAGGCGTGACGCTGGTGTTTCTCTCCCTGTTTCTTCTGGTCCCGCTTGTGGCCGTTTTTGCACAGGCCTTCGATAAAGGTTGGCGGGTCTATCTGGCCTCGCTACACGATCCCGATGCCCTGGCCGCCATACGCCTAACCTTGTTCGTCGCCCTAATCGTGGTGCCCATCAACACGATCTTCGGCGTTTCGGCCGCCTGGGCGATTAGCAAATTCGAATTTGTAGGCAAAAGCGTCTTGACTACTTTGATCGATCTGCCCTACAGCGTCTCGCCCGTAATCGCCGGGATGGTCTTTGTTCTTTTGTTCGGCCGGCAGGGGTGGTTCGGGCCGTGGCTTGCAGCCCATAACATTCAAGTGATATTTTCGGTTACGGGCATTGTATTGGCAACTTTGTTCGTCACCTTTCCCTTCGTGGCCCGGGAACTGATCCCGCTCATGCAGTCGCAGGGGACTGAGGAAGAGGAAGCGGCCCGGGTTTTGGGGGCCGGCGGCTGGCAGATCTTCCGCCGCGTGACCCTGCCCAATATAAAATGGGGCTTGCTCTACGGCATTATTCTTTGCAACGCCCGAACGATGGGCGAATTCGGCGCCGTGTCGGTGGTGTCCGGGCACGTCCGCGGCGAAACAAACACCATGCCCTTGCAGGTCGAGGTTTTGTATAATGATTACAATGTGACGGCCGCGTTTGCCCTGGCTTCGCTTTTAGCCATGTTGGCCCTGGTCACCCTGATCCTCAAATCGCTTTTGGAATGGAAGGGCGTCGGCCGGAAGACGACCGAAGCGCAAGCTTACATCGGAGATTGACGATGAGCATCGAAGTACGCAATATTTCCAAAACCTTCGGCTCATTCGTTGCCCTGGATGACGTCAGCCTGACCGTGGCCACCGGCGAACTAGTGGCATTGCTGGGCCCGTCCGGCTCGGGCAAGACCACGCTCTTGCGGATAATCGCCGGGTTGGAACGGCCCGACCGCGGCAGCGGCCCCATCCTATTCCACGAGGAAAACGTCGCCTCGCGCCGCGTCGGCGACCGAGAAGTCGGATTCGTTTTCCAGCACTACGCCCTCTTTCGACACATGACCGTGTTCGATAACGTGGCCTTTGGTTTGCGGGTAAGGCCGCGGCGGTTGCGGGCCGTCAAAAACGTCATCAAGCAGCGCGTAGATCAATTGTTGCAGCTCGTGCAACTCGATACCTTCGCCACCCGATATCCGCATCAGCTTTCCGGCGGACAGCGGCAGCGCGTGGCCCTGGCCCGCGCCCTGGCCATCCAGCCCAAAGTGCTGCTTTTGGACGAGCCTTTCGGAGCATTGGACGCAAAGGTCCGGCAAGAACTTCGCCGCTGGCTCCGCCGCCTGCACGACGAAATCCACGTTACCAGCGTTTTCGTGACCCACGATCAGGAAGAAGCCCTCGAATTGGCCGACCGCGTGGTGGTGATGAACGAAGGCCAAATCGAACAAATCGGCGCGCCCGACGAAGTCTTCCATAATCCCCGCACGGAATTCGTGATGAACTTCCTGGGCCATGTGAACCTTTTTGGCGGCCGGATGGAAGACGGCAAGGTGCTTTTTTCCACGCTGGCCCTGGATTCGCCGCAGCACGCCCAGTTGCCCAATCAGCCGGTTAAGGTTTTTGTCCGGCCCCACGATTTCGAGGTAAACAACCAGGCCAACGGCCAGGTCAACATTCGGGCGACCGTTTCCCGCGTGCATTCGGCCGGCCCTAACGCCCGGCTGCAACTGGTGGCCGAATCGGGCGAAAGCCTTTCGGTGGAACTATCGCAAGAACGGTTCCGCGAGCTTGGAATCCGCACCGGAAGCCAAGTATTTCTCACCCCTCGCGACGTAAAGGTCTTTGTCGCCGATTATGTGATTTGAGTAGTCAGGGTTCAGGGTTCAGATTATTTAGCCTCCTGTGAATACACCGGGGGTTTTTTTGTTGCGGCTTTACGCCATGTAAAGGCCGGCGCTGGATATGGCGGGGTGGGCAGTTTACTTCCCGCTTTTGTACTTGATATGCGATGAATGGTGGCTTGTGCGAAACCGCAAGCGATTTTCATCGCACTTCGCCGGCCGGCCTTACGGGTACGAAGCGTTCCTCGGGCGGTACGATGGAAACGATGCGCAGGCCGAATTTGTCGCCCACTTTAACCGCTTCGCCGGAGGCTATCTTGCAATTGCTGACTTGCATGTCGAGCGCCTCTTCGCAGGCTTTGTCGAATTGCAGAATATGACCAGGGCCTATCTCCAGGATCCGGCCAAGCTTTTGTTTCTTCTCGGCCAAGGTTACCGTCACCGGAACGCGCACTCGCAACAAGCTCCGCGTGTAAGGCGGAAACTCGCGCTTGCCGGCTTGCCGTCGGGACGATTCGGACTTGGGTTGCGATGCCGGCTGGACATTGGGTTGAGGTTTAGACGATGCTTCCGATTGCAGACTAGCCTCTTGTTTTTTCCCCTCCGCTTTAGGGGACTCTGCCGCATTGATCGCGTCGGGATTTGTAACCGGCCAGATTAACAGTGCGGTTCCCTGCTTATCGTCGCTTTTGCTAAATGCCAAGGGTATCATAGCAGCGCCGTCCACTAGCCCGGCAGATCTAATGGAATCGGCCAAATTATTTGCCCGGATAGTTTTATAACTTTCGGGCATGTAAGCATCGGGCAGAAAACACATGCCCAATTCTTGAGCAAGCGTGGTTAATTTGCTCTGGCCGGTTGGGTCAGGGGTGGCATACCAGTCTGGCAATAGGCCCGTGCTTTCAGGCAAAATAAATAACACGCCGTTTGCACCGATTTTGAGCACCACTACTAAGCCCGGGGCATTAAGTTCTTCAGGCAAAGTGTTTTCTGCAATAGTGCCTGGTTCGCCTACCGTTAGTTTTAGTTCGATCCCCAGAGTTCGACTCAGCGCTGCTGCGGCCTCGGACGCGCCGGCCTGGCAGGCTGCTAGCACTTCGCTGGCGATATTTGGCGAAAGCTCAGGCATGTGAAACTCTATATGTGAATCTATATGAAGATTGTTTTTATCCGCATTACGAAACGGACTTCTAAAACATTAACCGATGCGCTGTCATTGGTATCGGATTCCTGGCCTGCAAACTTTGCCTAGACGTTACATATTTAAGGAAATGATGTTAAAATAGAAAGCAATGGAAATATAGAAAAACTATAAGGCCGGGCACTCGACTGTGCATGGCCCAATGTAAGCAGTCCGCATTGCAAAATCACATAAAAAAGGGCGACGGTTAAACCGCCGCCCTGATGGCTGCCGGGCTTTTTACAAATATTTCAGTCTTTATTAAGTTCTTCGAGCAAGGCCGCCGCCTCTGGCCTCATGGTGAAGGGGGTGGGATTTTTCAGTGCGTATTTCAGCAGAGTCTTGGCTTCTTCTTTGCGATTCTTTTCGCTGGCGACCCGGGCCGCGTAATATGCCGTGTCTTGAGGCGGATTTCCGCCGGAGGCGTTAATGGCCGCCTGCAAGGCTTTATCCGCATCATCGAGCTTGTTTGTTTTGTATAAGATCCAGCCGTAGGTCGAAGCGGCTTCCACCGAATTAGCCGACTTTTGATATTCCTGCACGTTGTCTGTGGCATATCCAAGTGCGCTGCGCTTCTTGGATTCGTCTTTTTGCTCGGCCAGGGCAAGGGCAAGGTTATTCTTGGCGGCAAAATCGTCGGGCGATTTCAGGTGAGCGGACTCGAAAAATCTTTCCGCGCCACCGTAATCTTTCTGAAACAAGGCCACCACCCCGCGAATTTTCTTGGCGTCCAGCGAAGCAGGGTTGATTCGTAACGCCGCTGCCGCCCGGTTTTGTGCGTCTTCGAGTTGCCCGTTTGCCAGGGATAATTGCGCGGCATATAACTGGGTATCCAGATCATCAGGGGCTGCCTTCAATGCCGCGGCCATCCACTTCTTGGCATTATCCTTGTTATCCTTTTTCTCCTTATCCGTATCGCCGGACTGTTGATAATACAGGGCCAGAATGGCTTCGGGCGTCAAAACCTTGGGATCGGCGGCTTTGGCTTCTTTCAGCTTGGCTAACGCGCCGTCATAGTCTTTCTGCTTAAAGAGCACAGAAGCAAGCTGTTGCAGGGCCTGGGCGTTTTTGGGGTCCAATTTCAGCCATTGATCTAAGTATTTTTTTGCCGTGGCCCAATCCTCGCGCGCTTGGTATACCTGGGCCAGACCACTGACTATGGCGGGCGACAAAATTTCCTTTCGCTTGGGATTCTTGTCAAGCTTAGGCAAAAGCGTGCTGGCCTTGCCCAAGAGCAATTCGGCCTCGGTTACACGCCGGTCATGCAATGCAAGTTGAGCCAGGATAACATAAGCCTCGGGATCGTCAGGATATTTTTGAATTCCTGTTTCCAATGCCTGTAAAACACCCTGTGGCATATTGGCTTGGCCGTAAATCTGGGCTAGAAGCACGTAAGATGGAGGCAGATCCGGATTTTTTTTGGCTGCCGCTTCAAGTAATTTCAAGGTCCCGTCCAGATCTCGATCCTTAAAACGCGCCACAGCATCGTTGATTTCCTGCATCTGCGGTTGTCGTTCCCCGCCGATGCCTGCTTCACCGGCCGAGACCGGCTCTGCGCCAGCGTATTGAGATCCGAAAATTAAACCGGCTGCTAATAAAATTACTGCCGATACCATGCGATAAGATAACAATTTCATGCTTCAATATCCTTTCTTAACGGAATTTTATAAACATCCGGCCGTGGGCCGGATCAAACATGATAAACTAGTCTTTTTTAGAGTACGATGGAAAATCGACCTTGGCAAGGCCCTTTATACGCTCAGTGGCAATTAAACTCGCCGTTTCACCCGCGTTTCCGCAGGATTTGACACTTTCGGAAAAAAATTACTCCCATTCCCCACCCTTTTTTAGGGTGCGAAGCACTCTATTAAACTCGAACTTACCAATTATACGCATTGGGCTGGTAGAATGATCGAGGAAATTTCGGCCGTAATGCGCATGCCGGCGGGAATCCTTCCCGCTGAGTTGAAATTTTAATATGATGTGGGTGGCTTATTTCCATCCAAAATGCGGATGCGTTTTTTAAGGAGGCATAACCATGACGCGAACCACACTTTTGCGATTGCTGTTTTGGGCCGGCATGGCAACGATCTCGGCCGGATTGACGTCCTGGAATAGCCCCGCCTTGGCTGCCGATGAAAATCCCGCTCCTAATGCAACTGAAAAAAGCAAAGCCCCAAAAGGCCGTTTGCCGCCTCATTACGCCAAAGTCGTCACTCAGGAGCAGCGCGAAAAAATCTACAATATTCAAGAAGAATACCGGACGAAAATCGAAGCCGCCCGCGCCCAACTAGATGCACTGGTTAAAGAGGAGAAAGATAAGATTTCCGCCGTTTTGAACGAGGAGCAGAAAAAGAAAATCGAGGAATTTCAAACCGCTGCCAAGGCCAAAAAGGGAGCGGAAAAAACAGATGCCCAAAAAGCCGACAAAACCTCGCCTCTTGTTAATCCGATGGAACAAAATAAGAAAACCTCGCCTCTTGTCGACCCGCTACAACAAAACAAGGATAAATAAAACCGGTTTCCTGAAACCGGCCGCTTACCCCGGATTATTAAGACAGTCTTTGAGCATCTAACAATGTGACGTGTGCCACTGCTTGCTTTCAAGCAGTGCTGTTTGGATTGCCGAAAAAACACCGCTTGTAATCAGGGCGCCGACGGGCACCATGCCTTGCATGGTCGGTTGGTCATGGCACGCATCTCGACCTTTAACTTCATATTTATTAGAAGTTCTCGGAAGTTAGAGGCGCAAACAAAACATCAACCCTTCCCGCCGGCAGGCGCCGGAGGGTTAACCGCACCTATTCTCTAGATCGGATCGTTTTTACGAATCGGCAACGGTCTACTGAGGGCGCAACCCGATCATGCGTTTGCGGCCGTTGTCTTCGAAGCTCAGCTTGTCTTCTCTGGCAAGCCAACCAATAGCCTGCATCACGGCGTCGCGTGGTTCGCCGACCGCTTTTACAAGTTTGGTAAGGTCCATTGGTCCATTCTCGGACAATTGTTTCCAAACTACGCCGGCAGTTGCGCCAATTTCCGTAGTGCACGATGTACAAGAAGCTGTTGCCATAATGCTACCTCTCATAAAATGGGTAACTTGCTGGCTGGGCAATTAACTCAGCCCAGAAAGATTATAACGATTCATTATCTCATTACTCAAGGGCCCGCGTTAAATTGTAACGGCCTGATTTTTATATGGCGATATAAGCTAAATAAATGATATAGGCGTCCTGGGAAATATAGCATATAAAGTCTAATTGCGATAATTATATCAAAAATCGGCAAATCTATGGCTTTTGCAGCCTCTTTGCGTAAGTTCCGTAGTGCTAAAAAAACCAAGGGCCTGGTAGGCCGTGCGGGCAACCAACCAGGCCCTTAAACCGTGAAAAAACGGCCTTGTTCCCAAAGGGACGCTCAGATTGCGGTGATAGCAACTTTACCTAAGATTCACGGTGATTTTTCTTGCTACGATCTTTACATATGATATACAGGCAAAGACGCGAGTCAAAAGATAGCAAACATTTTACTTCATGCAATCGATGTTACGCATGCTTGAGACAGTTGGTTGACCGACTTTCTCGATTATTTCTATTCCCAGTAGCTCAGATCTTTTAGACCATTAAGCAGGCTGACAGTCATTGCTTGAAAAACGCGTTGGATTTGTTCGAATTCCCGATCTTCTGCCTGGCAGAATATGGTGTAAGTCCTCCTATTGCATTTCAAACTGCGAATTTGGGCGGTATTGGTAAAATCAAAAAGGAAAAAATTCAGGTCGTAACCAGTCATTTTCCGGCCCGCAACGGTTTCGTCGACTTGTTCGACCTCGATATCTTGATATTCCTTTTGCATTGCCTCCAGGGCCGCATTCGCCAGTTTCAAGGGCTCGACCGAGCCGTGATGAATTGCAACCGACCAAAACCCTCCTCCAGGACTATAAACAGTCACCGATTGGTCGCCCGAAAGCTCGTCTTCGTCCAGCGTCCAATTGTCTGGATATAAGAAAGAGATGTCAGGTCTTTGAAATTGGGCCGGCATGGAAACTGTATTAAAAAAGTCCCCTCTCCCTCCGGGAGAGAGCTAGGGTGAGGGCGAGTTAAATGTGTTGCCCATATAACTGGCTTCGTCATCATTGAGGGTTATTAAATTCCTACTCATTCATGGTATCCATTGCGGCTATCCGGGGGAATAGTCCGAAATCGCTGAAATCGGCATGGCAGCAAATGCCCCGTTTTGCTAGTGTGCCTTATCCCCTTTTTTTAAAAAAGTGATTGGTAATACGCTTTCTAATTTAAAACAGCGTTTCTAACATGCAAAACCAGCGTGTTTTTGCGTAGCGTAAACATGCGGTAAGGCGATGTTTTAAGTTTAAATTGGTATAAAATGCTCCAAATCGGCCGAATTGTCTGGTTATGTGCCGTGCCGGCGCTGCTAGCAGGCTGCCGTTTGCCAGGCCGGGACGGCCCGGTCTCGCAGTCCCTGGCCGAGAGCCGGAATCTGTCGCGCCAAGGCGTGGCGGCCATGGAACGCGGGCAACAGCAACAAGCCCAGACCCTTTTGGCAAAGGCGGTCAAAGTCTGCCCATCCGATCCTGAAGCCCACCGCAATTACGCCGAAACATTATGGATGCACGGATCGCAATCCGAGGCCATCGCCCAGATGGAAGAGGTCGCCCGCAAAGGTTGTGAAGATGCCACGTTTTGGACCCGCCTGGCCGAGATGTATTTGGCCGCCGGACGCGCCGATGCGGCCGAGCTGAGCGTCCAGCAAGCCTTGGATCTTGATCCCAAATTGGCCTCTGCCTGGGCCGTTCGCGGCCGAGCCATGCTGGCCTCCGGTCAGCCCCGCCAGGCCCTTGCCGATTATCTGCGGGCGTTGGGATATGCACCGGGCGATAGCAAAATCCTCATCGAAGTGGCCGAATTGTATCGCCAGTTGGATCAGCCCGAGCGGGCCCTGCAAACCCTTCAAGTGCTTGCCGATTCCTATGCCCCGGGCGAAGAACCTCAGCAGGTGCTGTATCTTACCGGCTTGGCCTACTCCGCCCTGGGCCGGCCCGGCGACGCCGTGGAAAGTTATTCCGCGGCTTTGGTCCGCGATAAACCCACCCCGGAAATTCTTTATCGCTTAGGCGAGGCCGAACTGCTCGCCGGCTATCAAGACGAGGCCCTAAGCGTGGCCCAGCAGGCCCTGGCACTTGATCCCAAACACCAACCAAGCCGCGACCTGCTAAACCGCATCGAGTTGGCCCGCCGCCCTCAAGCCCAAGAAAAAGTCCTGCGGTAATTCATATTGCCCACAAACCGCTTGCGGTTTCGCGCTGACCCGGCAAAATGCCGTCTTCCTGGAATAATACCCCGCAAAATCGATGTAATCGTTGCATCTGATCAAGCCCATGGGTTGCAGCCCGTGGGCTTTTTTTCACGCGTGGAATATGCCCTCAGCGGCGTTTTTACACGCTAGACTTTATTGTAAGGCAACAGAGAGTAATTTTTAGGGACTGTCCCGATTTTCGTGTCAATGGAAATGGGACTGTCCGTTAAGGCCACCAGCAAGCTTTTTCTGGAGATCGCGAAAATGACCCAGATTATGGAATCACCCGTTGTGCAAACTCCTGCCCCGATGTTTGTGGAGCGCCGCAAGCCCGCCATCGTCGAGGACATGCCCGTGTGCGAACGCCGCCAGTTCAGCAATTCGCACGAAGAGCTTTCGCCCGAAGCCGCCGAGTTGGCCCGGGCCATCGACCAATACAAGCTCTTCCACCGCCGCCGCTTTATCACCTACGAGGAAATGCTCGGCGTAATCAAATCCTTGGGCTACAGCCGATAAAGAAAGAGGTCTGGCGAAAGCGTCCCATTTAGGGCAAACACTCCTATCTGTACCTTGATGGGATCTGGCTGAAGCGTTGCTGGGGCGCCGACGTTAGAAATGTGTCGGACTTGTGCCGATCGGCGTGGACGAGGAGGGCTATGGGGACTGGGAGTTCGTATTGGGCGATGATTTAGGAAAACCTGACAGTTTTGAACGATACGTATTCAACCAGTTTTCAATCTGCTTGGCCTGTTCTGTTTGCCCCTGGGATTTGGCAATTTCTATAGCCTTTTGCGCCATGGCCATGGCCTCGGCAGATTGTCGCAACCGAGCATAGGCCATTGCCAAATTGTAACAGGCATTGATGTGATCGGGCTTGAACTCCAACGCCTTCTTGAAGTGTTCTATCGCCTCTTGAATCCGGCCTGTTCGGAAGATAGCGATCCCCAGGTTGTTTTGGACGCCAGGGTCATCGGGCCTCAATCGCAGGGCTTCCCCGTAATGTTCGATTGCCTCTTGCGTTCGACCGAGAGTGCTCAAGGCAAATCCTAGATTGTTCTGGGCGTCAAAATAATCGGCCCTCAATCGCAGGGCTTGCTGATAATGGTCGATCGCCTCCGGCACCCGGCCGGCTTGGAGCAAAACATTAGCCAGGTTGCTTTGTGTCATCCAAGAGTCGGGATTTTTTTCCAACGTCGCCTGGTACAACGTCAGCTCGTTGCTATATAGACTACTTTGCGCATAGGTCAATACCGCGAGAATACCCGCCACGACGACCGCCGCGGCGTTTGCCGCCCAGCGGGCCGGTCCTTGCACCCGCTCACGCCATACTTTTAAGCCCGCTGCCGCCAGTACAACTACCCCGATCAACGCAATGTGCTGATAATGGTCGGCCACCAATGAGAATTTCATAAAATAAACGTCCGTAAATCCCAATACCGGCAAAAGCGCCGCGCAGAAAAATCCCCAGGCAAATAAAAATGGCCGGCTCCAGCCTTTTCGATACCGCCACAACAGCACTGTTACAACCACGACCGCCGCAAGCGGCAGCCACCACAGTATATTCCCGGCCTCGATGCGCCACTGAGGGTAAACAAAAAGTAGATTCAGCGGCAACAGCGCCTTATAAAGGTAAAACCACATCACGCCGCCGGCGCCCAACACACGCTGCGTAAAAGTGGCCGTCCGGATCATCAAATCCGTACCGTGCGACTGAAACCATACATTCACTCCCGCCAGTATCGCCGCAATCGCGAAAAACGGTACGCTCCGCACTACATCCCTGCCCGTCAGCGGACGCAGCCACCAGACAATACCCAAAAGTATCACTGGTAACACCGCCACCGAACCCTTGCTGAGCATCGCTAACACAAAAATCAGCAGACTCAGACAGTACCAAAGGTGAAAGGATGAAGGATGAGGGATGAAGGATGAAAAAGTGGGCGCTGGATAGTGGGAAGCGGGCAGTGTTTGTTTAGCCGCGAGCGGGCGCCATGCTTCGCATGGTCGGCGAGCGCGTTTTAGGAATTCCAAATAACAGAGAATCGAAACCAGGAAAAACAACAGCGCCAGCAAATTTTTCCGCTCCGCGATCCAGCCCACCGACTCCACGTTCACCGGATGCACCGCAAAGATCAGCCCCGCCAAAAAAGCCCCGGGCATGCACAACTTCCGCAAAATCACCCAAATCAGCAGTGCCGTGACAATATGCAAGATTAAATTAGTCACGTGATATCCCGTAGATCTTATCCCCCACAAACGCCACTCCAGCCAAAATGAAGTATTGGTGACCGGCCAGTAGTCTTGCGGTTCGGTGGTGCACCAAAAGCGATACAGACCGTCCACGGCCTTGACGGTTAAATTTTCCGCCATCAGCGAATTGTCGTCCCAGATAAAGCCGCCGCTTATGCAAGGCAGGTAACAAATAAAGACGACAACCATGATCAGCACTGCCCCCGCCGGCACGTTTATAGACCACGCCGAGATAATTGTGCTTCCCGGCCGGGGCCGAGTAGATTTTCTATCGGAATATCTCTTGCGCTTGGACATGAGCAATTCAGGAAAAAACCATAAACATGGTTATTTGTTTATCTTGTAACAGTTTAATTTTTTTCCCATGTTTATGGCGGCAAAGTGCCAATCAGCGCACGCAGGTGCCACGACCTACCAACGATCGGTACCCGGCTTGCCAGCAGTGCTGGAGTAGCGGACTAATTGGGTTCGTCCAACCACTGGGCAAGCCAGACATTATACAGGAGGCCGGACATTCTTGTCTGGGGGCAGAATTTGGGGGTTAGGGGTTGGGGTTCTGGGTTCAGAAAAGGGGAATTATTTGATGGGGGTTTTGAGATTTTTTTCCATGTACGGGGAAAACATTTTTCAGGTCGAATTGGCAGGTTCAAAGGGGTTGGGAAATAAGGGGTTAGGATGCCTGTTTTTTAGGCATTTCTGTGCCTGAAAATTATCAGCGAGTTTTTTGGGGAGAGGGTGCGCGCAAGTAGATTGTAGGATAGGGAGTTGGAGTTTTTGGACAGGGAATTTTTCAAAATGAATTATTGGGGAAAAGTTGAAAATTTGATTTTCGGAAAAGCCATACGGGGGGCTGGAAGTAAGTTGTTGAGTAGATGAGACATGCGAAGAGCGATGGGGGTAAATACACTAGAAAAAAGTTAAAAGATGGAAATTCAATAGTTGGTCATTATTGGTGATTTTCGATCATTTTTGGGGGATTTTGTCCAAATTGGAATTTCATGAAAAAGGGCAATTGTTGGCCGGGCTATGCCCAGAGGTGGCACCCGCTCGACAAGTTCGCCCTAGTTCCCTGAATTCATGTCGCAATTGAATCGCTCATGCATCGTTTGATAGCTTGTCTAACTCGCCACGGGTAATTAGGACGATCAATCGCCCTTGGCTGGGTTCACTGCGGTACAGGCAGGGATGCTAGATTGCCTGTCTCTAGGAGAATCTTGGAAGCCACGGCGGAGACGGGCAAACACGGCAAGAACCTCCAATCGTGTTCGACGTTGACGTTAGTTCAATCGCATAAGGGACTTGCGGCGGTTTGATATCGAATACAGTCAAACTAGGGAAATCCCTGCATTTGCCGGTTGAGCAGCTTCGCCGGCCCAAAAACCTTGACTCGGGTTCTGACCGGCGCTAGGATTCACTCGTTCAATTCGTGGTTGCTTTTCCCTCGCCGCCGCGTCGGCGACAGCAGGGGATGGCAACCCGACACGGGTACAGGTCAGAGGGATTACGCAACCTTATTGCACAGGAAAGGGGACTTTATGTTTTCTTCGACGCGGAGTTCGTTCGACACTCTCTTTTCCGCAATGCACATCTTCGGGCGAGGCAGCTCGCGCCGGCACAGGCGGACGCCGATCCGCTACCGGCTGGGCTTCGAACAGCTCGAAGGCAGAACGATGCTCTCAGGCGTGAGCACGCAAGCTGCACTGATTGCGGCCATCAATACCGCCAACGCCGCGGGCGGCTCGAACACGGTCACCCTCGGCGCGAACATCGCGCTCTACGAAACCACCGCGAACAATACCAATGACGGCCCAAACGGGCTCCCGTACATCAAGTCGGGCGACAACCTGACCATCGTCGGCAACGGCCACGTGATCCAGCGCAGCACCAGTTCCAGCGATGCGGTTTTCCGCCTGTTTGACGTGGCTTCGGGAGCGTCGTTGAACCTGAACAATATGTTGCTGGAAAACGGCCGGGTGTCGAGATCGACCGGCGCGACACTCCAGGGCGGGGCCATCTTCGTCGAAAGTGGCGGCAAGCTCAACCTCAACCGGGTCACCCTGTCCGGCAACTCCGTCAACAACGCCGGGGCCGCCTCCCAAAACACATTGGAAGGCGGCGCGATCTACAACGCGGGGACCGCGACGATTGTCGCCAGCACCGTGACGGGGAACTCCGCCGCGTTCAGTCTCGCCAACGCTGCCGGCCAGGGCGACAACGACGCCTTCGTCAACGACAATGACAACGGTCTTATTGGGGACGTCGTTGTGGAGGGGGGCGGCATCTACAATGCCGGCAGCTTGTCCATCACCTCCAGCAGCCTCGTCGGCCAGAACTCCGCCACCAGCGCCGTCACCAACGGCAGCAATTCGCCTCCCGGGAACATCGGTAATGGCAGTTCCAACGGCGACACCGATGCCGGCAGCAACAATGGCAACGACAATGGCAACGGGATCAGCGGCAACGTCACCGTCGAAGGCGGCGGCGTTTACAACGCTGGCACCGCGACTCTTGCGAACGCCTCGGTCTTGGGAAACTGGACCAGCAGCATCGTCACGAACGGCAGCCATAACGGCAATAACAACGGTCAAGGTGACAGCGGCGACAACAACGGCGATCTCAACGGCAACGGCATCACCGGCAACGTCACCGTGGCGGGCGGCGGCATTTATAACTTCAACGCGCTGACCGCTAATGGCGTCATCGTGAGCGCCAATTACGCCGCCAGCTTGGTCGCCAACGGCAGCAACAACGGCATGAACAATGGTGTTCAGACCGAGAATTTCGACGGCAACGACAATGGTGACGGCGTCGATGGCAACATTATCGTTGCGGGCGGCGGCATTGCCAATGGTACCAACGGCAATGCGACTATCGCTTATTGCAACGTGTCCGGCAATTGGGTCACCAGCAGTATCACCAACGGCAACAACAACGGCGATGGCAACGGCGAGAACAACGCCGGCCTTGGCACCCATGAGGGCACGAACAACGGCAACGGTGTGGTAGGGACCGTCAGCGTCTCGGGTGGCGGCCTTGACATTGACAGCGGCGGCGCTTTGACACTCAGTTACAGCGTCGTGTCCTTCAATTCCGCCAAGAGCAGCGTCATCAACGGCAACAACAACGGCGACAGCGACGGCAACAATGACGGCGACGGCGACGGGCTTGCCAGTGCTCTTACGGTGCATGGCGGGGGAATCCGAAATGCCGGCACGCTGACCGTTACCCACACCTCTCTATCCGGTAACTCGGCCGCCAGCACCATTAGCAACGGCAACAGCGACGGGAACAACGTCGGCAACAACGACGTGGAGTCCCATGACGGCCGTGCCGACGGCAATTGCGTGACCGGCGAAGTCCTGGTGGCGGGAGGCGGCATCGCCAATTCCGGGTCGCTGACCGTCACCAACTGCGTCCTGTGGTTGAACTCCCTCAAAAGCACGATCACCAATGGCAAGAACAATGGCGACAATGACGGCCAGAGCGACGGCAACAACAATGACTGCGGCAATAACTGCGGCAACGGCGTCGGCGGCGACGTCGAAGTGGATGGAGGCGGCATCGGCAATTCCGGAACCGCCACCGTCACGTCGTGTTCCATTTACGGCAATTCCGCCGCCAGCACCGTCACGAACGGCGCCGGCAACGGCGTCTCCGACGGTGGCGGATCGCCGGCCAGTACCGGAACCGACGGCCAGGGCGACGGCAACGGAGTCAATGGCAACGTCAAAGTAATCGGCGGTGGCACGGCCAACGTCGGCACGCTGACTCTCGTTTCTACCACGGTTGTCGGCAACTCCATCCAGAATAACCCCGTCAGCGGCAGCGGCAACACTACCCTCGACGGCGTGGTGGTCAACGGTACTGTCAGCGTAAGCGGCCCGAATATTTTCTAGAGCGCAACAAAGACTGATCTGCCCGAGAAGCAGCCGGCGGCCGCCCAACCAGTAGTGGCCGAGGTACCGGCAACCCAGCCGGTCTACGGCTCGCGCATCTACTTGCGGATCTCCGAAGTCAGATTGATCACCCGGAGGGCGAACCCGCGGTTCTTGAAGTAGGCGATGGGCTCTTCGGAAAATGCGACCACCGAGACCGCACCCTTTGCTTCCCCATTCCTTTACCACATTTATATCAAGTTTCTAGTAAATGGGTAACACCGGTTCTTGAACCGGTGGGACGAAGTCCCAAGAGGTTTCGGTAGGATTTTGCGATTCCCCTTAGGCCTCTTGCGGCAAAGCCGCCCAGGTTCGAGAACCTGGGCTACCCCTTGAACCCTGAACCCTATTCATCTATTGTGGTTCGACCGGTGGCGACGTCGAATTCGTAGATGGCGGGGATTAGCATGGCGGCGGTGGTGAATCCGTAGGCGGCGACCATGGCCAGGAACACGGCGAGCATGGCGCCTAGGAGGTAGCTGGTGATGGCGTAGAAGGTGGCGAAGGGGCAAAGGAAGGAGGCTACGCCGATGGCCGGGGAGGGATTTCGCACGCCGAGGACTACGTACAGGCCGACGCCGCCGAGGACCATGTAGGCGAAGAAGGGCACGAATTGGGCATGGAACGATCCGCTGAAGGCCAGCATGATGCGCATGCAGGCGGCCACGCCCACGAAAAGGAAAAAGACCGTGCCCAGGCTTACGGCAATTGCGCTGCCCGAGTTGGCGTAGGTTATGCCGGCGTGGATGCCCAAGACGGCCACAAAGATATAAAGCACGGCCAGGCCGAGGATCAGAAAGACGGTGTTTTCCAGGCTGATGGCATTGGTCATGCGCAGATACACGCACAATAGGAGCGGGAGGAGGACAATTTCCTTGGTGTTGTATAAAACCCCGCCCAGCTTGCCGAATACGATTTCCTTGGGCGTTAGATCGGTGACCAGGAGCAGGTCGAGTGCCTTTACGTCGCGCTCGCTGGTTAGCGAAGTTACCGCTTGGGCGTTTACTAGTATCAGGCTTAAGAGAAAGAGCGGGGCCAGGGCGATGGCTGCATGAGAGGCGGTAGTAAGTTGGCCTTGTCGGGCCGTCCAATACAGGCTTCCGGCGGCCAGGGCGAACAGCAAGAGATAGGCCAGGCGGATCACTAGAATCTTGCGTCCGTAGGCCCAGGTGCGGATTTCGCGCCAGATTATGGGGTTATCCCAGACTTCACGGGTTCGGGCAGGGGCTGAAACGCTGGCCGCACTGCTGGACAAGCCGGCAGTGGCACCCGCCGAAACCTTAGATGCACTGCTGGACAAGCCGGGCACCGACGGAAGGTTGGTCGTGGCACCCTTCTGCAATGGGCTGACCGAAACGCTGGCCGCACTGCTGGACAAGCCAGCAGTGGCACCCTTAGTCAACGGGCTGTTGGCCGGGTTTTGATCTGGTTGATTATCGTTCTCGAAAATACTCTTTTGCTGCAAGGCGTTTTCCTCGGGCCGTGCCGGGGCAGATTCGCGGGATGGATTCCAGACGCGGACCATGGCTATGGCAATGGCGTTGAGCAAAATGGCGATGGCGACCGAGGAAAGCAGATATAGATTGATGGAATTTCCCAACACGCCCAGGGCGGGCTGGGGGCGGATGTAAGGCTGGATGGCTTCGAGTATGGCCCGCCACGGGCTCATTCCTGTGGCCAAGACCTGGGAGGGGATGCCGCCGATATTATCGCCCAGTACGCCGGCGGCCACGATTTCCCAGCCGGCCACCCAGAGGACCAGGACCAGCACGGTGAGGGCCAGGGCCTGGAAGGTCTTTTCCCGCCACAGGGCCAGAAGCGATCCCAGACTTCCGCAGGCCAAAACGCTGGTTAGGGTGATGGCGAACGTCCAGGCAATTTGGCTTAAGGAGATGCCGCCCAATAAGGTCGCAGCCATGAACAGGGGAAAGGCGGCCGCGATCATGACAAGCACGTTAAGGATGCTGGCCAGGAGTTTTCCCAAGACAAGTTCGCTATTGGAAAGATTGGTTAGCAAGAGGAGGATCAGAGTGCGGCGGTCCTTTTCGTGGGCCACGGCGGCGGCGGCCAGCATGGCGGAAAAAAAGGCGGCCCAGACCAATTGCAAAGGGGCCAGGATTTGAAACAAAATAGTGCCGAAGCGGGCCAGATCGCCAATGTCCTGGACGTTTTGCGTGCCGTAAAGCACCATCCAGGCCGTGAAGATGAGCAGCAATAGCACGGCTACGTAGGCGGTGCGAGCGATGAAAATCCGCGCCCGCCTGGGTGCGATTATGACCTCGCGTTGAAAAACCGGTCCGACGAACAACGCCGTTCTCCCATAATTGGGGGTATTTATTGCATAGCCTTGCTCTAATCATATCATAACCGGGTGGACGAGTAGAGGCGCTTTAAGCGGTTTTCCATAGAAGAAATGCGGCAAATGGGCCGGAGGACATGGACCCGGAATGGAGCGAGAAGAGCAAAGAAGGAAGACGGGAGGTAAATGACGAATGACGAAGCAAAAAATACGAAAGAATGACGAAGCTATAAGCACGAATGAGGCAATCGGATTGCTGATCGCCTAGAGCTATAATCTGAAACCCGACAATTGCTAACCGCTATCCACTCTTCACTCAACCACTATCGCTCGTAGCTGGCCGGAGTGACGCCGTAAGGCGAGGCGGTGTCGGGAGTGGTGGCGATTCCGCTGGCGGTTGAGCCGGAATTACGCGGAGTGTAAGTGGTTACGCTTCCAGGACGATAGGCGGTGGCATCGTTCGAGCTTCCCGCAGGCGCCGACGTGCTGGGCGGAGTGTAAGGGCTGGCTGTGCCCGAGGACGAGGCGCCGGAACCGCTAGGCGAGAAAGCGGGGCTTGTGCCGTATCCGCCGCTGCCTGATGGATTGGCACTGTCGAGCGAAGTGCTTGGCGATGTGCTTGGAGCATACCGGCCGGCGGTGGCCGGATCGTTGGCGGCAGGGGCGTAGCGGTCGGCGGTAGCACCGCTGCCATATACGGCCGAAGCGCTGGAGGCGTTAGGAGCATAGGGCGAGCTATCGGCGGAGCGCGAATCGCCGTAGCGATTATCGCTTGTCGATGCGGGCGTCGAGGCAGCGGCGGTCGTGCGATTATAACTAGAGGGAGGCGCTATGCCCTGAACTGTGTTGCCGTAGCTTGTCGAGGACGCGGGCAGGGTCGAGGCGCTGCCGGCCGTAGCACTGCCGGTAGGAGAATACCGATCCGCGCTTGCGCCGTAGCTTGTCGATGATGCGGGGAGGGTCGAGGCGCTGCCGGTCGTAGCACTACTGGTGGAAGAATACCGATCCGCGCTTGCGCCGTAGCTTGTCGAGGATGCGGGGAGGGTCGAGGCGCTGCCGGCCGTAGCACTGCTGGTCGAAGAATATCGATCCGCACTTGCGCCGTAACTCGCTGGGGCATATCGATCGGCGCCAGCGCCATAGCTCGCTCCGCCGGCAGGCTGAGCATACCGATCGGCACTGGTGCTCCGGTCGGGAATGCTGCCGTATCGATCGCCGGAACTGCCGTAACGATCGCCGGCGGTGGAACCGTAACGGTCGTTGCTTGCGCCGGGCGGATTTGTGCTCGGCGGAACCGGCGGGCGAACCGGATTGGAATAACCGCCGCTTTGGTAACTATTATTTGCAGCCGTGGCAGGATAACTGTTTACAGGAGCGCTGGGACTTGTGGGAGCGGCGCCTGTCGATCCAAAAGGAGTTTGTTGCCTGCCGGTTATCGCGTCTGTGTACCCTGTTGAACCATAAAGACCTTGCTGCGGAGTCAGGGAAGAATTGGCAGTCACGGAATTTCTCGCGCTGGCGGAATAAGCCGGCGAGGCGGTCGAATTATTGGGCGTAGTTGAATAGTAATTTGGCACCGTCGCCGGGGCGGCGGGCGATGTTGTACTCGGAGTATAAGAATATTGCGACGCCGCGGCGGCGCCGGGCATTGTAGACGTTGGGGCGCCTTGGTAACTAGGCGCAGTGGTCGTAGCACCCGACGAATTATTCGCCGCCAGGGCGGAAGGTTTTGCCGGGCTGTTGGCCGCGGGCGGATAAGTGCCGGCCGTCGAAGTATTTGAAGAACTAAATGGATTGCTCTTCCAAAACGCCAGGTTGGGCATCGACCATTTGCCGCCGCTGTAGCAGCCTGAAATACCGATAGTCAATATGAGGACCAAAGCGCATTGTGATCTGGAAATACGCATAAAATTAGTGTCCTTTGCAAAGGGCGAGAAGAAATCCGTTCGGCCCGCGACCTCCATGTCATCCACCCCAAAAGGGCGTCCTCATCCATGAGGATATCTTAAAATGCGACAAGTCGGATACTGTATAAATAGAATCGTATTACAGCATCTGATTGATTATTCGTTTTTTATCAGGTTTGCGAATTAGGCAAAATATCCTGTTGAGAAGATGGGTTTTACAAAAACTTTGCCGGAGTTTAACCGCAAACGAGGGCGGATTTTATAGATACCTTGCCGTTTTGGTCAATGGCAAAGTAAGCGAAATATTTGATAAATACACATTATGGGCAGAATGGGTAAAACGGTCGCCAGAAAACTGAAGAGATTGCTAGTATTTGGCCAGAGCTAGATGAGTGTTTATTATGTAGCGCCATCAACAGGGCATATACAATTGCAGCGATGATTTGTGGATATGCTTTAGTGTCTTTCCTCCTCCTTTTTTGGTCACATAATAATTTCTGTCTCCTGAGGATCCATGTCGTGCGATTCGACGGGCGCGGTTTGCGCACCGTTATAGAAAAGGGTGCGATTTGGACCTATTTGTTTCACTTGGTTTATTATATTTTCAAGACGCTCCAAGACCATGAGATAAGTCTCGTTTGGCGATACGACGCTTAAGGCGGCTCTGACAGTTATGCGAATAGGCTTTTTTTCGTAGAGAAAAATCATTTTTTCGATCGATTGCCGCCACAATTCAACATTTTTCAAGGCCGTACGGGAGTCTACATCGAATTTCATTACAAGGAATTGCTGTCCGGCATAACGTCCCCCGATGTCAGTCTTGCCGATTGACGTTTGCAAATACTGGGCAAGATGATAGAGAATCAGGTTGCCGGCCATCGGGCCGAAATCATGGTTTACGGCACTGAAGCGGTCGATATCTAAAAGCGAAGCCATTATATTCCGAGCTTGATGATGGCCATGCCTCCACCAGTCGAAGAGGGCGGTTTCCAGCCCTATCCGGTTGCGGATTTTAGTGAACACGTCGAAACAGAGTTGTTTTTCGATTTTATCCAAGCGATTTTCATGTCGGGCGACGGTTAGAAACGCCGCTTCCTGATTGTCGCGGAGTTTATGCCGTGCCATGTAAAGGTTTTTAATTTCCTCGAGCAAACGCAAATTGGCAGTTTCCAGATTGCTGTGATAATCCATGAACTCAAGGTTATTGAGCGTAGTTTCGACCTGGGCCGTCTGATCGAGATTAGCCATTTCGATTTCCTGGCACGTCGAGCTCAGATCGCCGAATTCACTGATACGGTTATGGAATTTATCGGCCGCCTCTTTTTGATCGGCCAAATATGCGAGACAATCTTCGCGGAGCGATCGCAGGCAATCTTCGATCACTTCCGGATCGGAATGACCTTGGCACGCCCGCAGCCGATTGTCGATCTGAATCTCTCTCAAGTCGCTTTTCATCATTGCGATGTTGAGGCGAAGAATCGACGTTTCGACGTATCTTTCGTTAAGATCCCAAATTTCCTGCGACTCTTGAGTGGATTCCGGCAAACTTTCCGCGATAGTCGCGGGAGTGGGGCTTGTGGAATCAGGGAAGGGTGGAGTGGAAGGATGGGGAATATCTTGAACGGGGCTTCCGTCCATTGCGTTCAAAATCTTGTGAACTCCGGCCGGACCGTAGCCCAAGTAGTTTGCCAGGGCGAAGCCCAGGCATACATTCAGCACTCCAAATATAATCGCTATAACCAACACGACCGGACCTTAATGATATAAACTCACACAAACGCTATATAAAATATAGGTCATAAGATAAAACGAACAGGGTGACGAAAGCGTTTACACCTTGCCTCATAGCCGATTCGCGGCGTATTTTGCACAAGCACAAAACGCCGAGGGAAGCAGTACTCATTGAGTTTATATCCGATTACGGACTATAGAGATAAATGATGAAAAGCGTCAAATGCATGACAATTGGGAATAAGGCGGATATCTTTACTCGACGAGACCTACTTCCACGGCCACGGGTCCCCATTTACAGTCAAAGGGGATGCATATTGGCATTGTGTTCTTGGGGAAGTCGATGCAATGGGCCTTGCCGGTAATGACGGTTGGCAGGCTCACGCTCATATCCAATTGTTCAAGTTGGGCTTTGGCGGCGCCGGCGATCATATTAGTCAGTTCGCCTACGGCATCGGCGACGTCGGCGTTGATTTCCTTGAGTTGCATTCCGAGCATTTCGCCGGCTGTGCCCAAGGCAGCCTCCCGGCTCATGCTGAGCACAACCATACCTTTGGCCTTACCGGAAAGTCCGATCATGCCGCTGACTTCGTGGTTAGGTTGAGTGCCGTTTTTCAAGAATGGCTCGCCTCGAGTAAGGGGCGTCTTCAACATAGTGTTGAAGACTGAGATTGCCGCGGCAAGGAACGGATTTATATACTCAACCTTCATAACGAACCTTATGGTTTGTTAAAGACATGATAATAATCGTCATTTTTTATTATAGTTCATTAGAGGTAGTAATTTTGAACTACTTAATTTGCAGTTTGGATAATTATTGTTTAGAAGCTCTAAGACATTTCAAATTTTATCATTAAAAGGCAATTATATCAGGTATAAATGCCATATAATTTATGTTTACGGGATGTTATTGAAGCATCGGCATTTTTTAAAACCAGATTCTTCAGCGTCTAACCATTTGCGGTTCGGGCAACTGCCCGCGAAGCTTCAAAGCATGCCAGATCAGGTCGCGGCGGCTGAGAATTCCCACAACCTGATCTCGGTGCATAACCACCAAACGCCGGATGGAGAGCGTGCGGAACAGTTCGGCGACATCGACCAGATCGTCTTCTTCGTTTACGGTACGGACTTCGCGGGTCATGTAATGATAGACTTTGTTCTTGCTGGTATTCGGGTTCCATACGAGTTCCAGCAAGTCGAACTCCGTAATGATCCCCAGGAGTTGCCCGGCCATATCGACCACCGGCAGACCGCTGATTCCTAGTCTGATCATCGTGGACATAACTTCCTCAATAGGGTCGTCCGGATCGACGGCCACGATATTGGTATTCATGACATCTTTAGCTTTAATCATGCCATGTTCCTTTCCAAAATAGTTATTTAGGCCATAGCCATTATTGTTTTCTTATTCGGTTGGTAGAAGACTGCCCGGCAATGGTATTGGGGTACAAATTGGGGTCCAAGATCGGCGAGAGATTCAGAGGAACCAACGAACAAATATCCGTCGGAAGTCATCTGGCGCGTTAGACGGTGAAACAGGTCCCGCTTTGTCGCAGCGTCGAAGTAGATTGCAACGTTGCGGCAAAAAACGATGTCGAACGGTCCCAGATCGGCGAAAGGCTGGAGCAGATTTCGTCGCTGGAAGGAGCTGAAGAAGCGTAGTTCGTCCTTTACGCGCCAACCGTCTTTTCCTTCGACGAAGTACTTCTGCAGTAATGCCGGTTTCATGCCGCGTTGGATTTCATGTTTTGCATATCGTCCGAGACTGGCTTGTTTGACGGCCGAGTCGGAGATATCCGTGCCCAGTATTTTAATATCCCACTTTAGAATGTCCGGAATTAATTCACAAAGCGTCATGGCGATGCTATAGACTTCCTGTCCCGTGCTGCAGGCGGCGGACCAAATCCGGATGCGTTTGGAAAACATCGTGCCGGTTTTGGCATCGATCAATTCGGGTATGGCTTTATGCTGCAAAGCCTCGAAGGGAGAACTGTCGCGGAAGAAGAGTGTTTCCTGGGTGGTGATTGCATCGATAATGCGGCTTCGCAGCATGGGATCGCCGTTTCGGGCTTTACGGCAGAATTCGGTAAAATTATTGCAGCCGTGGGACTCAGCCAGGCTGCCCAGTCTGCTTTCGATGAGGTAACCTTTGCTGTTGTCGAGAACAATGCCGCAAAGTTCCTCGACAAGATCGGCGACCATGGCGATTTCCATCTCGATCACTTGCATGCATAGGCTCCTTTTCCGACCAGCCGAAGAATTTCCAGGGCGATGTTGTCAAGCGGCGCGACAATGTCGGCGATTCCTTCCTCGATGGGCCCCTTGGGCATACCAAAGATCACGCATGTCGCCTCATCTTGAGCGATGATGGCGGCGCCTTGGCGTTTCATTTCCTGGCAACCTCGCGCGCCGTCGTTTCCCATTCCGGTCATAATCACGCCGACCGCTTTTTTCCCATAGATTTCGCTTACGGATCGAAACAAGTAGTCCACGGAGGGTTTACAGCTATTTTCCGGAGGATCGTCGGTAATATGGACGGCGACATGTCCGTCTGCCCTTTCAACTTTCATCTGTTTTCCGCCGGGCGCGATAAGCACATTACCGGGACTAAGCGGCTGGCCATCACATGCCTCGCAAACCCTTAGCGCGCAGCGGCGGTTGAGATCATCCGCCAGAGACTTGGTGAACACAGGCGGCATGTGCTGCACGATCAGGATGGGCACACCCAGATTTACCGGCAACTGAGGCAGCATGCGAGTCAAGGAGGCGGGACCGCCCGTAGAAATGCCCAGTGCCACCACTTCCGGCTTGCAGGCGTTGATTTCAAAGGGGCGTTGAGCGTGTGGTACATGGGCAACGTCTTTATGCGGATGCGGCGCAGTCAGGGTGTGGGGCGGAGCCGGGGCAGGGCCGTGTAATATCGTGTGAACGCGCTGGGAACGGGCGAAGGCTTGGATTTTCAAGCCAAGTTCATGGCGGAGGAATTCCACATTTTTCTCCACTTTGTCGTTTGCGGGTTTCAATACAAAGTCAAAGGCTCCCAGTTTTAAGGCGGTCATGGTCAGGTTTGCTCCATTAGTATTTGCCCCGCTAAGCATTATCGCCTGTACATTACTGCCTGATTGATTCAGGCACCGAAGCACGTCCAACCCATCCATTTCGGGCATTTCCAGATCGAGCGTCAAGAGATCCGGCCGGAGCTGTTCTATTTTTTGCAGGGCGATCTTGCCATTGGCAGCGGTACCGACGACTTCCACTCCGGGCAGATCGGCCAGCACGTCGCTGACGATCTTCCGATAAGTGATCGTATCATCCACGATCAGAACGCGAATTGGGTCTTCTACATTCATTTGAAGTCGCTGTTGCTCATCCCCGTTGCAATGTGCGTGCTCCTTGGCCGGATTGCCTGTGGCCGGCCAAGGAGCGATTTGTTATTAATAATACAAAACAATCCGACAAGCAGGCCATCTCGTTGGGGCGGCAGTTAAACTGCCGCCCCAACATGGAAGTTCACAAAACTAAACCTGGAACTGG